>NZ_KI783301.1:2914697-3221416 GCF_000510645.1 Thermicanus aegyptius DSM 12793 | reverse complement strand
CTATTGGCTCGGATACTATGGAGGAAGGCCTTTGTTAAAAAAATATGGGAAGTATCTCCTCATCCATGAAAGGCATCTGGATGTGGCCGAGCGATGGTTCGAAAAATATGGCCCAGGGGTGATCTTTGCCGCCCGTTTCATTCCGGTGGTTCGTCACGCCATCTCGGTACCGGCGGGGATTGCCAAGATGGGAGTCTGGCTTTTTATCTTATACACCACGTTGGCGATCATCCCTTGGTCATTCCTCTTCCTGATCGTAGGCGAACAGATCGGAGCCAATTGGATGCATGTAAAGGAGCTTTCCGGACAATATCTTCCCTATATTGTCGCTGCG
Organism: Thermicanus aegyptius DSM 12793; assembly: GCF_000510645.1. Lineage (NCBI taxonomy): Bacteria > Bacillati > Bacillota > Bacilli > Thermicanales > Thermicanaceae > Thermicanus > Thermicanus aegyptius. The sequence continues at coordinate 3,221,082 of NZ_KI783301.1, read as the reverse complement.
GCGGTAGGGGTGTTTATTCTCTATTTCCTCTATGTGCGAAAGAGCGAGAAAGGAAAGGCGCAGTAGCAGAGGAGCGGTTCCCGTTTACGAGAGGAGAACCGCTCCTCTTATTTCCGGGGAGAATTGGGCGAGATAACGATAGCTGGGACGGGAAGCCGCATTTTTCATGCCGGCGGACAGTGAGGAACCCGGCTTCCGGTAGCGGTTCAAGAAGCGAATGATCTCTTCCCGGGTGGTAATGCCTATCCCGTGCCCATAGTAGAGGTTATCGTCTAAGAGGATCGTATTCTCTCCCTGCCAGTGAGGGGTGCGCGGGTCATAGTCCGGATTGGCGAAGTAGAGGATGTCGCCAGGGTAGTAATCCACATCTTTGCGGGTCGTTAATCCAAGGTCCCGGTCCACCTTCCAGTCCCAGAGATAGAGACCGGCAAAGAGTCGGTTAAACGTTTCCCGGCCGAGGAGGGTTAAGACCGACCGATAGAGGACGATCACCACGGCGGTGGCACATTCGAACGCGTATTTTTCCCCGTTTTCAAAGATATCGAGAAGTGCGGTGGCCGGTTCTACCCCTTCCTTCAAGCGGAATCCCCCTTCCCTGGTCCGATTCCAATACTGCGGATTGCAACGGGAGGCGGCAAAGGAGGCAAAACCGGCCGGGGTTGCATCGAGGAGCTTGGCTGATTCTACGGTTGCCTCCCGAAGGCGAAGCTCGAAACGGAGAGTATGCAAAGAGGGGTAGACGTAGGCTCCTTCACTGTGCAGCATGGCGAGGAAGATCTTCTTTTCCATGGGGGAGAGTCGGGCCTCTTCGAGGAAGCGGTTGGGACTAAATCCCAGACCGGCCAACCCAATCATCGATTCCCTCCTCCTTTCTTAAAAACGCCTATTTTAATCTATTCAGGAAGATGGAAGGGGTGCATCCCAAAATAGATGTTTAAGATTCACCTTTTTCGTTCATACTACATTACTAGTATATATAGAATGATATGAAGAAAAAGGAGAATGAAAAATGGTAGCCAATCGACAAGATGCATGGACCGAGGAAGATGATCTGTTGCTCGCCGAGACGGTACTTCGACACATTCGGGAAGGGAGTACCCAGTTGGCCGCTTTTGAAGAAGTGGGAGAGAAGATGGGGCGCACCGCCGCCGCTTGTGGTTTCCGCTGGAACAGCACCGTCCGGAAATCGTATAAAGAGGCGATCGCCTTGGCGAAGATACAGCGGCAGAAGTTGAAAAAAAGCCGTGTCACCATTCGTCGTACGTTTTCTCTCTCAGACCAGGAGGACGAAACGTTGGCCGATCTTAATATGGAAGCGGTGATCCGCTTTCTGAAAGATCAAAAGGCGGTTTTGCAGGAATTGACAAAAAAGGCGCATCAATTGGAAGGGGAGTTGAAAGAGAAGGAGAGGGAGATTGGCAGATTAACAGAGGAGAACAAGAAGATGAAAGAAGAATACTCTTCCGCCAAGACGGTAAACGACGATTATAAGACCTTGCTGCAGATCATGGAGCGGGCGAGGAAGATGGTGGTCTTGGGGGAAGGGCAAGAGGAGACCCCCGTATTTAAGATGGACAGAAACGGCAATTTGGAACGTGTTCTCTAGGAAAACGAGAAGAGATAAGGAGGGGGTATCTCCCTCCTTATTTCACTTTTCCGGTTGAGAGAATCTCCACCTTGACGGTGATTCTCCTTAAGGAGTCGTTCTTTAGAGGAAAAAACGACCGGGAGGAGAGAATCTTCCTCCACCTCTTGGGATCCTGGTGATAGAGGTGATGGAGGAGACCATAAGGGTCCACTTTCTTCGCCACGGCATTCCGATAAGTTTCCTGCACCTCTTTTTTTACCAGCTCTTCAGCCATCTTCTCCAATCGATCGGTTGAAAGCGGCCGGCTCAGTTGAAGGAGAGTCGCCTTTAACCGGATCTCCACATCAAAGGCGGGATGATTCCCCTGGCCGACGACCTTAACCTGGGGGCGGATGTTGAAAGGCAAAAGGGTGGCCACAGGCCGGTCTCCCTTCAAGAGGGAGATCCGGGGTCTTTTAACCTCCTTGATCATCCAACGCAACCCCAAGATCTCTTTTGTCTTTAAGGTGGAGACAAACTTTCCCTTTCGGATAAAACTTGCCCCATCTACATAAAGGTTTAGTTGTTTTTTCCGGTTTTCCCGCCAATAGGAAGAGGTGGTGGTGAGATGAATCAGGGAAGGCATCCCTCCCGGTTCTTTCATATAGGCGGTAAGCCGATGAAGGCGAACCGGCGGCACGACGGAAATGGTCTCATAAAGCTGGTGCGGGTCCCCAATAATTGATTTTACCGGCGACTCGTTCAAGATCGGCATGGAAGAAAGGATCTTCAGGGGGCTATCTGCCGTGGCGAAAAGCCAAACGGTATATTTGGGTTCATTGAAGCGGGCGGTTAAATCAAAAACGTCATGAACGCCGTGGCGCATCAGGTTTTCCGTGAGGATGATGGCGTTGAGATGCCCCCAATAGAGGCGGCGCTGGGAGGTAATCATCATGCTTTGGATTGCGCCATCCATGGTGATTCCTCTCCCCACTCCTACCCATAGTTGTACATTTCCTTTTTCCCCGCCGGATCCTCCGATGCTTCCGGTCTTGGCGATACTTTGAAAGTTGAGCGCCTGGCCGTAGAGGATATATTCCCCCTTTTTTTCGTCATAATCGACCCCAACGGCGTAAATGTAGAACATATTCTCCGGCTCTTCCATGTTGAGGCAACCGGTGGGCAGTAGAAAAAACATAAGGGAGATCAGGAGTTTTAGACGGAAAATCGGGCGAGATGAAGAGAGTTGGGACATCTTTTGTTATGGCTCACTCCCCTCTTTTTTTCGAGTGGGATCGACGGTCTTTAAGAAAATGGGGCGGCGTTTCACCCATTTTCTCTTTGGGACGAGGAATGCTTTGCTGAGGTCCTTCGCTCCCGAGCCCGGCAGCGGGGCAAGATAGGGGAGACCAAAGGGGCGCATGTTGGCGAGGATGATCACCAGATAATAGGCGGAGAGAAGAAATCCGAAGATGCCGAAGAAGGTCCCCATCGCCAGGGAGAAAAGGCGCAGGATGGAGACGATCAGCACCAAATTTTGATTGACCAATGCAAAGGAGGCAACGGCGGAGATGGAAATGACCACGACCAGGATCGGGCTGGTAATTCCCGCCGCGATGGCCGCATCTCCAATGATTAAGCCGCCCACGACGGAGAGGGTCTGACCGATGCCTGAAGGAAGACGAAAACCGGCTTCCACGAGGAGGGAGAAGAGGAAGGCCATCACAAAAGCCTCGACCCCTGCCGGGAAGGGAACCCCTTTCCGGTCCACAATGGTGGTCGCCAATAGGGGGAGGGGGATCATATCCTGGTGATGGGTGGAAAGAGCAATCCAAAAACCAGGCATAAAGATGGAGATCAGGAAGGCTGCGATGCGGAGGATGCGGGCGAAAGAAATGGGCAGATTCATGTAATAGGGATCTTCCGGGCTATGCAACAGAAAGTAAAAATTGATCGGGCCAATCAGGGCTAAAGGGACCCCATCCACGAGGAGGATGAAACGTCCACGGATGAGGGACTCGACCGCATAATCGGGCCGCCCTGAGTAAGAGAAGATGGGGAAGAGGTTAAACGGGGATCGAATGAGAAAATCGGCCAATTGCCGATGGCTGCTCAAGAGATCGAGATCTACGTCGGCGAGACGTTCCTTCAACTGTTGGAGGATCCCGGGATTTAAAATATCTCCCATATAGAGGAGGGCCACCCGGGTGTGGGAACGGTGGCCGAAATCATAGAACTCTACCTTCAAGGATGAGGTTTTTAGCCGTTTTCGGATCAGAGCAATATTGACGCCGATTTCTTCGGTGAATCCGTCCCGAGGCCCCAGGATGGAGATTTGAGTCTTTGACTCTTCCGGGTTCCGCTTCGGGGGATGGGAGAGAGGAAGGAAGAAGATCTCTTTCATCCCGTCGATGAGGAGGAGAGCCATGCCACTAAACAATCCTTCCATCAATTCCTCCATCTTCACAGGAGTAGGGAAAGCGTTGAGGGGAAACGGAATGTTTTCCTTCACCTCTTTTTCTCCCTGTGGAAGGTTTTTCATCCATTCCTTCAGTTGAGGCATCAGTCGGAACGTAAAGGATTCTTGGTCGATCATGCCGTCGGCAAAAAGAAGGAGAGCCACATTTTTCCCCTCTTTTTCGATGGGATGCCACTTTACATCTTCACAGCCGTGCAGCTCTTTTTTTAGGAATCGCTCATTTTCTTGCAACTGGGTGGAAGGTTGCCACTCTTTGACGTGTCCCGGTTCGCTCGCTTTTTGTCTTTCTTGTTGTGACTCTTTTTTTTTCTTCATGGAATCCAGGGAGCTTTCATTCTTTCTCCGAAGGAAACGAAGAAGCTCCTCGCTCCTTTCTTGAAACTTTTTTTGAACGGTAAAGCCTGCATCCATCGATTTATATGAACTCATCCATAAGGCTTACCGATTCCGGTTCTATTTTCCCCCGGCATACCGGCGCCATTCCTCTTTCTCCCCGGTTTTTGCCGCTCCTCTTTGCACATCAAAAGCCCTTTCCCCACAGCGAAAGGAAGTTATGCACGCTTTTTTCCCTTAACCGCCAAAATGAAGAGGAAGAATAGGAGAAGAAGCAAAAGATAGAAGGTAAAAAGAAGGGATCTTTTTTGCCACACAAAGAAGGTTGTATCGGGAATGGGAATGGAGCTTAGGAAGAATAAGATCAGGAAGAATAATAGCCCCCTTTTTCTCCAAATGCTTTTATCCGCTGCAGGAAAGAGGGAGAGGAGAAGATAGCTGAGCAGGGATACGCGGATCAAAGCTCCGGAGAGCCATTGGTTGATCGCCAGGTAGTCGACGTGGGTTAAGATGGTGCCGATGGATACGATGGACCATTCCTCATAGGCGGGAAAGCGGAGCATGCTTCCCTCTTTAGGTCCAAATATTGCGATGGCCCCCGTAAGCGGACCGAGAAGAAGCCAAATGAACGAAAGACTGAGGAGAAAAAGACCGGTGAAATGGATCCTCTTTTTTACATAAGGGAGAAGGAGCAAAAGGAGGGCAATCTCCGAAAAACCCGACATGGTATAAAGAATGCCGCGCAGTAGGGGGGTAACCCCGTTTTCCAGCAGCGGGAAGAGCAGGGAATAATCTTTATTCGGTACATTGCCGGTTGCAACGAAGAAACCGAGGAGGATAATGACGGGAAGGAGGATGATATTGGTGATCGTGATGGTGGTTAAGCCCCCGTAGAGAGCCGCTCCCACCGCCAGAAGAAAAAAGAGATTTAAAACCCAGTTGGGGACTTCCGTCAGATAGGTAAAGATGGTCCAGTGGATCATCTCTTTTATGGTGATGTAGATTTGCAGGAAGAGGTAGAGAGCGAAGAGGAAGGAGAGCCCTCCGGCCATGATTCTCCCGCCCCGCTCCCTGACCCATACGTAAAGGGGAGTTCCCTCCATCCTCTTCATCAGATAGGAGAGAAGGAAGAGGAGCAGGAGGAGAGGAAATGCGGCGAGGAGGGATGAAAACCAAGCATCTCTTCCCGAGGAGGCGAGGAGATGGGGAATCACCATCACATGGTTGTATAACCCGGCGGAGGTGAGCATGAGCAACCCCGCATGAAGAGTATTGATGGAGGAATAGTCGTCTTTCATCTCGATTCCTTTCCAACTCCTAAGAGTTGATGTAGATTCCTGTTCTATTTTCCTAGAGTTCCCAAGTTTTCCGGCAAAGATGCTTTTTTCTTTCCTGTTCCCCTTGTATAAGGGGGATCGATGCGTTAGGATAGAGATACAAATATATGTGCGCTTTAACTTGCACGGAAGAGGTACGATGAAAAGCGCGGTTTGCCGTGGGAGAGGGGAGAAGGATGTCTCTACGATTGATCCTAGGTCGAGCAGGCAGCGGTAAGAGTGAAGAGATGCTGGAGGAGATCCGCAAGGAACTGGAAGAAAGGCCGATGGGCCCTCCTTTGATCTATCTGGTGCCGGAACAGGCGAAGTTTCAGGCGGAGCGGGCGCTCCTTGACTCCCGCCTGCCGGGGATGATCCGGGCGCAGGTCTACAGTTTTCGCCGCTTAGCCCAGCGGCTCTTCACAGAATTAGGGGGGAGCACGAGAAAACCCATGAGCCGCCTCGGGGTGAAACTGGTCTTATATCGCTATCTTTTGGAGCATCGGCATGAACTGGTTGCTTTCCGGCAGGCGGTGGAACAACCCGGTTTTGGCGATCAACTGGAGGAAATCTTCCTGGAGTTTCGCCGCTATGGGGTAAGTCCTGAGGAGTTGAAGGCATCCATCTCCCTTCTGGATCTGGAGGAAAAGGGAAGTGAATCCCTCAAAGGAAAGCTCCATGATTTTTCCCTCATTTACAAGGATGCCGTCGCCCATCTGGAGGGGAAATACCTCGATTCCGAGGAGACGCTTCGGCTCCTGGCCCAGATGATTCCGAAGGCTCCTTCCTTGCGAAAGGCGGAGGTCTGGGTCGACGGCTTTATCCGCTTTACTCCCCGGGAGATGAGCGTTCTGGGAGCTCTTATCACCACCGTAAGGAGGGTGACGATCTCCCTCCCCGTCGATGAGGGGGGATTGTTCCGGATCCCTGCCCTGACCCGGGACCGATTGCAGCAGTTGGCGGAGAAGTCCGGCGTTCCGGTGGAAGTGATTCGGTGGGAGGAAAAGAAGGAGAACGGGAGAGGGGCGCTATCTTACTTGGAAGCCCATTACGAGGAGTTGGGCGCTCCCCCCTTTCCCTTTGAACCTGGAGAGATCTCCCTGTCCGAGGCGGTAAACCGGAGGGCCGAGGTGGAGGGAGTGGCCAGGAGAATCCGGGAGTTTGTGCGCACAGGAAAGGCGCGTTGGCGGGAGATCGGTGTTTTGGTGGGAGATATGGCCGCCTACGGAGATTTGATCCGCACCCTTTTTCAAGACGATGAAATCCCCTTTTTTCTCGATGAGCGGCGGCCCATGCTTCATCACCCCTTGGTCGAACTGGTTCGCTCTGCCTTAGAGGTGATACGGGAGGGATGGCCCAGTGAGGCTCTCTTCCGCATGGTGAAGACCGATCTCTTCCCGGGTTGGGTGACGAAGAAAACGGGACGGGAGAATGGGAGGAGAGCCTTAGACCGCCTGGAGAACCTCATCCTGGAATTTGGGATCACCGGACCCCGGTGGAAGAAGGAATGCTGGGGGATCTCCACACCGCCCGAACGGATAAAGGAAGGGGAACGCTTGCGGCAATGGATGGTCCGTCCCCTCATGGAGCTGGAGCAAGAGCTTACCCAAGCGACCCATGTGAGGCAACGCCTTGAGGCGATCTACCGCTTTCTCATTCAGTTAAAGGTACCGGAGAAGTTGGAAGTCTGGATGGAGGAAGAGCGGGAAGAGGGGAAGGTGGAGGAGGCCCGGGAGCACGAGCAGGTCTGGCAGGCTTTCCTCAACCTTTTGGATCAAATGGAGGAAGGGTTAGGGGAAGAGGAGCTTTCCGAGGATCTCTTCTTCAACCTCTTTGAAAAGGGTTTGGCGGAGCAAAATTTTGCCCTCATTCCTCCGGCCATGGATCAGGTGTTGGTCGGCACCCTTTCCCGTACCCGTTCCTATTCTCCCAAAATTCTTTTCCTCGTAGGGGTCAACGATGGCCTTATCCCAAAGGTTTTCCGGGAAGAGGGCCTTCTTTTGGATCAGGAGCGGAAGAGCCTGTCGGCCAAGGGGGTTCCCCTTTCGCCCTTGGCTGAAGAACGGCTTCAGGAGGAGGAACTCTACCTCTATCTCGCCCTCGCAAATCCCAGGGATCACCTTGCCCTTTCCTATTCCCTGGCCGACGAGGAAGGAAGGGCGCTTCAACCTTCTTCTCTCATCTCGCGCTTGATACATCTTTTTCCGAAATTGCGCCCTCAACTTTATACTTCGGGATCGTTGATCTCCCATCCCCGCAGGACGCTCTCCCACCTGACGGTTCGCCTGCGGGAGTGGAAGAAGGGTTATCCCCTTCACCCCACTTGGCTAAAGGTATATAACTGGTTTCGCACCCGGCCGAATTGGGAGGAATCGTTGGAAAGGGCTCTGGGAAGCCTTTTCTACCGGAATCAGGAGACCGATATAGGGCGTGAAACAGCTCGCCGTCTGTATGGAAACCCGCTTAAAGGGAGCATCTCCCGTCTAGAAAAGTATTACGCCTGTCCCTTTTCCCATTTTGCCGCCTATGGGCTCGCCCTGCAGGAACGGAAGAGGTTCCGCCTGGAGTTGGCCGATATTGGAACCCTCTATCATGAGGCGCTTCGCCTGCTGGCCTCGAGAATCATGGAGTCAGGTCGGCAGTGGGGAGATCTGTCCCAGGATGAACTCCTTCAGCTGGCCGATGGGGCTGTGGAGGCGGTTTCCCTTTCCCTGCAGCATGAGATTTTGACCAGCACCAATCGGTACCGCTACCTGAAGGGACGACTCCATCGGGTCGTGAAACGGACGGCTTCCGTTTTGGGGGAGCAGGCCCGGCGCAGCCGGTTCGAGACAAAGGAGATTGAACTTCTCTTTGGAGAGGGCGGAAAGCTGCCTCCCCTCCGCATCACGCTTCCCAATGGGTTCGATCTGGTACTGGAGGGACGGATAGACCGGGTCGATCTCGCAGAAGAGGGAGAGAACCTCTACCTTCGCATTTTAGATTATAAATCAAGCTTTCACGACCTCGATCTGGGAGAGGTATATTTTGGCTTAAGCTTGCAGATGGTGGCCTATCTGGATGCCCTCCTTGACCTTTCCCGAGATTGGCTGGGCAAAGAGGCGATTCCGGCGGGGATCCTCTATTTCCACGTTCACCATCCCCTCCTTCTCCTTCCCATGGGAGCGGAGCAGGCTCGGATCGACAAAGAGATGACGAAGCGGTTTAAGATGCGGGGGCTCCTCCTGGCGGATCAACAGGTGATCCAGCTGATGGATACCCGGCTCATTCAAGGCACTTCGGAGATCTTGCCTGTAGGACGGAAGAAAGATGGCAGCTTTTACAACTCATCCCGTGTGGCGGGGAAGGAGCAGTTTGCCGCTCTTCGCGCCCATGTCCGCTCCCTCATTCGGCAAGCGGCCCTTGAGATGACCGAAGGGAAGGTAGCAATCTCTCCATACCAATATAAGAAGAAAAGGGCTTGCACCTATTGTCTTTATCAGTCGGTCTGCCAGTTCGACAACCGCCTGGAGGAGAATCAACCCCGCCTGCTCCGGGTGAAAGAGGAGAAGATATGGCAGAATTTGTTGGAAGGAGGGCCGTCCCAATGAACCGAAAAAAAGAGATCCCGATGAAGCCGAAGGAAAGCCGATGGACCGATGAACAATGGCGGGCGATTTATGAACGGAGCAAGAATCTTTTGGTTTCGGCGGCTGCCGGTTCGGGAAAGACGGCGGTCTTGGTGGAACGGGTGATTCAAACCCTTCTCGACGAGGAGGAGCCCCTCGATGTGGATCGGCTTTTAATTCTCACCTTTACCAAAGCGGCCGCAGGAGAGATGAAGGAGCGGATTCGTCATGCCATCGAAGAGGAGCTCAAGAAAAGGCCTGCTTCCCATCATCTCCGCCGTCAGCTTCTCCTACTGCCTGGCGCCGCCATCTCCACGTTCCACTCCTTCTGTATGGATCTGGTGAAACGGTATGCCTACCGTCTCCAAATGGACCCCAACTTCCGGATTTTGGATGAGGCGGAGGAACGGCTTCTTCGTCAGGAAGTGCTGGAGAATCTTTTGGAAGAAGCCTATGGGGAAGATTCTTTTTTTGCCGTAGCCGACTGGTTTAGCAGCGATCGAAGCGATGAGCCGCTTCAGGACCTGATCCTCCGGCTTTATGAGTTTTCCCGCAGCCGGCCTTGGCCGGAGGAAGCGTTGCGAAAGATGGTCCGCCTCTACCGGGAGGCTCTGGAGATGGAGTTTGACGATTGGCCGTGGATCAGGGAGGTAAAGGGGGAGATCGGGAGAAGGATTGAGGTGCTGAAGGCGTTCCATGGGAAAGCCCTTCACCTGTGCCGTCTTCCTGGAGGTCCTGTGGAATATAGCGGCCGCTTGGAGGAAGAAGGGGAGGCCCTCAATAAGATTCTGGTGACGGAGGAGACGCCCTGGGAAGCGATCGAAGCAGGACTTCGAAACCTTGCGTTCGGTCGGCTTCCCGCTGTGAAACGGTCGGAAAATGAGAATCGGAATGAGGGGTTAAGGGAAGAAGTGAAGGAACTGAGGGATCGGGTGAAGGAGGAGGTTAAGTCCCTCCTCGACACCTATTTTTCAGGGAGCGTTGAAGGGAGAAAGGAAGAATTACAGCGGATTCTGCCTGTGGCGGACGAACTGATTCACCGGGTTCTCCTCTTTCATGAGCGGTATGCCGAGGTGAAACGGAAAAAAGGGGTGGCCGATTTTTCCGATCTGGAACATAAAGCCTTGGCTCTCCTCAGGGACAGCCGCTCCACTCCGGGAAATGAGATGCCATCGGAGATCGCCCGGGAGCTAAGCCGGGAATATGCGGAAATCCTGATCGACGAATATCAGGATACCAACGAGGTACAGGAGGCGATTCTCACCCTGCTTACTACAGAGGGAGAGGGGAGGCGGTTTATGGTGGGCGATTTGAAGCAGAGCATCTACCGTTTCCGCCAAACGGAACCCCTCCTTTTCCAGGAAAAATATGAACGTTATTCACCGGAGGGAAACGAATGGGGGACCCGTATTGACCTGTCCCGCAATTTCCGGAGCCGGAGGGAAATCCTGGAGGGAGTAAACCGCCTCTTCAGGGCGCTGATGCGCCGGGAGACCGCCGGGATTGATTATGATGAGAGGGTGGAACTGAAGTACGGAGCGGGGCCGGATGTGGAGGAGAATCCCCCCTCCCGGGAAGGAGAAGAGGGAACGAAGAGCATCGAACTTCTCATCATCGACCGGGAAAAGGGTGCAAAAGAACTCTCCCGGGAGGAGGAAAACGGGGAGGATCACCTCTCTACGGCGGCTGCCGGTGAAGAAGAGGAGGCGAACGGGGAGGATGAGCCGGAGAAGGAATCCTTGGAGATTACTGCGGAAGAGATGGAGCGGGCGGAACTGGAGGCACGCCTCATCGCTTTCCGGATCCGGGATCTCGTCGGAAGCGACGGAACCTCCCCCTATTTCCTCTATGACCGGAAGGAGAAGCGGATGAAACCGGTCCGGTTTCGGGATATCGTCATCCTCCTTCGGTCCGCGAGAGGGTGGGCCCCCCTCTTTGAGGAGCAATTTCGCCTTTTGGGATTGCCGGTCTACGTGGAGAGGGGAGGAGGGTATTTTTCCGCCACCGAAATTCAGGTGATGCTCTCCCTCCTTCAGCTCATCGATAATCCCTATCAAGATATACCGTTAGCTTCCGTCCTCCGTTCCCCCATCGTGGGCCTTTCCGCCGAGGAACTGGCCCTCCTGCGTTTGGAGAGGAAGAAGGGCTTTTTCTACGATGCGGTGATCCGATTCATCTCTTCCAAAGGGGAGAATGGGCAGTCGATCGAGCATCAGGAGCTTAAGGCGACTCTTCGCCGTTTCCTGGAAAAAATGGGGAAATGGCGGGATTTGGCCCGTCGGGGAGCCCTTTCCCGGTTGATTTGGCAGATCTACAGGGAGACAGGTTATTATGATTTCGTAGGCGGGCTTCCGGGGGGGAAGGAAAGGCAGGCCAACCTGCAGGCTCTCTACGACCGTGCCCGCCTCTTCGAAGAGGGAGCCTTTCGGGGACTTTTCCGTTTCCTCCGTTTTGTAGAACGGATGAAGGAGCGGGGCGATGATATGGGAACGGCGAGGGCGCTCGGGGAGCAGGAAGATGTGGTACGCATTATGACCATTCACAAGAGCAAAGGGTTAGAGTTCCCCATCGTCTTTCTGGCCGGAGCAAGTAAAACGTTTAATGAACAGGATCTAAGAAGCCCCACCCTGTTCTCCAAGGAATTAGGTATTGGGACCGATGTGGTGGATTTCGACCTCTCCATCCGCTCGGCAAGTCTGCCAAAACTAGCGATTCGGGAGCGGGAGAAAAAGGAGATGCTGGCGGAGGAGATGCGCCTTCTCTATGTGGCCCTAACCCGGGCGAAGGAGAAATTGTACATCGTAGCCACCCTTCCCGATTATAAAAAGGAAGAAGAAAGATGGAAAGAAAAGGGAGGCAAAGGGGATGAACCGCTGCCGGCCTATCACCTTCTAAGCGCCAAAAGTTATCTGGACTGGATCGGTCCCGCCCTGATCTTGCCGCAGGGTTCCTCCCAAGATCTCTCCTCGAACGGCGCCTCCCCCTGCTTTCAAGAAGGCTTTACCCTGCAAGTTATTCCCGCTCGGGAACTTTCTCATCCGACACGGAAGAAGGGAGAAGAGATTCGCTCGGAGATCTGGGAAACCCTCCGCCGTTTCGAAACCGTCCCCGCCTCCTTGATCCATGAGGTGGAGGAGGAAATAGGGAGGCAGGCGATGGCGGATGAGGAACTGGAGAGGATCTTGGGGTGGACAAGCCCCTATACCCCGATGGAGAGGCATCCGGCCAAGCAGTCGGTATCCGAAATCAAGCGGAAGATACAACTTTTCCAGGAGGAGGAAGAGGAACAGGAAATGCTCTGGTTAGGATCGGGGATCGATTCGGGAATCGGCATTGCTTCCGATGCCGCTGTTTCCCTCCGGCCCGCTTCTTCTTCTTTCCCACTTCGTAGACCCCGCCTGGCCCGGCGTCCCCGCTTCATGGAGGAGGGGGGGCTTACCGCCACCGAAAAAGGAACGGCGATGCATACGGTGATGCAACATCTTGATCTCACCCGGCCCCTGGATCGGGATCGGGTGGAAGAAGAGCTGAAGAGCTTTGTTCAACGGGAGCTTCTTACGCCGGAACAGGTGAAAAGCATCGATATCGACGGGATTCTCCGCTTCTTTAACACCCGCATGGGACGGAGGATGTTGACCGCCTCCCACGTCTACCGGGAGGTGCCCTTTACCTTCAAGATACCTGCCTCACGGGCTTATCCCGACTGGGAGGGAGAGGATGAGGAGATTCTGGTTCAGGGGATCGTCGATGCCCTCATCGAAGAGGAGGGGCACCTCCTTCTCCTCGATTATAAGACGGACAGAACGGACGGAATCGAAGATGGGGAATTGATCCGTCGCTACCGCCTGCAGGTGGCCCTCTATCGGGAGGCGGTAAGAAGCATTTGGAAAAGACCCGTCGCCCGCAGTTTTCTCTATTTCTTTCATGGCGAGAAGCTCCTGGAAGTGGAGTAGGGGTGCCCGGTGGGAATGGGTGACCTTCCTGAAGCGGCAACGCGTTGAGGGTTTAGGTCATCCGGTATGGAGGCAGGTTCCCTTGAAAGATCGGCCTGTATCGTACGGAAAGATGAGGTTAGGGCGGAGGGGGCTTCAGCCGGGACGGGACGGTGGAATTGGCTGGAGCGGAAAGGAAGGACCGAGGAATGGAGGAAGTTCTGATGCGCATCCTGCATACGGCAGACTGGCACCTGGGGCGGACCCTGGAGGGGCGAAGCCGTTTGGGAGAACAAGCCCAGTTTATGGATGAATTGGTGGAGATCGTAGAAAAAGAGGAGGTTGACCTCCTCCTGATGGCGGGGGATGTATATGACAACGCCAATCCTCCCGCGGAGGCGGAGGAGCTCTTCTATGAGTCCCTTGCCCGCCTTACTGCGAACGGGAGGACCGCCCTGGTCTTGATCGCGGGGAATCATGATCATCCCGACCGGCTAGCCGCCGCCACTCCCCTCTTAAAGGGGAAGAACCTTTATCTATTGGGGAGGCCAACCCAAGAAACCCTATTGCTAAAGACGGCGAAGGGAGAAGAAGCGGTTCTCTATGCCCTTCCCTATCCATCGGAATCCCGCCTGAGGGAATCCTTCGGGGAACGCTTCACGGAAGGGGAGATGCAAGGCGCCTACGATGAGAGGGTTGCCGCCCTCTTTGGAGAGGCAGCCCGCCGCTTCCGCCCGGATACGGTCAATCTGGCCATGAGCCACCTCTTCGTCCGGGGAGGGGTGGAAAGCGAGTCGGAACGGGAAATTCAGGTGGGCGGCGCCTATACCGTTTCTCCCTCTTCCCTGCCTGCGGGCGCCCATTATGTGGCTTTGGGCCACCTTCACCGCCCTCAAGATGTGAACGGGTCCAAAGCCCCGGCCCGCTATGCCGGCTCGCCCCTTGCCTACAGCTTCTCCGAAGCCGGCTACACGAAATCGGTCACCCTGATCGAGGCGGAAGCGGGAGCCTCTCCTTCCATCCGGGAAATTTATCTGTCGAGCGGTAAACCCCTCGTTGTCTGGAAGGCAAAAGAAGGGTTGGTTCAGGTGCACCGCTGGTTGGAAGAGGGAAGGGATAAAAACGCTTGGATTCAGCTGGAGATCCACCTTCAGGAGATGCTCCATCAGGAAGAGATTCTGAACCTGAGAAAAGCCCATCCCGGCATCCTGGTGATCCGCCCCATCTATCCTGAGATGGCGGAGAGAGAAGAATGGATCACCGACCGGACCCTGCCCTTGAACGAGCTCTTCCGGCGTTTCTATCTCCGGGTGAGCGGCGGCAAAGAAGCGGAAGCGGAGCTGATCCAACGGTTTATGCAACTTCTCGCCGGTGAGGAGGAAGAATCATGCGCCCCATCCAATTAAAGATCAAGGGATTACATAGCTTTCGGGAATTGGTCACCATCGACTTTGACCGCCTCTGCCGGGGAGGCGTCTTCGGCATCTTTGGCCCCACCGGCAGCGGCAAGTCGACCATTTTGGATGCCATGACCCTCTCCCTCTACGGAAAAGTGGAACGGGCATCCAATCATACCTATGGCATTCTGAACCAGGCAGAGAAGGAACTTTATGTATCCTTCACCTTTGAACTCCTCAAGGGAAATGAAGTTCGCCGTTTCCGTGTGGAGCGAAGCTACAAAAAGGCGGAGGAGGGCCGGGTCCGAAACGCGACGAGCCGCCTGATGGAGATGGCCGCTTCGGAAGTGGTGTTGGCCGATCGGGACCGGGAAGTGACCCAGCAGGTGGAAAACCTATTGGGACTAACGGCAGATGATTTCACCCGGGCCGTTGTCCTGCCCCAGGGAAAATTCTCCGAATTCCTCAGCTTAAAAGGAAAAGAGCGGCGGGAGATGCTGGAGCGCATCTTTCATTTGGAAGAATACGGTGAGCGCCTCAATGAGCGCTTGAAGCAGAAGATGGAAGGGGTAACGATGCGCCTCGAAGCCATCGCCGGAGAACAGCAGGGATTGGGAGATGCATCGGAAGAGGCGTTGGCCCTGGCCAGGGAGAAAGCGGCCCGTTTCGAAGAAGAAGCCTCCTTTGCCCGGAAGCGCCGAATGGAAGTAGAGCAGAAAGCAGCCGAGCTGGAGAAGGTGTGGAATTGGCAGAAGGAACTTGCGCAGGTGGAAAAAGAGCAGGCTGATCACCGCCAACAACAAGGGGAGATGGAAAAGAGGGCATACGCCCTCCAAAAAGGGGAGGAAGCGGAGCGTCTACGCCCCCTCTTAACCAACTTGATCCGCAGTGAAGAGGAAGTGGTCGCCTTCAGGGGCCTTGAAGAAGAGGGGAGGAGGGCACTGAAGGAGGAAAGGGTCCGCTTCGAGGAGCTGAAAGCAAGGTATGAGGCGGCCAGGAAGGAGAAGGAAGACAAGGCCCCCTCCCTTACGGTTCGTTTGGAACGCCTTCAGGAAGCGGAGGGTCAGATCCAAAAGGCCGAGGGGTTGGACCAAGAATTGATCGCCCTCAAAAATCGGTGGGAGGAGCTTGCGAAGAAAGAGGAGCATGGGAAGCGGGAGCATGAGGCTCTTCTCAACCGGATCGACCGTGGCCGGGAGAGGCAAAACGATTTAAAGGCGGAGCTGGAAAGCTGCGCCGTGAAGGCGGAGGAGCGTCAAGTATTACGGGAAGTCCAAAAGCGCCGACAGGAGATTTTAAGTCTGGAGGAAGAGGAACGGAAGAGAAGAGCTGAATTCGCCTCAAGGAAGAAGGATGAGGAGGAAGCGGAAAGGCTGCGGGAGGAAAGAGAGCGGAAGGTCAGGATCGCAAGTGAACGGGGGAGGGAAGCCTTCACGGCCTGGCTTCGCCACCTGGATGCGGCAAAAAACGCTTTGGAGCAAGGAACCTCCATCCTTCAAAAGATCGGGCAAGGGATTGCTATGGCACGTCTTTCCCAGGAAGAAGAACAAAGGCGCTTTCTGGCAGCCGAATTAGCCCAAGGATTAAAAGAAGGAGATCCCTGCCCCGTCTGCGGCTCTACCCGCCATCCCCATCTTGCCCTTTCCCATGGAAGCCAGCTTTCGCGGTGGCAAGAGCTGATCCGAAGAGGAGAGGATCTGATAGGAAGAGGGGAAGAATACCGGAGGAAGTTGAGGGAGAGCTTGATCCGTTTGGAAGGGTTAGCTTTCCACTTTCAGAAAATGCTATCCTCTTCCTTAGCCGATCGGGAAGGTGAGATCGCCGCCACGGATTCATCTTCTACAGAGGATCTCCTCCCCTCCCAGGGAGAGGCCGATTTTCTTTCTGCCCTCGAATCATCCGCATCCGTTTCCCGCTCCCCCTTTTCCGGGCTGGAAGAGGCGGAAAAGGAGTTGCACTATTTAGGGGAAAGGCTGCAGGAAGAGATCGAATCCTTTGCCCTGGATGAAAGGGGACGGGAAGCGGGCAAGGAAACGTGGCAGGCGGCTTACTCCCAATTGGAAGCGGAACAAAGCGAACTTTTAAAGCTCCTTCCCCTTTTGGAGGAGAAAAGAAGGGAAGTGAAGGCCGCGGAAGGGAAAGTGGCCCTCATCGAAGCCGAATTGGAGAAGAAGCGGCGGGCGTACCGGGATGCGTTCCCCCACCTTCCCCTGGAACGCGTGGAAGAGAGAGAGCGGGAGTTGGAAGAGCGGGAGAAGAAAGAGGAAGAGGTACGGAAGAGCATCGAAAAAAGTATGTTTTATTTGGAAAAGTGGGAGGAAGAAAAAAAGGAGATAGAGCATCGCTTGAATCGGTTGGAGAAAGAGAGAGGGGAGATGGAGGTCGCCCTTCAATTAAAAGGAAAGCAAAGGGAGGAGGAGAGGGCACGTCTCACCATGCTCTTGAAGGATCCCCTTTTAGCCGCCCACCTGCCTGCGCGGCCGGAGGGAGAGCTTGAACGGGTTGCGGTTGCAAAGGCGATCCAACAGATACGCGTATCCTTGGCAAATTTGGCCCGGAACGAAGAGGAGAGCGAAAAAGCTTACCGAAAAGGGGAAGAACGTTACCGCAACCTGGAGGAGAATTACACCCGCATCACCGCCTCCCTCCAACATGCGGAAAAGGAAAAGAACCACCACCTGGAGGAATGGGCGAACCGTCTCGCGGCTTCTTCGTTTCGGGACAGGGAGGAGGTCCAGTCATGGCTGCATCTGGCCGAGACGCTGGAAGGCTGGCGAAGGAGATTGGAAGAGTATCGGGATAAAGGGAAGGAGCTGGAGAGGGAATTCCTGCGCCTTAACACCCTCCTGCAGGGAAGAGGGCTGACAGAGGAGGAATGGCAAGCGCTCATCATCGAGAAGGAAGAGGCAATTCAGGCGGATGAGAAGGCCCTTGAGCTTAGGGCAAAAGCGAAGCGGGACGTGGAGGAACTGGAGATCAAAGCTGTTCGGTGGAAGGAATTGGAAAACAATCGCCGCTTTTGGAGCAAGGAAAAGGAGCTCCTTCAACGATTGCAAAGCGTCCTAAAAGGGAATGCCTTCGTGGAGTTTATCGCCGAGGAACATTTGCACCGCATTAGCCGGGACGCCTCCGCCCGTTTGCTCTTTTTAACCCGGAACCGGTACGCGCTGGAGGTCGATTCCGGAGGCGGTTTCGTCATCCGCGACGATGCGAACGGAGGAATGAGGCGGCCGGTCAGCACCTTATCCGGCGGAGAGACCTTCCTCACCTCCCTCGCTTTAGCCCTCTCCTTGTCGGCACAGATTCAGTTGAAGGGAGAATACCCCCTGCAGTTTTTCTTTCTCGATGAAGGGTTTGGAACCTTGGATGCCGAGCTCCTGGATACCGCCCTGACCGCTCTGGAACGCCTTCATGAAAACCATCTCTCCATCGGCATCATCAGCCACGTCCCGGAACTGAAGGAGAGAATCCCGAGGCAGCTCATCGTAGAACCGGCGGAACCCTCCGGTCGAGGCACACGGGTCCGGATTGAAGCCATGTGACGGGTATAAAGAATGATGGCAAGGGTCGTATCATGTTTCATGGAAGAAGAATTCACGGGGGAGGGAGAGCAGCGGTGGAAAGAAGTTCCTACAAGATCAGCCCCATGGGGGATCGAGCGGTACTGGTACAATTGGGCGATCGGATTCAACCGGAAACGCATGGGTGGGTGCGCGCGCTCTCCATTTATTTAGACCAACATCCGCTCCCCGGGATGGTGGAGTATATTCCCGCTTTTACAAGCGTTGCTCTCATCTACGACCTCATGAAGACCACCTATTTGGAGGTAAAAAGCCGCCTTGAGGAGATTCTGGCTAGCCTCTCTCCTTCTGCTGCGGCAACCGCCAGGCAAGTGGTCATCCCGGTATGTTACGGAGGAGAATGGGGACCCGATTTAGAGTTTGTGGCTCGGTATCATCATATGGCGCCTGAAGAGGTAATAACGATTCATTCCGAGGGGGAGTACCGGGTCTACATGATCGGGTTTGCCCCCGGTTTTCCTTACTTGGGCGGCCTGCCGGAGCGTATCGCCACCCCGCGGCGGGCAACTCCCCGGATGAAAATCCCCGCAGGTTCCGTGGGGATTGCCGGGACCCAGACCGGCATTTATCCCATCGACTCTCCGGGGGGATGGCAGATCATTGGACGAACGCCCCTTCACCTTTTTCGACCGCACCGAAATCCTCCCAGTCTCCTTCAGTCCGGTGATCGCATCCGCTTTCAGCCCATCTCCCCCGATGAATATGCCGCATGGGTGGAGGAAGAGGGATGAGCATTACCGTCTTAACGCCAGGCTTTTTAACGACCGTACAGGATTTGGGCAGGATCGGTGCACAGCGGTATGGGGTAACCGTGGGGGGAGCGATGGACCCCTTTTCCTTGCGGGTTGCGAATCTACTGGTTGGGAATGAGGAGGGGGATGCCGGTCTGGAGATGACGTTTACGGGGCCTGCTCTTCGCTTTCATCAAGATGTTCTTATCGCCATCACAGGTGGGGATCTTCCTCTTCACATGGATGGCCGCCTTCTGCCCCGATGGCGATCGGTGCTTGTGAAAGCCGGCGGCATCTTGCGGGGATCGGGAATGGGGAAAGGAAGCCGAGCCTACTTGGCGGTGGCCGGGGGAATATCGGTCCCTTCCGTCTTGGGAAGCAAAAGCACCGATCTTAAGGCGGGAATCGGCGGCTACCAAGGACGTCCGTTGCAAGAGGGGGATGTTTTAGAGATCGGAAAGCCTTCTCCCTGGGCGGAAAGCCTGATGGGTTCCCTGCATGATTTCCCCTTTGCGGCGGCCCATTGGCAGGTTAGCCCCAAGATGTTTTCATTTTATCGGGAAAATCCTACGCTTCGAGTGATCCGGGGCGGCCATTTTCACCTTTTCGACAGGGCGAGCCGGCAGAAATTTTTCCGCGAGGAATTTCTGGTTACCCCACAATCGGACCGCATGGGCTATCGTTTAACCGGTCCGAAGGTAAACATGGAAAAACCGTATGAGATGATCTCGGAGGCGGTGACGGTGGGCACGATCCAGGTCCCCCCGGACGGGAACCCCATCCTGCTGATGGCGGATCGGCAGACGACGGGGGGGTATCCGAAAATAGCCCATGTAATAACCGCCGATTTACCTGTCGTCGCCCAGGTGAAGCCCGGGGAGAGGATCCGGTTTCAGGAGGTTTCTCTGGAGGAAGCCTGGACGGAATATCGTCTGCGGGAGAGGGCGCTCAAGCAGTTGGCAGAGGGAATCAGGGCGAAAGGGAATGGATGAGAATCGAGAAAGGGGGAGAACATTGTATCGAATCGATTTAAATGCCGACATGGGAGAAGGTTTTGGGGCGTACCGGCTGGGGAATGATGAAGAACTTTTAAACTACGTCACCTCCGCCAATATCGCCTGCGGCTTTCATGCCGGAGATCCGGGAACGATGAGACAGACGGTGAGGATGGCTTTGGAGAAAGGGGTAGCCATCGGTGCGCATCCGGGATTGCCCGACCGGGTAGGATTCGGGCGGCGGAAGATGGAGATCACCCCTCGGGAAGCTTACGAGATGGTCCTTTACCAGATCGGCGCTTTATCTTCCTTCGTGAAGGCGGAAGGAGGGGCGATGCAGCATGTGAAACCCCATGGCGCCCTCTATAACATGGCCGCCAAGAACGAAGAACTGGCACGTGCCATTGCGGAAGCCGTCTACCGGGTGGATCCCGGCCTTATCCTCTTCGGTTTATCGGGTAGCAAGCTGACGAAGGCAGGAGAATCGATCGGTCTTCGAACTGCCCATGAAGTATTTGCCGACAGGACATACCGGGAGGATGGTTCGCTCACCCCCCGCAGCCTTCCCGGCGCACTCATTGCAGCTCCGGAGGCGGCTGCCCGACAGGCGATCCGCATGGTAAAAGAGGGTAAGGTAACCTCCTTGCAAGGGAGGGAGATCGACATAAAGGCGGATACGATCTGCGTCCATGGCGACAATCCCCATGCCCTCGCAGTAGCCCGCACCATTCGGGAGAGCTTAACCGCCTCCCAAATTGTCGTCCTGTCGATCGGAGCGAACCCTGCGGTGTGATGGTGGACGGAGGAAAAAGTTTTCGACAAAAGGGAAAATGGGCAGGAATGATAAAAGTTCGGGTCGAAATAAAATCTTAAAAAGAAAAGTCTTCATGATCGTACCATGAAAGATGGAAGGCAGGGAAAATGAGGGCGTCTCTCTATCTCTTCTCTGAGAAAAATGAAACCCGATGGGATGCGGGATTTACCTTATCCCCTTCCGTCACCCAATGGTGGCTGGAGGAGGAAGGGAAACGATTTCAGGGACTGATTACCCCTGCCCTTCCCTTATATTTCGCTTTCTTCCTGCTGGGGAAAGTAAAGAATGGGTTAAACGCAGGGGAAGATGCCGTCATTGAAAAGGTGGAGGGATGGATCCGGGAAGCCATTCAAAGGATCGACCGGAGTCTTGCGCTCAATGCGAAGGATTTATGGGAGAAGAGCAAAGGGAAACCTTACTCCGACGGGTTGAAGATCTGGAAGAGGGAATGGCTGGAGAAGGATGGAGAGGTATTGCGCCCTCTGATCGAAGGGCGTTTTTGCCTGTTGGAACAGGTGGAAGATTACCTGGATCAGGTAAACCGGCCTCTTTATGGGGAATTGGCCATCCGAGATCAGCTCTTGGAGGAGAGGAAGGGCGGGAATGGTCCCACGGACGTGGAAAGAGAGGAGAGGAGGGCATTCCGGCGGAGATACCTTCCCATGCTGATCCAGTATTTGCACCATAGGGGGGAACTATCCCTTACCTCGGGCATGGCGATCGTGGAGTCGGATCGGGGAACCCTCCTCCGCTGCCAGCGCTGCTCCAGCGAATACCGCCGATGGCAAGGCTACCCCTGCGGTGTTTGCGAACACGACGATATGGTCTGTGAGGTTTGCTCCGCCATGGGTGCGAGCAAAGGGTGCAAACCGATCCTCTTCTCCCCCACACGTCCAAAGGAGACGGCCCCAAGTTCCTTCACACTTCTACCTTCCTTCCTCTCGTGGGAAGGGGAGCTCACTCCTGCCCAACAGGAGGCTTCCCAAATGGCCGCCCAATTCGTGCAAGGGACCCTTCCCCGCACAGACCGGCGGGAGCTCCTCATCTGGGCCGTTACCGGTGCCGGCAAGACGGAGGTTGTCTTTCAGGCCGTCGATATGGCCCTCCGCCAAGGAAAACGTGTCCTTTTGGCCACGCCCCGGAAAGATGTGGTTCTAGAGCTTACACCCCGTTTTCGCAGGGCCTTTCCTTCCGTTCCGATGGTCTCCCTCTACGGAGGCAGCCGCCAAAAAGGGAAGATGGGGGAGCTGGTGATCGCCACCACCCACCAGGCCCTCAATTTCTTTCATGCTTTTCCATTGGTTATCGTCGATGAGATCGATGCCTTTCCCTTCCATAATAGCCCCATGCTTCATTTCGCCGTAAATCGGGCAACCGCAGCAGGAGGAAAGCGAATTCTCCTCACCGCTACCCCTTCCGAGAAGATGTTGCAACAAGTAAAAAAAGGAGAGATTTTGCAAGCGACCATTCCCAGTCGTTTTCATGGACATCCGCTACCCGTTCCCATCCTCCGGTATGAGTCCCGTTTGGAGGAAAAAATCGGCAAGGGGAAACTTCCGCAGGGGGTCCGCCACTTCCTGAATGAGCTTCATCGGAACGGCAGACAAGCTTTCCTCTTCGTGCCCCGGATCGGCCTGGTAGAAGATTTGGTTGCCTTAATCAAAGAAACATTCCCCCAGACCGAAGGAACCTATGCCGGCGAGCCGTTGCGAGAGGAGAAGGTGAGCGCTTTCCGGCGTGGAGAGATCCGCCTTCTCGTCACCACCACCATCTTGGAGCGGGGGGTAACGATCCCCTTCACCGACGCCTTGGTCCTGATGGCCGATGCGCCCATCTTTGACGAAAGTTCCCTCGTACAGATCGCCGGAAGAGTCGGAAGATCGGCGGAGGATCCGGGTGGAAAAGTTCTTTTCCTCTCGGAAAGCCGTTCCCGGTCGATGGTAAAGGCGGTACGGCAGATTGAGGGGATGAACCGGGAAGCGAGGAAGAGGGGCTTTTTGGTGGAAGAAAAGAAGAAGAATCGGCTGATTCGGCTGTTCGGGGGAGGATCGGCGGAGTAAAGGATGGGGAGAGGTAGGATGAGCGTCACGGGGATCGTTCCGGTATGCCAACGGGATGTGCGGAAGGAAAGCCGCGTGCAGGGAAAGGCGAAAGGCGAATACGCGGAAGGACAACCATTCGAACGGGCTATGGAATGAAGAGAAAAAACCGGAGAGGCAGGAGATCGCATGCGTGCCACATCCACATGGACTTCCCCTCGCCGTGAAGAGGGGTTTACATTAATTGAAATTTTAATCGTCATCTTTCTTTTATCCCTGATCCTGGCCGTTGCCGTCCCCAACTATACCAAATCAACGGAAAGGGCGGAAAAAGCGATATGCGACAATACAAAGAAAGGGGCGGAAGCCCAACTGGAACTTTACCTGATCGACCATAAGCAAGATGCCACGAAGATTATGGAGAATGGGGAAATTGTCTTAAGCAAATTGGTGGATGAAGGCTATCTCAAAGAGGCTCCCCAATGCCCTTCAAATGGGAAATATAGGGTGGGAAAAGGGAGTGACGGCACCTATCAAGTGAAATGCAGCTTCCACGACGAAGTTTCTACCCATTAGGAGGGCCAAACGCAGTTGGCCGTTTGATATGGTGGTGATTGACGAGCTTTCGTCGACCCCGTTTCTACCCCTTAGGAGGGCCAAACGCAGCCGTTTCGACCGAAGTGCGGCAGAAATCTCCTGCCTCAATGAGCAAGGAGGAGACGGCCGCCCCCTCTCCCCTTACGAGAAAAATCGGTGGAAAGAACCGGATCGGTTCCGAGCTTTCGCCTCAACGTGAAATCTAGCGGGGAGCAATGGATCATGTGTATTCCTCATGGAGGTGATCGGGATGAAATTCGACGCAAGAAAAATCGTCGCCACGCTCCTCTTTACAAAGCAGAAACAATGCTTGCTCTGCGGACGAACCATCCCGCGGGAGACTCCTGCTCTTTCGCCGCCTCCATGGAATGATCTTTGCCCCGCTTGCCTTCGCCATCTTCTTCCCATCGTTGAACCGGTCTGCCTCGTATGCGGCAGGGAGAAAAAAGAGACCTTCAGATTCTCCCCTGGGAAAGAGATGTGCCGCGATTGCGAGGAAAGAGAAGAAACCTACTTTATCATGAATCGGAGTGCCCTCCACTACTCCTTTAAGGGAAAAGAATGGCTCTATGCTTATAAATATAAGGGCAGGGAACAGCTTGTGGAAGGGCTGATCCATCTTCTTTACCAAACCTACCGCCGCCATTACTCCCACCGATCGATCGAAGCCATTACCTTCGTTCCTCTCTATGAAGACCGGCTGCAGCAAAGAACCTTTAACCAGGCGGAACAATTGGCGAAGGGCCTGGGGAAGAGGGCGAACCTGCCGGTTTACGATCTCCTCGAACGCCACCACCCTACCCGGAAACAGAGCCGTCAGACCCGTCAGGCACGTCTCCATGCACTGGAAGGCGCCTTCGGAATGAAGGAGGAAATCCCCCATGCGGGGAATAAAATCCTTTTAATTGACGATGTATATACCACCGGAAGTACCGTGAATGAGTGCAGCCGTGTTCTCCGTGAAGGGGGATGGGAGGAAGTTTACATCCTTACCCCATTTCGAGCCTAGAGGCGTCTCTCATGCATCACTCCTCCCCTCATAGCCCCCCTCGGTTCAAAAACCTCCTTGATTTTTCCAAGTTCGTCCTTCATTTTCGACAAAATCATCCGAGAAGCGATTGTACCGTTTCGACTCCCTTCTCGTGATCTTCCTGAATCTCCCATGCCTGTTCTGAACTTCTTCATGCCATGCTAGTTCTTAAGACCTGTACATAACGAGCCAACGATGCCTCTTTCGGATGGAAAATTAGTCCACTTGTACTATTGCAATTGTGTGGGCAGCTTATACAATAAGTATAAGAGGGAAAAGTTTGGCGAAGATTGTAGAATATTAGGGAATAAAAACAAACATAGGCAGAAAAAGGCACACTCTCTGAAAGGAGAGGTCGCAAAGCTAGAGGGGCTAATGTTCGGAGGAACGATGCCAGCCAGCTACCTGTCACCTGTATTTCTATTTTCTTTGAAGAAACAAGGGTGACGTTAAACACGTCCCCTTTTTTATGTTTTTCGTGCCATCCGGTTGTAGGAAGAAATGGAGAGAGACGCTTTGTGGATTTTGGGAAAGGAGAAGTGAAATGAGAAGAGCGCTTACGGAATTACTCTTCGAGGAATTGAAACGAGATGAGTCCCTGCAACCATCGCATATTCACCCGCTGCAGAAATTTATCACCGCCTATGCCCTTACCGAAAGGGAGAGGGATCTTCTTTACGCCATCTGTCTGTTTGGTTTTTCCAATGAAAAAATCGGTGAACTCTTTAACATTTCCCCTCATACGGTGAAGAACCACATCAGCAAAATCCTGATAAAAATGAATGCTCGGTCGATTCGTGAGGTACAGGCGGCTCTATTTCGGTACCTCATCAGCGAATATGAACCTTGCGAAAGGAATAAGGAAGAATAGAAGAGACAAACTCTCTCTTCTCGGGTATAATAAAAGTATGGAGAAGGAGAACGTTAGCCTAGGGCTTGGCAGGAAGCAAAAGGTGAAGCTCCTTTTGTTCTGGAGAGAGGGGAGGAAGATGAGTTTAAACGCCTTGGACAATTGCCCTCGTTGCGGGAAACTATTTGTACGCGGAGCCCGCAGCGTCTGCCCCGATTGTTACCGGGAAGTGGAGGAAGAGTTTAAACGGGTCTATGAATACGTCCGGAAGTCGGAGAATCGCCAGCGAAACATTTATGAGGTGAGCGAAGCGACGAACGTAACTGTGAAGCAAATCACGGAGTTTATCCGGGCCGGGCGCCTATCCACCGCAGATTTTCCTCATCTCGCCTATCCCTGTGAAAGCTGCGGAGAAAACCTCATCACCGAGGGGAGGATCTGCGAGAGTTGCCGTCAGAAGCTTTCCGCGGAGATTCGGAAGAGCTTCGCTGAAGTGGAAGAGGAAGAAAGACGGAGGAGGAACGGGACAGGCTTTTATCTCCTGGAGGAAAAACTTAAAACTTTGGAATCCAAGAAAAAAAAGTAAGAGGAATTAATGAGAACGGAGCATTTAGCCGATACTCCTAATAGCGGGGGATCGGTTTTTCTTTTTTAGCTTTTTTTCTCCCGATCTCGCCATGAGAGGAATTCATAAGATCGCGAATCAAAGAGTAAAGATGACCATAGAATCGGGTATTTCGGAAACGGGGGTACGAGCATGAAGATTGACGGCATTAACCCTTTTGGACAAACCCATCCTTACTCAAAGCCGACGGTGAAGGGAAATGAAGCGAAGCCTTCCCTTGCTCCGAAAGATCAACTGGAGATCTCCCCTGAATCTCTGGAGCGATTCAGCGAGACCCTGGAAGGCGTAGACCCTGCCCGCCAAAAGAAGATCGAAGCGTTAAAGAAAGAGGTGGAGGCTGGAACCTATACCGTTTCGGCCCAGCAATTGGCGGATAGACTCCTCGCTTGGTGGAGAGGAAAATAAAGGAGGGGGAGCATGGACGACGAAAAGGAAAGAGTGATCACCATGCAGAAGGGCCTCCTTTTACTCCTGGAGCAGATGGCCAAACTTCAGGAGGAGCTCCTTCCTTTGGAGGAGGAGAAGAAGGAGGTGCTCATCCGGGGGGAGATCTCCCGGTTATCGGAGATTGTTCACTTGGAAACCCAGAAGATAAATCTCCTCAGCAAACTGGAAAGGGAGCGGGAAAAAGCGGCGGAAGAATTGGCGTTCGCTTGGAACCTTCCGCCGGAATCTCTGACCCTATCCGCCCTTACCGACCGGATGGAGGATCCCTGCCTAAAAGGACGCTTTCAGGAGCTTCAGAAACTCTTAAATGAAAGAAGCCAACAGCTTCAGCGCCAAAATGAAATCAACCAGATCCTGATTCGGGAATCTTTGGATTATGTGAACATGGCCTTCTCCCTCCTCACCGATCAGGAGGATAGCAAAGTCTATAGCAACCACCCTTCAGAAGAAGGGGAGAAGAGCTCTTCTCCCCGCAGCTTCTTCGACACCCGGATTTAAGGAGGAGAAACGATGCGTTCTACTTTTGGAGGATTAGAGATCGGAAAAAGGGGGCTCTTTGCCCAGCAGACCGCCCTCGATACCACCGGCCATAACATCGCCAATGCCAACACCCCCGGTTTTTCCCGGCAGCGGGTGGACATGGTTGCTTCTCGCCCTTTCCCCTACCCGGGTATGTTTAACAGCCGCACAGCCGCCCAGATGGGTACGGGGGTGGATGTAGCGCAGATTACCCGCCTCCGGGATCAATTCCTGGACCGTCAATTTCGGAACGAAAATCGTTATCTGGGCTTCTACGAATCGAGGGCAGCCACCTACGGCAAGCTCGAAGTGGTTCTTCAGGAAGGAACCGATACCCAGGAGATCGGACTTCAGAAGGCGCTGGATCGTCTCTGGGGCGCCTGGCAGGATCTCACCGCCTCCGCAGAGTCCGGTGAGGTGCGGGAAGAAGTGGTGGGCTATGCGAAGGGAGTGGTGGATGCCTTCGGCCATATCGCCCAATCCTTGAAGGATTACCAGTCCGATCTGAACCAGGTGGTTTTGGTGAAGACGAACCAAGTGAACTCCATCGCCACCCGCATCCGGGATGTTAATGCCCAGATCGCCCGCATCGCGCCCCATGGATATACCACCAACGACCTGCGGGACCAGAGGGATCTTCTCCTCGATGAATTGTCCAAGCTGGTGGATGTGCAAGTTTCCGACATTCAGAATGGAATGATCCAAGTGAAGATTGCCGGTGGTCAAACCCTCGTCGATGGGTTGACGACCGTTCCCCTGGAAGCGACGCAAAATCCGGCGACCGGATTCTATGATGTGACCCTGGGCGGGGCTCCTTTCACGCCTCAATTCGGAAGCTTCCAGGAGACACTGGAAGCCAGGGGAGTCGATGATGGGACAGGAAAGCTAACCGGAATCATCCCGGATTTGCTCAACCAATTTAACACCCTCTCCTCCGTCTTCGCAGGAGAACTCAATGCCCTCCACATGAACGGAACCAATCTGGAAGATATCCAGAGCGGAAATCTGGCGAACGGCAGGCAGCTTCCTTTTTTCATCAGCAAGAGCTGGTATGATTCGCTTCCGAATAAGGATCTCTCTGCCGTTGATTTTACGGCGCTCAATCCAGGAAACTATGACCCGGTAAACAATCCCAATGGGTATAATCCGAGCGGAGCGGATGATCTCATGGTAAACCCCCTGATCGTCGCCGATAGCGACTTGATCGCCGCTGCAGGCCGACCCGCCACGGGATCGGCCGATGGGCGCACCGCACAGGCCATCGCCGATCTGAAGAACAAGGTGATCACCACAGGCTTTCCCAACTCCACCACCATCGACGGTTATTACAGTGCCATCATCGGGAAGCTGGGGATTGATGCCCAGGGGGCGAACAACCTCCTGGAGGTAAAACAGAGTTTGGTTACCCAGGTGGAGAATCGGAGACAGTCCGTCTCAGGGGTCTCCATTGATGATGAAATGACCGAAATGATCAAATACCAGCATGCCTATGAAGCGGCCGCCCGCTCCATCACCGTCATGGATCAGGTGCTGGATAAGATCATAAACGGCATGGGGATCGTGGGCAGATAATGGGAGTCCACAGCCGATTCAATCTTTCGCAATCGAATCATAATGACGTGAGGTGAGGGCGTTGCGTGTCACCCAAAACATGTTGGCCAATCGTTTTCTTCTCAATCTGAACAACTCCATGAACCGCTTGGACCGTCTTCAGGAGCAGCTATCCTCAGGGAAGAAAGTCTCCAAACCATCGGAGGATCCGGTCATCGCCGTCCGCAGCATCGCCTATAACTCCCAGATCAAGGTGCTGAACCAATATAAACGGAACCTTGACACGGCAAACAACTGGATTCAGACGACGGATGCCGTCCTGCAGGAGGCGGATAACCTTTTTAAGACCATCCGGGAGAAGATGGTTCAGGGGGCGAACGGGGCGATGGATCCTCAGGCCAGGGAGGCGATCGCCCGGGAGATGGAGCAGATCAAGGAACAGCTGGGCAGCATCGCCAACACCAGCATCGCCGGGCGGTACATCTTCGCCGGCAGCGATACGCTGAAAAAGCCTTATGACAATGGTGCCCTTCAGACCACGAATGCGGAACGGATTCCGGTAGAATTAGGGAAAGGCATCTCCATGGATCTCAATATCCCCGGGGTGGAACTCTTCGGTTTTCAGGATACGAGTGGTCGGAACGTCTTCCAGTTCCTCGATGCGGTGGTCAATGCGTTGGATAACAACGGGGATGTGGGGGCTTTATTGGGGAATCTGCAGGAGCATGAGAACCATTTTCTTAAGATCCACTCCGGTCTGGGGGCGAATATGAATCGCCTCGATATGATCCAAAACCGCCTCGACGCGCAGATCCAGAATACGACGGAACTTTTATCGAAGGAAGAAGATGCCGATCTGGCCCAGTTGATTATTCATCTGAATATGCAGGAGAACGTTCACCGGG
This sequence comes from Thermicanus aegyptius DSM 12793, assembly GCF_000510645.1. NCBI lineage: Bacteria > Bacillati > Bacillota > Bacilli > Thermicanales > Thermicanaceae > Thermicanus > Thermicanus aegyptius. Next base: position 3,191,766 of record NZ_KI783301.1, on the reverse strand, counting down.
CCGCTCTGGGTGCGGGAGCCCGCATCATGCAGCCTACGCTGATGGATTTCTTGCGGTAATGGGGTTTAGGTCTTGGTTTTTTGGCTTCATTCGGGCATTCTTCACTCGGGTTTTCTTAGTTGAATGAAGCCTTTCGTTAGGCTTGCAACGCAGAAGCCTCTGCCCATGGGCTAGACATGCCGATGGCTTACCCTTTGCCCTTTTTCAAGGGAACGGGGCTCAAAGCGATGAACGGCGGAAGACGGCTGGCGATATCCGGCATGAATTTCTTCCCTTTTCAAGGGAACGGAGCTCAAAGCGATGAACGGCGATCCGATGATCCTTTGAGCCGATCTTGCCTTCATGGTAGATGATTGTTTTGCTTTATCCCACTTTTTTATCGATAAGAGGAGCATGATGAGAGGAGGGTAACGATGAATCTCCTCCGCCTGCAGATGGATCAGACCTTTGCCCGTCTAGGGCTCCAAATTCGGAAACCTGTGCAGGAGATTACCCAGCCGAGAGCGGAACTCGCCATACGTCAGACACCTGCCCGGATGGAGATCCGCCGGACTCCCCCTGCGGTTCTCATCGATCAGAGCGGGGCCTGGGCCGACATGGGGCATAAGAACCGGGAAGCCTTCTTGCAGGAAGTGGTGGAACGGGGGAGAGAGGGAGTGATGGCGGGGATCGCTCGCCGCGCCGAGGAAGGGATCCGCCTCCGCTCCATCGAGCGTCATGAGGATGCGATCGTCGCCATCGCCCGGGACAAGACATTCCCTGCACCCCTTCCGGCTCAACTTACCTTCATCCCCCGTGTCGGGAGCGTGAAGATGGAAGGGATCCCCGGAACGCTTGCCATCGACTGGAGGCTGGGAGGAGCGGAGATTGCCGCCACCCCCCGGAAACCGGTTCACCGCTACACCCCCGGCAAGGTGGAAGGATACTTGGAGCAGATGAACTCCCTTAAGATCTGGGTCGCTCCCCCGGAACGGCAGGTGGATATTCGCCTATAGCGGCATGGTTTTTTAGTTTTTCCCCCATTTTTGGTTACGTCCTATGGGAACCCGCCATACGGGTATCGATTTAACGAAGCGCACCGGGAAGAATACAACCTAGAGCTGGATTTTTCCATCGGTTTCGGAGAAAATGGAGGAAAGGGGGGAGGCTGCGTGGACGAGATCAAAGTGATGTTCAATGCCATTATGGAGCGGCTCGATGTCCAAGGCGCCAGGCAGGAAGCGATGGCGATGGATCTCCATCAATTGAACGGCAGAGTGGCCAGGCTAGAGCAAGGCTTTGAAGAGATGAAGGGAGAGATCGCCGGTCTGAAGAACGAAGTGGCAAAACTGGAGCAAGGCTTTGGAGAGATAAAGGGCGAGATCGCCGAGCTGAAGAGGGAGATCCGTTCTTTACGGGATGTCGGCGAAGAGCGGGGTAAGAAGCTGGATGCTGTGAGCGACGATCTTCTCCTCTTCCGCCGGGAGACGAAGGCCGCCTTTCGCGGAGTGACGGGGACGATGAAGCAGTTCAGCGAAGATCTTGAGCTTACCATTGAGCGGGTCGATGCCTTAGAACAGATGGCGAAAAAAGCTTGATTTGTTCCAGATTCCTCTAAGTGTAAACTTAGGGGATGATTCATTTTTGGACCTCTTTGCCGCTCATGCGGCACGATCAGATGGTGAAAAAAGAGAGCAAAGTATTTCCATGAAAAGAGAGTGGGATGCATGGAGGATCGTGTGATTCGTTTTGAGCGTGGGTTACCCGGCTTTGCCGATGAGCGGGAATTTCTCCTATTGGATGAGGGAGAAGGGACCCCTTTTTTGACGTTACAATCCGTGGCCCATCCTGAGATTCGCTTCATCGTCGTCTCTCCCTTTTTGATCTACCGAGATTATGAGGTGAACTTAAGTGACGAAGTGACTGAACGGCTGGGGATTGATCAGGAAGAGGATGTGGTTATCCTCTCCATCGTGACCGTTCGGGGAGAACTGAGAGAGGCCACATTAAACCTGGTCGCCCCTGTGGTGATCAACAGCCGGACCCGGCGCGGTGAACAGGTGATCCTGGAGGGAACCCCCTACACGACGCGGCACCCCCTCTTCCCCCAGCACACCCGGAGAAAGGGGGAGGCAGATGCTCGTCCTGAAGCGGAAAATCAATGAATCGATCATGATCGGCGACGGCATCGAGGTGAAGATCCTCTCCCTGGATAAGGATGGCGTCCGCATTGGCATTGAAGCGCCGAAGGAGATGCCCGTCTACCGGAAGGAGATCTACCTCGCCATCCAGGAGGAGAACCGCGAGGCCGTGATGCTGAAGACGGAAGCGATGAAGGGCCTCCAGGATCTTTTCACGCAGAACATGGAAGAGGATTAACCGACCACACCTAGCATCCCATAAACGGAGAGCCTTACATGGAGAGGCGCCCCTCATTAAGCTATTGCGAAGGGGGGTGCTCCCGAAGGGGGATTCTGCTCCCCACGCGAAAGGAAACATCATTCCGTTATCCCCTTCGTTCCAAACTTGGACGTAACTGAGATCTCGATCGGAGATCTCTTTAAATTTTATTTTTTCCTTGCAATAACGATTAAAGATTTTTTCCTAGATGCCGATAGATTAGGTAGAGGCACCTCTTCCCGGCGGCCGACGGGAAGAAGCCTACACCGCAAGGATGCGAGAATCTATAATCAAGGAGGAAAAGAAGAAATGCGGATTAATCACAACATCTCTGCCATGAACACCTACCGCCAATTGGTAGGGAACAACAGCGCCGTTGCCAAATCCCTCGAGAAGCTCTCTTCCGGCCTTCGCATCAACCGAGCCGGAGACGATGCCGCAGGGCTCGCCATCTCCGAGAAGATGCGCGGCCAGATTCGTGGCTTGGACATGGCGACCAAGAATGCCCAGGACGGAATCTCTCTCATCCAGACCGCTGAAGGTGCATTGAACGAAACCCACTCCATCCTGCAGCGTATGCGTGAGCTGGCTGTTCAAGCGGCGAACGATACAAACAACAATAACGACCGTCAAGAACTTCAAAAAGAAGTTAACCAATTAATCTCTGAATTAGATCGTATTTCTACTGATACAGAATTTAACACTAAAAAGCTTTTGAATGGCGGGCTTGGTGGAGCAGTTGACCAAAATGCTACGAATACAACTGTACTAAGTGTAGCAGGGGTGGCTAAAGTTACAACATCTGGAGCTAAAGCTGACACTTATACTATTACTGCTAGTGCTGGTAAGTTAACAATGACAAATAGTGCTGGAACTAAGTCGCAAACTATTACGAACGTAGCTGGCGCACAAATTCTCAATTTCTCTGATTTTGGGATTACAATTGAAACCAACGGGGGTTATACAGTCGATACTGCAGTGGGGGATGTTGTTGTAACTGCTGGATCAGCTACATTCCATATCGGTGCTAACGCAGGTCAGTCCATTCAACTCAGCATCGGTGACATGAGTGCGAACGCGTTGGGCGTAGACACAATCGACATTACTACTCAAGCAAATGCAGATGCCGCAATTACTACTATTCAAACAGCTATTGACACTGTTTCTTCTGAACGTGCTAAACTCGGTGCTTACCAAAACCGTCTGGAGCACACCATCAACAACCTCGGCACTTCCGCTGAGAACCTGACTGCAGCCGAGTCCCGCATTCGTGATGTTGATTATGCTTTAGCCGCTTAAGCGGCACAAGCAGAGTCGTCCTGACTGGTAACGGTCAGCGATTATCACCGGGTGAATTGCTGGAAAACCCTGAGAGCCTTTGATGCCACAACGAAGCTGGAAACGGCAAGCGTGACGGCGAAAAAAATCAGAGGATTGGGCAATCAGCAGCCAAGCTCCTGTCCCGAAAGGGTGGAGAAGGCCCAACGACTAGGATGTACCGCCTAAGGCCGATGGCTACGGCGATGAGATCCGTAGGGGACTATTCTTCCAACTCCGAGATGAGTCTCCGAAGTGCCCGGCCCCGACCAGACCCTGTAAAGGGTGCTGAGGGTGAAGATATAGTCTGGTCCTTATGGAAACATAGGGTGGCAACGATGGCCAAAGAAATGATGGAGTTCACCAAGAACAATATCCTGACCCAAGCCGCGCAAGCAATGTTGGCTCAATCTAATGCCCTACCGCAAGGGGTACTCCAACTCCTGAAGTAGGATTAGAAGGGCGTCCGGTTTGGTAACGAACCGGAGAATCACTGGGTGAATTGCTGGAACTTCCTAAAGCCCGGCCTACCACAACGAAGCTGGAAACGGCAAGCGTGACGGTGTGAAAAAGGCCGGGATGCACCAATGGATGATCAGCAGCCGAGCCCCTGTCTCGAAAGAGTGGGGAAGGTTCAACGACTAGGACATACCACCTAAAGCCGTTGCTACGGTGATGAAGTCCGTAAGGTGCAAACCACACCTGAAGTGCCCAGCCCCGACCAGACCCGTTGAGGGTGCTGAGGGTGAAGAGATAGTCTATTCTGTCGCCGAAAGGCACAGCGGCAAAGCAAGCCAATCAACAACCTCAGGGAGTTCTTCAATTACTCCGTTAAAGAGATCATTCGCATCTCGGCAAAACATCATTGGTTTCATAGGGGGGCCTTTAGCGGCCCCCTATTTATTATATTTAACAAGTTCAGTAAAGGAGTTTGAATAGTTGACTGTTGGTGGAGATGGCATCTACGATTATAATTGATGTAAGATTTGTAAAAATTCACGACCTCTAAGACGTAACCCAGAAATGAAAGGGATTTTCACAGAATCAGATAAGGAGGAGATAAAATTGGAATACTCTAAGGAAACGATTGAGTTAAAGGTTAAGAAGGCAGTTTATAAGTTGCTCAAAGAGGATCTTTATTTACTCCAAAATGATCTCCATGAAAGGACAATTTCCCATAAGCTAGCCTATTATCTTCAGGCAGAGTTTCCTAACCTACATGTAGACTGCGAATATAATAAAAATATTGATGAGGATAATAATCCAAAGAAAATACGTGTACAAAAAGAGTTAGAGGCAGAGTTTAATAACTTTAAAGAAGAGTTGGGGAAGAATTTTTTAAAGAGTAAATATCAAGAAATGATTAATAATGTTTTATACTCAGTCATATCGGTTTATCCCGATATTATCGTTCACCGAAGAAACGAAAGCGAAAACAATCTTTTAATCATTGAAGTCAAAAAAAAGGGGCAAAACTCCAGAAATACAGATTATGATGAAAAGAAATTGATTTGTTACACAGACCCAAAAAATCCTAACAAACTTAAGTATAAATATGGCGTACTCATTAAGTTTAATACAAGTGAAAAAGATCTTGGCGAAGTAACAGGTCGTTGGTTTGAAGATGGTCAGCCAGTTTCTGACGAGATAAAGTTTAATATTGATCACATTGCTCATTGAAAAGAAATTGGTCACACTGGAGACGGTTAGATGCTCAATGGGGACCAGCAGCCTATTCCTATCTCGAAAGAGTGGGGGTGGTTCAACGACTAGTGCGTACCACCTAAGGCTCTCGTTACGGTGATGAAGTCCGTAAGGTGCAAAGCGTACCTGAAGTGCACAGCCCCGACCAGACCCTTTGAGGGTGCAGAGATAGTCTATTCTGTCGCCGAAATGCTCTGCGGCAAAGCAAGCCAATTAAACTCCGCAAAGAGTTCTTCTATTACTCCGATAAACAGAGTGAAAGCCTTGGTGATCTCGCTGATCACCGAGGCTTTTCTCCTTCTATAAGCGAGTTTTTAATTCCTTAGCTTTATACATAACCGACCAGTAAGTACGATTGAGAGAGTTTGCAATTTCATTCCATGATTTGCCCAATTTCCTTAACGAAATCAGCTTCTCAATCTCATCATCGGTATATGGTTTATTCCGAGATGAGGAAGATGGAAGTATGACATGATCGGGATAGAGGTTTTTAAGCCGAGATATCTCGAGATTAAGTCTATGGTCTAAGTCAGTTTTATAAGCGACATTAGGTATATCCTTAACAAAGGGGCGAATGATATTCAAAAAATACCTAACGTCCCTTTCTTTATTCAGTTTAAGGATGAATCCTGTTCCGTCTTTTCTCTTATTTAGGACAAATGATGTCCCAAAATATTGATTGAAGTGAGTCATCAGGGCAGTATTATCTCCCTCTGAAAAACTTTGTGAATAGATTGCAAGATTGGGATGGAGAAAGATTTTTTTATTCTTTTTTGTGATAGAAAGACGCAAAGACCCATCATCCAGATAAAGCGTAGCTAAAAGGAGAGGGTGATCCATGAATGGGAGTAAAATTTTGGGGACCACTTTCTTTCCGTCATGATAAAAGAGATGATGTAACTCAGTAAAAAAAGGATGGGAGTAGGAGTAAAGATGGTGAGACTTGGTGATGTGAAAACCGAGATCCGCCAGTTTCTCCATTTTCCATTTACGGTATTCGAATTGATGAGAGGAGAAATGTTCTTTATAGGAGTAATTTTTACTTCTAGGTGCGCAAGATAAACTGGCATCACCTAATAAGCTGCCAAGAATAATGGACAATTGTTCTTTTGTAGGCAATATAGGTTTGATCTTATTCGAGAAATACTTCTGTTGCCCTACTCTTGTCAACAATCGTTTCCTGTCAAGAAATTCTGACGATTTATGGATTTTCCACTTCATTGCTAATCTCCGTACCTGATGCACAGAAATACCTAATCTACTAGCGATTGTACTATTTTCTTCATTTGGATATAGACGAAGGAAATCCTCTTTTAAATGGTCATAATTTCTTCCCACGTTAATCACCGGATCATATGTTCGGCATTATTATATCATGATCTTCAATTATTGGAAAGAGATTTCTCATGTCAAGTGTTAGTCGAATTAATGTGGTAACCCTTTTTGCACTATATTTGCGCCAATATATTATGTATGATCTAAGCCTCATATATATCCTGAAAGTGGAAATATTTTGTCAAGAGTTCTCATTCGCTTCCGCGACGGCCCGGCACCCCTTCACAGGTTCATTGGCGATCCGGGACCTCTGCTGAGATTACTCCTTTACGACGGGAATTTTTATTTTAACCGACAGGATTGGGGGCTGGTAGGTAAAATCGAGATAGCCATTCTGTTTTTTAACCGTTTCTGCCACCACATAGGCGCCGATTCCATGTCTCCATGAGGAGCCCCCGTCCCCTTGGCCCGGTGTCACCGGGGTTTTGAATAAACGGTCCAACACCTCGCCCGATATGGGCAGGGTGGAATTGCGGATCTCCAGGAGATAAAGCCCGCTGCGGATGGATGAGTAGATCTCGATGACGGCCCCAGGGTTCGCCTTCGCATATTTTTTGGCGGCTTCAAGGGCATTCTCCAGCAGATTCCCGGCCAGTTTCGTCTGCTCCGCAAGCCCTACCGGCATGGAGGATAAGCCTCTTCCGCGCTTTGGGTGGCAAAAACGTTCGTCACACCCTCCATTTGGCTTATGATGTCTACCATTTTCTCTAAATCAAAGGGTTGATCGTCCACGAGCCCCACGCGTATCATTGCCGCTTAACCCCCATCAGCCATTGCTCACCTATCCATAATGCATTCTACCATCATTATAAACCGGAAAGGAGACTTTTCACGACAAGAAAAGAACCATTTACGACCGGCGCGTGGAAATCTTTTTTCCTTCCGGTATGATAGAGACAGAAATTGGACGAAAGGAGCCGGTTGCGTGATTACGGTAGATCGGGTGACGAAAATCTTCAAAACGAAAAAGGAAACGATTTATGCGGCAAAATCTTTCTCCTTTGAGATAGGAAAAGGGGAAGTGGTCGGATTGCTGGGGGAAAACGGAGCAGGGAAAACGACGCTACTCCGCATGATCGCCACGTTGCTTGAGCCGACGGAGGGAAGAATCAGCGTCTCCGGCTTTGACACGATCATGCAGCCGATGGAGGTGAAAAAGCGGATCGGGGTCTTATTCGGAGGGGAGACGGGATTGTATGAACGGCTTACGGCAAGGGAAAACCTTGAATATTTCGCCATGCTGTACGGCATGAGCGAACATGAAATCAAGGTAAGGATTGACTCATTGGCCGTAAAGTTTGGGATGAAAGAGTATTTGCACCGCCGGGTAGGCACCTTCTCCAAGGGAATGAGGCAGAAAGTGGCGATTGCCAGGACCTTGATCCACGATCCGGAAGTGATCCTGTTTGACGAGCCGACCACGGGACTGGACATCACCTCGGCCAACATTTTCAGACAACTGATTCACCAGCTTAGAGGGGAAGGAAAGACGATCATCTTCTCCAGCCACATCATGGAGGAGGTTCAACTGCTTTGCCAATCAGTCATCATGATTCATAAAGGAGAGATGATCTATCACGGTTCCCTTCAGGATCTTTATGAGGAGGAACAAAGCAAGGATCTGAACTACATTATGATGTCTAAAGTGGTGAGGGGGGCTTAAAATGGTGTGGAAGATCTACTTAAAAGAGCTAAAAGATGCCTTTCGCGACCGTAAAACCTTATTCCTAAGCGTTTTTGTGCCTGTGATGATGATCGCCGCCACGTCATTTCTGTATGAATATCTCTTTTTTGACTCAGCGGAGAAGGTGGAGAACATTACGGTCGGGATCTCGGATAAGACGGACCAGGCTGCGCTGGAATGGCTCTCTACCCTGGAATATGTGAAATTCGTAAGGACAGAGGATCCGCAAAGGGTGGCGGAAGCGGGCGATGTGCAGATCGCCATGGTGGTGGATGATGCGTTTGTGCAGAAGCTGGAGCAAGGCCTGCCCACCAAGATCACCCTCTATGCGGACCAAACCAGCATGAAGGTGAGCAGAGCCGTTGATCTGCTCCTTGGGGAATTAAATCAGAAAAAGGATGAGATTGTGACGAGCCGACTGGTAAAGGCGGGGATCGATCCGAAGCAAGTAACCCCTTTTGCTGCGGAAGTAAAATCATTCTCGGAGAAAAGCGAGACTTCCCTCTTGCTGCTCTCCATGCTTTTCTCTCTGATCATTGTCATGTCCGTCATGTTGGGGGGCTTCCCCTCTGCGGTTGATCTCTTCGCCGGAGAAAAAGAAAGAAAGACGATGGAATCGCTCTTGATCACCCCGGTCAGCAGAATGAAGTTGATCGCGGCCAAATGGCTTACCGTCGCAACGATCGGTACGTTGAGCGGACTCTTTGCCATTGCGGCATTTGTACTCATCGCCAAAACGGCCGCTCCCAAACTGGGGGAGGGACTGATGTTTGGGGAGCAAACGCTTCTACTTCTCACCTCCGCAATCGTCGGGATTCTCCTCTTTGCCTTTCTCTTCGCTGTCGTCCAGATGATAATCAGCATGATGAGCCATACCTTTAAAGAGGCGCAAAATTATATTTCGCCCGTCATGTTTCTGGCGCTTGTCCCTTACTATCTTCTGATAGGAGTTGCGCCCAATGAGCTGCAGAGCTACCACTTCCTGATTCCGTTTATGAACACATTCGCGCTGCTGAAAGAGCTTATTTACGGGATCTTTTCCTTGAGCCATATGCTCTTCGTGGCGGCCAGCTCCATTCTTTTTATCCTCATCGGTTTTCTCTTCGCCTATGTAATGTTCAGGAAAGATAAATGGGTGCTTGGCAGGTAAAAGGGATTCATCTTTGTGACGAGGAAGATCTGAGAAACCGTACTGATTGGAAATGGGGCGATCCTATTGAAGAAAAAGGAAGAGAATCTTTTCGTTTGGTACATTTCAGAGTTGATCTTTGGGATTCTGGGCCTGTTCCTGATATGGTTGGGGGAGCTACCGTGGAGCATTTTCCTTCAGTGGGGGAATCCGGGAGTCGATTTTTCCCTCGGCACGCTGGTTGCGGTCCTGAATATAGGGATACTTTCGGGTATGGCCAAGTTATTTCCGGATCTGTTTTCGAAGTTAAATGATGAAAAGGCCCGATCAAGGTCCCGGTTTTTCATTCAGCTTAATTATGTCCATTTATTTGCTTTAATGGCTTTGGTCGGTATTGCGGAGGAGATTTTTTTCCGTGCCGCTTTTCAATCGATTTTGATTATGGTTTTGCCGTCCGTCCCCCTCGCAATTGTCGTCGCCTCCGCCTTTTTCTCTTTGGCGCACATGAATAACATACGGAAACCTTTCGCCTTGGTCTCTGTTTTTATCGTTGGATTGACCCTCGGCTGGCTCTTTTGGTTTACCGGAAATCTTTGGGCGGCCGCTTGGAGCCATTTTTTGTACGATATCGCCCTGATTTTGGGAAGCAAATGGGCTTACAAGAGGGACCCTTCTTTCTTGCAAGGGGAGGACGAAGCTATCCATGACCCCATTCCGACAGAGGCGCGGGAGAGAGATAAAGAGCGTGAAGGGGAGAGGAAAATTTGGGAAAGCCAATGGGTTCGGTTCCTTTTGGGCTTCTTGGTGGGTCTCGTGGTCATTCTCCTGATCTTTTTCCTGAAGGGGTGAAGCATTCCGGATAATGCCTCCTCATTGACCGGGTTATTCCAGCAATCCATTGGATAACATGGTACATCTTATTCAGCTTGAATGGAGACGTGATGACAGGCGGTTTCCAGATCCCGATAAATCCGGTTCAAAGGATTTTTTTCCCTCAATATGCTCATGCCCAATTTGGGGAAAATTTCCTGGACCATGCGTCTCATCTCCTGCGTCGCCTCTTTCGCCGCCTTTCCCACTCGCTTTGCTTTTTCCTCCTGTAATGCCTCCCCCTTTACCACATCCGCCCAGGCATCGTCCACTTCTCTGAGAAAGTCTCCTCTGAACCGGATCATCCTTTCTGTCATCATGGATAGATCAGCGGGATGCCGGTCGAGGATGGTATGGAGCGAGGAAGGGAATAATGGATTCATAATCCGTTTCCGCTCATAGGTTTAAATTGTATTTACTCTTGCAAAAAAAAAAAAATAAAACAAGATGCAGGAATAAAAGGAAATCTGTCGAAATTAATAATAATTAGGTAACGAGAGTTGACAATGATCTAAGCATTCGTTTTATTGTTAGGTTATATAACCCTTGTATGGTAACCACCCAAATGCATTGACATATTCTAATACATTCCGTTTACAACATAAGGATTTGAGGAGTTTGATACCTATGCTGGCATCTCTTCATCCGGCCTACTCAGAAGAATCAAAGAAACTTCATGAAACGATCAAGTATATGGATATGAAGATTAAACAGCTAGAGTCCCAGGTTAAAAAAGTACCGAAGAATCTTGATGAGGAAATAGCTCGTCGTACAGATCAGGAGTTATATCATAAATTAATCGAGAACCAAGAAAGTCCATATTATGGCCGTATCGATCTCATCGATCAAGAACTGAAGCAGAAAGAGACCTATTACATTGGAAAAGCAGGGATACCTAAAGAAGATCGTACGACGTTATTAGTTATTGACTGGAGAACCCCTATTGCCATGATTTTTAACCAATACTCCGGCGCTGAAGAAGAAATGACTTATACGGAAAAAGAAAGAGAGATTAAAGTTAAGGTTCTACTAAAACGAAGAATCGACATCGTAAAAAAAGAGATTAAACAAATTATCGACACGGTATCGGCCAAAGGAAAAACAGCGGAAGAACTTTTATACCACGATCCTTATCTTATCCAAGTCCTACAAAGAGACGGGAAGACAGGAAATCTGCTGGTCATCGTAGAGACCATTCAAAAAGAACAGGATCAGATCATTCGTGCCCCGTTGGAAAGACCACTGGTAATCCAAGGGGCGGCCGGTAGTGGGAAGAGCTCCATTGCTCTCCACCGTCTCTCCTACCTCATTTTTAATCATAAGACGATCAAAACGGATAGACTAATCATTTTTGCGCCTAATCAACTTTTCCTATCTTACATTGCCAACAGCATAACAGCTCTTGAACTAAAGGGGATGAAGGCGATCACATTTCTTGATTGGGCAAAGGAGCGACTTGGGCAGATTAATGTGATTCCCCTTCATCGGAGATTGGATCAAATTCTGGTAGGGAAGGAGGAATACATAGAAATACGAAAGATCGGCAAATTTAAAGGATCATTACAATGTAAAGAAGGAATAGAGCGATATATACACTTTATCACGGAACAAGTTGTACCTATGGAGGATTTTGAAATCAATCCTACCATCTATTTACCTTATTATAAAATAAGAAAAATCTTCTTTGATGATTATCGAGACTATCCGCTCAATAAAAGGATAGAGAAAACCTTAGAATTCATTGAAACGTTCGCAAAGGATTATCTTAACGAACAGCTGAAAAAATTAGATGAACAATTTGAATCGGAATATTACCAATGGGTAGAGCATTTACCCAAAGGAAGTAGCAGGCGCCAGGAGGCAAATGATTACATCAAAAGCCGTAATATCAAACGGAAAGAAGCTTTGACGAATGAAGTTAGACGAGCGCTCAGTGAGTATAAGGAAAAGTGGATCAGACTAAATCCCGTAACTGTGTTCAGGGAACTTTTCTCCAATCGGGAACGGCTGTTGGAACTTTATCGAGACCTGAGTGAAGATATGGTGGATAAAATCGTTGAACGGCTACAACATCTGAAGAAAAATAAGGCAGTCGATTATGAAGACCTAGCTGCAATTCTTCATTTGGACATTCTCATCAATGGGATAGGAGCCTATTTCGATCATATTGTGATTGATGAAGCACAGGATTATTCTCCCTACCAAATGGAGATGATCAAAAGACTTACACGGAACGGGAATTCACTTACCATTCTTGGCGACCTTGCCCAGGGGATCTATGATTATAACGGCATTGAAGATTGGTCGGATCTTCAAAGTCTATTTCCTAACATGGAATATCGACAAATTACGTTTAACTATCGGTCTACCTATGAAATCGTAGAACGATCCAATCAAATCTTGGAGAGCTTGGAGAACGCAAATATTCCTATACCTGTCCATATCGGTAGAAGGGGCAGTAAACCTAAATTGGTTTACGTAGATGAACAGAAGAAGTTGGTTACCGAGATTGGGAAAGAGGTAACCCATTTTTTAAAAACTACGAATTATAGGGTGGCCATCATCACCCGGAACCATGAAGAGGCCAAACGATTTTTTACGGAATTACAAGAACAACACGGATTGAAGATTAATCTATTAGACGAGACGATGACGGGGGAAAATAGCAGGGCTGTAATCTTACCCATCACTTTGGCGAAGGGGCTCGAATATGACGCGGTCATCCTTGCCGACATCAATCAGGAGCATTATCCTCGGCATCCTTTTTATGCAAAACTGTTGTATGTAGCGCTAACCCGTGCCTTACATGCCGTAACCATCTTTTATACCAAAGAGCTTTCGCCCTATTTTAAAGATACGATTCACATCGAAACATCTATGCCGCAATCGCCCGGCGAATGGCTAAACATCCTTAGTTGGGGGAGGAAATTTCGACATTTTACACCTCGAGAGGATGATATCGTAGATCAATATGTGAAACGCCTTATCTCAAATAAGGAATCACCAACTGATGTGAATGACCAATTAAAGAAAGTTTGGGAGAAAGTCAATAAGCTGGGATACAAACCTGCCGAAAGAAAGGAAGAAGTAAGTTGATTGAAAATGAACAAATGGAAAAGTTGGATGAGAAGACTGAATTCAAGAATCTGAAAAAGGAGCTGGAGAAACTTCAGAAACCAATCCGTAACATTCTCTCTTTAAAAGGGAATGATCCGGATTATTTAGACAAACTGGCAAAGGAGCTAAAATCCATACCTTCCGAGGATGACCTCCTAGTACAGCTTAAAAATTGGAGGGAGAAAGCAAATGCCTTTTTGGATCAAGCAAAATTGGGAAGAACCAAGCAATTTAAAAGGATAGAGTCTTCATATATACGTGCGCAGAGAGAAAAATCGAAAGCGATCCGGGAAACCAATGATGGTTGGCGCGTAGGGATATTAGAGCTTGCCACCAATCCCATTTCTTCTCAAGTTCGCTTTCTTTACAATCGGGAGGTCGTTGTCAATTGGAAGCCGGTTTCCGGAGAAGATGATATTACGAAATATGAAGAAGAAGCGTTGGCGAAATTGGAGAAATACCTGTTGCCGAAGGATACACTGCTTCAATATTTTCCTCTTGCTTATAAGAGAGCCTTAGAGAAGGGAGTGGAAACGAAATCAACCCCTCGCGTTCCGATTTTAACGTTTTACCAACAACTCCGCCTTTTGTTACTTCAAATGGAAATGGAGAAAAAGAGAATTGATGCAAAACTAAGTTATGGTGAGTTTCCCAAATACGCCTTTCTTTATAACCTAGATTGCTTTTTTTCATACAGCAGTAACCTCCCCCATTCGGAACGATTAATCTTACAAACGGGTAGCCAACAGGAGGTGGCTCAGGGAAAAGGTATGGTTGTGAACGGTTTACATCCCCTAGAAGATTACAAAGTCATGTGTTATGTCTTATCCCTCGGGGGTGAAAACAATGCCTCTTCATGAAGATAGAGCCAATATGCTCGTAGAAGTAATAGAGGCGTTAAAAACGATCGCCCAACATGGACATCTAACCGATGAGAGAAGTGCCCTTATAGATGTTGGTACTACAAAATACATCAATTTTTTCGAAGAAGAGATCCTTGATACCTTTATTTCACAAGGAGGAGCCACTTGCCGTTTTTATGAAGGACCTTCCGGATCGGGAAAGTCACATCTGCTTAGCCTTCTTTACCATTTGGGGATCAAGAAAGGATATATCATCTATAGGACTGCCTTATCGGATGATCTACCTCTTGATGACTGGCAAGGGATTACGAAGGAGATCCTAGCCAATATGGAGATGGTGGTAGGCAACCAACATATCCAATCGCTCCCTAACATATTAAAAGAATTAAGTAAAAATCCTCAATATCAAATCGATAAACTGGGAAAGACCCCGCTCCCCCATGAGGGGATAAGGAAAGCGATTATTTTTGCCATGAAACATAGTCAGGGATTAGACGAAACTCAATGGGAGGTACTCAGTCGCAATATTCTCGGTGAAAAAACAACGGTAAAAGACTTTAGTGGCGCAAAATTTGCAAGGTTTTTCAAGGGTTCCCTTACAAAACGAAACGCAGAAGTTTTCCTAAAGACGGTTCTAACCAGCTTACACATGATCGGTGTTCCGGGACTTCTTCTCCTGTTTGATGAAAATAATAAAACACTTACGACCTCTCCTACCAGACCATCCAATAAATTTAAGAAAGCAGCTAACCTCATAAGGAGGTTGATAGACGGGACTACCAATGGAACCCTAGTCGGTACGGGTGTTGTTTTTGCGGTTCTTCCCGGTTTTTTTAAACATGTGAATGATACATATCCTGCCCTTGGTCAACGGCTCATGATGAATCGAAACGTCGCTGAAGGAATCGGATGGCGATCGCCCGTCCTACCGATTCAATCCGTCAATGAAACGGAGAGTCCTGAGGAATTCCTCCGAGGAATGGTTGAACTACTTCTTCGTTACTTTCAAGTTCGTGAAAGTATGAAAGAAGAGTTGTACCGGCTGGGAGAAGAAGTGTTAGAAGCGCATGCCGGCGCCGATTATCGCCGGGCATTGATCAAAAGGCTGGCTACACATTTAATAGCAAACATTGAATCCATCAGGTAGATGGAAGGGAGAGTTGGGAGATGAGGGAATCTATCCTTACGACCTTTGAGAATATGGCGGCGTATGGGACGGCCCCGGAGAATAGAGTCATCCAATTTACCGCCGGAAGTGAGGAATTATTTGCGCGATTAGATCAAATCTACTTAAAAGAGAGATTTTCTAGAGGAGAATCCGATCAGAAGTTTGTGGTGGGACCATTCGGTTCAGGCAAAACTCATTTTATCAACCATCTGATGGAATTGGCGCGAGAGAGGGATTGCGTTACGAGTAAAGTAACATTAAATAAAGAGATCGATTTTACGAAGACACTCGTCGTATATCAAGAGGTGATCAGGAATCTTACCACGAATAATGAAACATATGGCTTAAAGGAGCTGCTTTTGCAAATTAAAGAACGCAAGGAAAAAGATAGTACGAATGCTTTAGAAGATTTATTTTTTCAATGGATCAATGGATTAGACAAGTATCAATTTAAATTAAATGAATATGGCAAACTGATGAAACGAGCTTTTCTAGCAATCTATGGAGAGAATGAGATTGAACTGGAACCGATTCTACGTTGGCTGAGTGGCGAGATTGGAAATAAACATTTGGCCAGGGATTTAGGGTTATCTCCTATCTCCGGCAATGAACAGAACCGCTATGCACAACGTATGCTCCATTCATTGTTCCAGTTTATCAAGCACGCGGGGTTTCAAGGGACTGTGGTTACCTTTGATGAAGCGGAACAGGGGTTTCAAGTGGAACGCAAGAAGGTAGCGAGAATTCATTCTCTATTGATGAGTCAACTTAACTCCTTAGTCGAGCTACGGAATGGAGCCGTATTCATCGTTTATGCGCTTACCCCCGATATGATCGAGAAAATGGAGAATTTCGCCGCATTGCAGCAAAGGCTGGCAGATCCAGGTCCTGGAATGGGCTTTTTTGATGGGAACACATATGCCCCCGTCATAGACTTAGCGAAGCGTGGCGATCCCATACAGGATCTTAAATCGATTGCATCTAAGCTGACCGGTGTATTCCTTTCCTACTTTTCTCAGGAGATCATCGTTTCGCAAGAAGAGATCAATCGTAAGATCGTTGATATCGTAACGGAGACGATTGAAAGTGAATACTCAAGTAGCAATCGTCGAGAATTGGTAAAACGGACTTGTACATATCTGTTATCCCTTTTACCGGGGAAAAAAGAGATATTGGCCACAAGAGCCACTGTTGAAGATGAGGTGTAGCGGGAAATGGAATGGAAAATAGGAATGAGAGTGAAACACAAACAGTTGGGATACGGGATTATTAAAGAAATAAACGGGAATCAAGTCCATCTGGCACTTGAAAATTACAATCAGTATAAGTTTCCGGCTTCGATAGAAGATCTTGATGTACCAAAGGGGAACTTGTCCCGTAAAAAAACGATTGAGGCATTGCGGTTTGGCTTGGTGCCTCAAGAGGAAATCGAGCGTCTTACCATCGGATACGGTCTGCTCAAAGAATGGGTTGATTTCCATCTAGATCGATTGGAATATTCCCAACCAACCGTGTCGGTAATTCATGGGCCATTCGGCACGGGGAAAAGCCATGCCCTTGAAATCACAAGATATATTGCCTATCAAAGAGGATTTTTAATCGCAAGTGCCGAAGTTGACGGGCAGCATATTAGCTTAGCGAAGCCGAGCAAATTGTTTGGTGAGATTGCTCGAACCCTGAAGGGAAAAGATTTTGAAACAGAGATTCCGTTATATGAGTTGTTTTTCCATACGATCCACAATGGAAATCCGAAACCGCATCTATTTCGCCAGGAGGATTGGCTTGGCGCGAATTATGATTTGATAAAACAGATTCAGCAAACTAACTTAAGAGAGGAACTGGCTGAAGATGTTGAAAAGGTTCTATCGGGTAATGATGAGGTTGATTCTATAAGGATAATAAAAGATCAAATCCGTAAATATCCGTGGTTTTCGGGTAGAGGGATCGAAGTAATGCCCGTCTTTACCCGAAGTTCACAGGTGGAAGAGTTTCTCAAAGCCTTAATCGGTTATGCATATCTGGCTCGCCTCATAGGAAGGAAAGGGTTGGTCATCACGATTGATGAAGTGGAAGTTGAATCTTCAATTCTCCCTCCTAGTGAACGGAGAAAGGCAATCATGCTGCTGGATCGGTTGTGGAGTTACTTTGAGGATCAAAAAGATGAGTACCCGAATGCTCCTTTTGCGCTCATTTTTGCAACGGTTGAGGATGATTCCGAGATCAATCAGGTCATCGATCATTTGGTCGAAAAAAGCGGGGGGAGGCCATACGAATTACCCTATTATAAGCTCGATGAGTTAATTGCACTTGGGAGAGAGATAACGGATCTTTACAAGGAAGCCTATTTCATACCGATTGAAAATGATACCGATCTAATGCAGGAGATCATAAGCCGATTTGCCGATCGCATATACCAGAACAATGGTGTGATCAGAGATTTTATCAAAAGTTTTATGCATGAATTAGATCGACGATATGGGCCGCCAAGGAGAATAGGAAATGAAAGAGGAACTGTATGAAGATCGACAAATTCATAACCGTTTAGTGCACACTTGGCATGCTTTTTTTCAGAGATTTGGACGACTTACTCCGGTACAGAGAAGGGCAATCCCCCTCATTTTAGAGGGGGAGGATTTACTGGTATGCGCAGCCACGGCGAGCGGAAAGACAGAGGCGGCTTGTGCTCCGCTCATCGATAGGTATATAGACCGCGATGAGGCGTGGACCATCCTTTACATTTCCCCGACGCGCGCCTTAGTAAATGATCTGTATCAACGGTTAGAACCTCCTGTCTCTTCCCTTGGCTTACAGATTCAAAGGAGAACAGGAGAATATAAGAGCAATCTAAGACGCCCCCCACATTTACTTCTTACGACACCGGAATCATTTGACAGCATGCTGTGCAGAGGAAAACTGCCTAACCAATTTGGCCACCTATTGGCGCATGTAGTTGCCGTTGTGTTGGATGAAGTACATCTATTCCATGGTACTGCTCGTGGAGAGCAGATTCGCTGGTTGATAGAGCGGTTGCGGAGGTTGAGAGTTGAGGCGCAGAATAAGCGATGGAGCAAATCTAAAGAGGTGCAAATCATCGCATTAAGCGCTACGGTTCCTGAACCGGATGAAATCTTGAAGGCTTATTTACCTTCAGGCAAGAAGTTAATTCATCCGGGCCAACGGGAGATTGAGGCGGAAATTCGCCCCGTTTCTCAACGGATCGATCACGAGATAGCGGCTTACATTCGTAACCTCGATCGTCCGGCGAAGATTCTGCTATTTTGTAATTCCCGTCAGCGCGTAGATCATCTTTCCCGTCTGTTAAATCGCCGCTTAGAGAAAGATGGATATCAAGTTTATCCCCATCATGGTAGCCTTAGCAAGAGACTGAGGGAGGAGGCGGAAGAGGCAATTCGATATCGGGAGAAGGTGCTGATCGTTGCCACGTCTACTTTAGAACTCGGGATCGATATTGGCGATATCGATCTGGTCATGCTTGATGACCCAGCACCAGATATTCCTTCTTTCTTACAGCGGATAGGAAGAGGGAATCGGCGCACCAATCGAACGAGGGTAATCCTTTTCTCTTCCACTGATCTCAATCAGTTCATACATAAAGCGATGGTAGAAGCGGCAAAGATCTCTTGGCTTGGAACGGGTGTAAAAGGGAAAAATTACGCCGTAATACGTCAACAGATTTTTTCATATATCTTTCAATCTCCTATAAGATATCGAAATCGTGATCAACTTATTCGCTTTGTGAATCATTTATCGGAAGACGAAATTGGAACATTCATGATCGATTATCTCCTTGATCGGGAGGAATTAGTAGAAGATGAGCGAGGAATATGCCTTTCGGAAGAATGGTTGGATAGGGGAATACAAGGGATGATCCATTCCAATATTGAGGGTAGTTATGGATATGAGATCATCGATGAAAGAAGCGGCGAAAGGATCGCGAAGGATGTTAACTATAACGGTGGAAATATCATACAAGTTGCCGGTAAAATTTTTAACATCCGGACAGTTACCGATCGAAACATTGCAGTTCAGCCATTGAAGGGAGATGCTTCATTTCGAAAACCGGAGGAGAGTAAAGAAGATTGGAGTTATTTCTCTTCCGGAAATAAATCGACGGAACATGCGCTCATCCTAAGATGGTACTTAAAGCTTGAGAAAGAGCTTTGGCCTCGAATCAACACCGGATCGGATACATTGATCTTCCATCTCGGAGGTGTAAGAAGGAGGCTCCTTCTAGAACTTTTAAGAGAGATTCACCGACTTGATCAAAAAATTTGGATTAATAATTGCTATATAAGGTATGAATCTCAGCAGATCAAGGAATTGAATTGGTTGCGTTTCCCGCCACCTGAAGCGATCCGAAGGCAGATTGGAAAAAAAATAAACTATTTGGAAAAAACCCTTGGTAGACCTATGGCAAACGAACATATTCCTAAGGATCTTAGGATCCAGGAGATCGAAAGTTGGCTCAATTTGGATGAAGAAAGAAAGATCATTTCCCAAGTAAATATCACTGATCAAATACCCGACGAAATCAAAGAGATTTTTTTAAAAGACGATTTACCGACAGATGACTGACGTAATTGACAATAGATGAAATAATATTTTTGTAAAAAAAGAATCGAACGGCAGTTTGCTGATAAATGGATATCGTCACGATATGATAAAGATAAGATAAGTGTTGGATCGCCTTTATACAATGTAGTTCATGATTAAAGGATGATGATCTATGATTATATTCCCTTTCTCAACCTAAGAGGCAACATAACCCAATTATATATGATTGCCGGCAAGGAGCACTGCGATGTTAAATGATACCTTAAAGGATCTAATGAATCAAAGTCGTCAAAAACGCCATAAGCTCCTATTTATTGTGGAAAAGGATATTGACCATCTCGATCAACTTTTGAAAGTAATGTGGGATATTGCAGGAAATGAAGCGCGAAAAAAGCTCGAACAATTCTTTTTAAAATTTGGGTACTGGTACCGCCTGAAAATGAAAGCCTACGCGATCGGGCGCTTGAACTTTTAGACGATGCGACGTTAGGTGAGCGCCTGATGCTTCATTGGGGACTTATCCTCATGGCCTATCCCTATTTTCGTGAAATGGCAGGGCAAGCAGGACGCCTTCTGCAGATTCAAGGGGAGTTTTCAACGATACAGATTAGACGAAAGATGAGCGCACTTTATGGGGAAAGAGAAAAAGTAAATGTGGCTACAAAGAAAATATTAAAGACATGGAAGGATCTTAATGTTATCCTTCCAAAGGAAAAGGCGTTTATCGGACAGGTTATTCCGATCACCAATACAATGGTCAAACAATGGGTCTGCGAAGCTTACCTACGTGCCACGGGAAAAGTGGCGGTGGAGGTAAACCATCTTCACGAGGAACCAAGCCTTTTTCCTTTTCAGTTTACATTGGTAGAACAGGAATTAAAAGAAAATAAGCATCTTCAACTTATCTATGGACAGGAAGCTATTCGCGTAGGCATTCGGTGATGTGAATCTATAAAAGAAGCACATCAATCACTAAAGAAAAGAATTATGACAAAAAGAAAAACCCTCCATTCTATTCTTTTTGGAGGATGATCTCATGAAGGCGGTGAAGATCGTAGGTGGGTTTTATTTGACACTTATGTGAATAATAAAGGATATTTGAGTCTTTTTCTCATTAAAGGTGTATTTTTTCGATTAATGGGGTATAATAACCTCATAAGTTCGAGAATTTTTCGGAGGAATCCATCATGTTGGTTCAATTTAGTGTAGGGAATTTCTTATCCTTTAGAGAAAAAGTAACGTTAAGTATGGTGGCGGCAAGTATTAAGGAACACAAGGAGACAAATGTCTTTAAAACACCAAAGGGATTAGGTCTGTTGAAAAGCGCTGTGATTTACGGGGCAAATGCAAGTGGAAAGAGCAATCTTTTGAAAGCAATGGCTTTTATGAAGCGGTTTATCAAGAATTCTTCAAAGGAAGGACAAGTGGGAGAAGAAATTGAGGGGGTTGAAAGCTTTCGGCTAAACATCGCCACCATTGATCAACCCAGTTTTTTTGAAGTGGTTTTTCTGGATGGTACTACATTGTACCGATATGGTTTTGAAGTGGATCCCATCAGCGTTAAACGGGAATGGCTGTATTATGCTCCCAAAAGAAAAGAAATTGAGTTATTTACTCGAGAACTGGATCACTTTGAAATCTCCAGACATTTTGAAGAGGGGGTGGGATTGGATAAAAGAACCCGAGAGAATGCATTATTTTTATCTGTCGTAGCCAATTTTCAAGGAAAGATTTCATCGAGGATTCTTAAATGGTTTAGTAATTTTCATGTGATTTCCGGATTGGAAGATGGCTACTTTTCCTATACGAGGCGGATGTTGAAGGAGGAACCTTTTAAACAGAAGGTGATCAATTTAATTCGAGCGGCGAACTTGGATATCGATGATATTTCAGTGGGTGAAGAGGAAATTCCGAGAGGTTTCATCGAAGATGTGATGAAGAATCTGACTGGAGGTCAAAAGAGGGAAATTACATTTAGAATTCAAAACTTTACCCTAAATACCTTACACAAGAAATTTGATCAAGAGAATCAATTTGTGGGTTATGAGGAATTTCAGTTATTTCATCATGAATCTGAGGGTACAAGAAAATTGTTTTCTTTATTTGGACCGATTATTGATACCCTTGATAATGGAGCCATTCTGCTCGTGGATGCATTGGATGCGAAGTTACATCCCATTCTAACAAAATTTATTATTCATTTGTTTCATTCGGAAACCAATCCTAAGAATGCCCAATTGTTGTTTAATTCCCATGACACCAATCTCCTGAATAGGAATTTTTTCAGAAGGGATCAAATTTGGTTCACTGAGAAAGATGAGTTTGGGGCGTCCGATTTATATTCCCTTGTGGACTATAACGTAAGAAATGATGCTTCATACGAAAAAGATTATCTGCAGGGTAAATATGGTTCCATCCCATATATCGGACAATTTCATTTTTTTCAAGATGAGAAAGATGGTGCCAATTATGGGGACCGATGATTTATTTAAAAAAGGGAGATTGAGAAACCTTGGTGAGTATAAAAGATCAGAAAAGAAAAAGGGTGAAGTCCGGGACCTATTTTTAATTGTGTGCGAAGGGACAAAGACAGAACCAAACTATTTTAATTCCTTCCGCTTGGTGAATGTCGATGTGGTGGGTGTTGTAATTATAACCCTGAGGCCAACAATCCGTCGACCACGGTTCATCGATTGGTACAGGAGTTAATGAAGTGGAAATAGAAGGTCCTTTCATAGAAAAAAGGCATGACCATCAGCATCATGCCTTAGCAATATGAACGGTTAGGATTATATCAGCATGGTTCATGCATTAGTAACCCACCGCGGCTCCATCTCCACGGGGATCCGCCCCACCATACTTGACATTGGTATTCGGCTCAATCAGGATGGCTCCGGCGTGTCCCATCGTGTCCGTATAATCTTCTACGACATTGACGGGATGTCCTCTCCGAACCAACTCGTAAATCACCTCTTTGGGCACTCTTCCCTCAATTTTCAAATCATTGGAGGCCGCCCCCCATGTTCTGCCGTGTAAAAAGCGGGGAGCCTCAATCGCATCCTGCACGGAAAATCCGTAATCCACAATTCGGGTTACCAGCAAAGCTTGTGTCTGGGGTTGCCCTTCCCCGCCCATGGTGCCGTAAACAAGGTATGGTTTTCCATTCTTAAACAGCATGGCGGGATTTAAGGTGTGGAACGTTCTTTTCCTCGGTTCAAGATGGTTAATATGCGTAGGATCGAGGGAGAAGAAGCTGCCCCGGTTTTGTAGTAATACGCCCGTCCCTTTGACCACGATTCCCGATCCGTAGTCATGATAGATGCTTTGAATAAGGGATACCGCATTCCCCTCTTTATCCACGATGCCTAGCCAGACCGTATCCCCTTTCGGATCGAGGGGGGTCACCACTTGGGCCGCCTTTTTCATATCAATGCGAGCCGCCAAATCTTTACCATGCTGTTTTGACAGTAAATCCTTTACCGGAATCTCTACAAAGGCCGGATCGGTGAGCCATTTATCCCGATCCGCAAAAGCTTGTTTCGTCGCCTCGACCAAAAGATGATAATAATCGGCGGAGCCCTCCGGGATTTTTTTCAGATCAAACTGATTTAAGATGTTTAAAATCGATAGAGATGCCATCCCCTGTGTATTGGGAGGAAGATTATAGGCGGTATAGCCCCGGTAGTCTACTGAAATGGGGTCGACCCAGTCGGCGGTATGTTGCTGAAAATCATTCAGAGTTAATACCCCTCCGTTCGCCTGAAGTTCAGCGACGATCTTTTGTGCGATTTCCCCTTTGTAGAAAGCATCTGCTCCTTTTTGGGCGATGGTTTTTAAGGTTTTCGCCAAGTCAGGCTGCTTAAAAACTTCCCCTGTCTTGTATGGCTCTCCATTTGGCTTTAAGTAGGTAGATTTAAAACCTTCGAATCTTTGAAGATTACGAAACTCGGAATCGGTAGGGTCGATATTGATCTTGGTCCACATTTCTTGACTGGGCGATATGGGAAATCCATTCTCCGCATACCCGATCGCCGTCTCCAGAAGTTGACTCCAGGGGAGATTATTTCCCATCGTCTTGTTTGCGTACTGATAGGCTTCCCACCAGCCGGACACGGCACCGGGGACCGTGTTGGCGGCCAAATATCCCCGGGAGGGAATCTTTTCAAACCCTTTTTCTTTGTAGAAGGAAATCGTCGCCTTTTCGCCGGAACGACCGCTTGCGTTAAGCGCCTTTAGCTCATTTGTTTTTGCATTATAGATGAGCCAAAAATTATCGCCGCCAATGGAATTCATATGAGGATAAACAACCGCGAGGGTGGAAGCGGCGCTAATCGCGGCGTCTACGGCATTACCCCCATTCTGCAGAACGCGTAAGGCGGCTTGGGAGGCCAAGTAATGGGGCGTCGTTACCATCCCGTTTAGCCCCATCGTCGTCGGGCGGTTGGATGCAGAACTAGGATACATGGTGCCAAACAACACCCCCACCAGCAAGAGTACGATAAAAATTCTTTTCAATCTTCCTCATCTCCTTTATCTTAAATCTTCAAACCATTTTCGGGCAATGGGCGGATGAACTTATTCCGCCGCCAGTTTGAATGATCGAGTGAGGGCTTCCAGTTTCTCAGCCCGCTCCGATAATTGACGCATATGTTCAAAAATATCCCGGGTCATGGCGCTCTGTTCCTCTACAGATGCGGCTACATTTTGTGTATTGGAGTTGGTTTCTTGATGAAAAGCGCTCAATTCATAAATGGATTCGGCAGCCTTTTGGGTTTTCTTGTTGATCTTCATGATCGCCCCGTTAACCCCGTTCATCTCATCAACCAAACGATCGATATGGCTCAGAATTTCATCAAAGCTGGTCCCTGTGCTTTTTACCACCTGAATCCCTTCATTCACGGATTGGCTCCCTTTAAGTACGGCGTCACGGCTTTTTTTCGTCTCATTCATGATGTCGTCGATGAGGTTCTGAATTTCCCCGGCCGACCGATTCGATTGTTCCGCCAGTTTTCTCACCTCATCCGCCACGACGGCAAAGCCTTTTCCGTGTTCTCCCGCCCTTGCTGCTTCAATGGCCGCATTTAAAGCGAGAAGGTTCGTTTGGGATGATATTTCCGTAATGACATTGACGAACTGATGAATCTCCTTCATGCGCTCCGTCAGTTTCCCGGTTACCTCTTCAATGAAGTGAACGGCATCATGAATATTGTTCATCTGTTCTACCGTTTCTTTGATCTTTTCTTTCCCTTCTGCACTTACTTCCTTGGTCTTAGAGGAAATGTCGGTCACCTTCTGAACATAATTTGATGTATCATCGAGATCAATGGTTAATTCCTCCATGAAATGAGTAAGCTCCTGTAGGTTTTCAGCGCTTTTCTCCGCTCCGGATGCCACCTCTTCAATGGATGCGGAGATCTCTTCCGCCGCTTTGCTCAGTTGTTCCGATCCTTCCGAGAGATGGTTCGTGGCGCTTTTCATGAGAGAAGAGGCATCTTTCACTTCTGTGATGACGTGATTCATTTGACGAATCGAATCATTCAGACTGTTCGCCATATCGCCAAATTCATCCTTGCTACGCGTCTCAATCTTTTCTGTAAAATCGCCTTCTCCCATTTTCTGAACCACAGTTTTCATATGGTTTATCTGTTTCACAAAACGTGAACTAATAAACAAGGAAACAATAATGACGGCGATGACCCCCAAAACCGATATGAGAATGGATAGATTCCGCGATTCGTTGGCTTCTCTATAAAAATTGTCATAGTAAGAACCCATGACGATCACCCAATCCCAAGGTTCGAAATAGCGTAAATAAGCGATCTTCGGGCGCGGGGTTGTCTCGCCGGGGTTTTGCCACATAAAACTGTAATAGCCTTCTTTTTGGTTGTACATTTCCCGGTTGACCCGTTTTCCTTCTACGTTCGGGTCATCCTTGATC
Organism: Thermicanus aegyptius DSM 12793; assembly: GCF_000510645.1. Lineage (NCBI taxonomy): Bacteria > Bacillati > Bacillota > Bacilli > Thermicanales > Thermicanaceae > Thermicanus > Thermicanus aegyptius. The sequence continues at coordinate 3,165,687 of NZ_KI783301.1, read as the reverse complement.
TGCCCTTCGAAGTTTTTCGGATGCATCACGGCTCGTATCTCTTTGTTATAGGCGAAGAAATAATCTCCTTCACCAATCCGCGGAGAATTGGCGGGGATTTTTCTCGTCCCGTCCGGCTGTTTTTCTCCAACGAGAGCGATTCGGAATCGCTCCTGTGCCTCATCTCGGGTTAGCTTCCCTTCCTTGACCTCCGATTCTAATTCTTCGGCCAATACGTAAGCGCTATCCACGATCATTTTAAGGGCCTGTTTTTTCGTCTGAATGAGTGATTCCTTTGAAAAATAGTAGTTTGTAAAGCTAAGACCAAGTAGAGGGATCACGGATACAAGCAGAAAAAAGACGAGTAATTTTGTTTTTAAGGATCGAAACGTAAATAAACCTCCTTTCTTTTTCGCCGTTTGTGAATCCTGTGCCTTTCCCATCTGCGCTTCACCTCCTGCAGAAATAGAAATATAAAAAAGGGACGTTGTGATGTCACCTTTTTTGCACAATCTAGATGTAAAACATAGTGACAAGGAACCGGTTGGCATCGTACGATAAAGAGACGAGCCTCTATAGCATGGCGATCTCCCTTTTCGGAAGGATCGGTTTTTCTGCCTCCATGATTCGATAATTTTTACCTTCTTTTATTCTAAATGTTTAACATTGCATTACAATAGGATTTATTGGCTATTTTTTGGAGGATCGGTATTGAACAGGAGGGTATCAACGAGCGAAGAATTGCGGAAATTGAGAGATTTAACCTTTTGATTCCATGGGGAGAAAGTCTGTCTATGATGTAGGCATCAAGATTCAATACGTTTACAGATTAACCGGTAAGCAAGAACCGCAAGCGGAGTGCATTTGCCTATCCGTGGCGGGCAAATCGGGTTATGTTGGATGGCAGTTGAAGCATCCACAAGGATCTGACCTATTCAAAAGTTAACCTCCATATGCCGATAATCCCAATAGGATGAATTTCTCCAGGGAGGGAGAAGGTATGGAAATCGATCGGATTACCCAGGGAGGGGTTAGGCCGGTTACACCTGTGACACCCGGTCGGAGGGTGAGCCCAGGAATGGCTGAGGATGTATTTATGATCAATGGAATGAAAGATCAGGACCGGGATAGGGAGAACCCTGGGCGAGATGCGAAGGCCGCCCGGGAGAGGGGAACCCTTACCCCTGAGGAGGCGAAGAAGGCGGTGGAGGGCTTTAATGCCATCCTGAATCCCACCCATTCTCATTTGAAATTTTTGTATCACGAAAAGATTGGTGAGTATTACGTTCAGATCATTGATGACAATACCAATGAAGTGATCCGGGAGATTCCCCCGAAAAAGCTCCTTGATATGGTGGCCAGCATCTGGGAGCAGATCGGGTTAATCATCGATGAAAAGGTGTAGCGCCCGCTGTGGGTGGGGATTGAAATGAGAGATAGCGAACGTGAAACGAAGTGAAAGGAGGAAAAAAGATGGCTACGAGTATTTCAGGTAGCGGCAGTAGCAGTACCCTGTATTGGAACCGGATTTCCGGCCTCGCATCTGGGATGGATACGGAATCCATCGTAAAGAAACTGATGGATGCCGAGCGAATCCCATTGGATAAGATGATGCAGAAGAAACAGCTGCTCGAATGGCAGCGGGATGCCTACCGGGAGATGAATTCCCTGCTGTTGGACTTGCGAAATGCCGCCTTTGATATGAAGCTGCAGGGGACGTACCTTACGAAGAAGGTAACTTCTTCTGATCCCAGTGTAGTAACTGCAACTGCTGGCACCAATGCACAATTAGGGATTCATAAGATTTACGTGGATAGTGTGGCCAAAGGAGTCTCGCTGGTAAGTTCCCAAAAACTCCCTTCTTCTTCATCTTCTTCGGGGGATACACTCAATCTGGCAACGCAATTTGGATTAACCAACACACCAACAGTCACCTTTACTTTAAATAATAAAGAAACATTCACCTTCGATACTGCGAAAGAAACAATCTATGATGTGGTAAAAAGAATTAACGAGGCCAATCTTGGCGTCACCGCATCCTTTGATTCAACATATGGCCTCTTTTTCCTGAATACAACCTCCACAGGGAAGAGCGCTAATATAGAGATTACCGATGGTGCAGAGAATTTCGTGAGGGACATGCTAAAGATCACCCCAGGAAACTACCATGGAGATGATGCATCCATTCGCTATGTGGTGGATAATCAGGTTAATGGTGTTACGATCACAAATAGTAGCAACGCCTTTTCCATCAACGGTCTTAACCTCACATTAAACGGCACCACATCCTCACCGGTTCAACTCACCGTCTCCAACGATACCGACGCCGTCTTCGATAAGATCGTCCAGTTCATCGGGAAATATAACGACACGATCGATAAGATCAACGCGAAGCTGTCCGAACCGAAGTATCGGGATTATCTCCCCCTCACCGACGCCCAACGGGAGGCGATGACGGATCAACAGGTGGAGAAGTGGGAAGCAAAGGCGAGAAGCGGAATTCTGCAGCGGGATGACCTCCTCCAAGGGACCCTGTACCAACTCCGCGCCGGTTTCTCCAATTCCGTAGCCGGACTCGACCCTTCCATGGACAGCATGTTTGATCTGGGGTTTACCACAGGTTCCTATGAAACCAATGGGAAAATCATAATCGATGAGACGAAGCTCAGGTCCGCTTTGGAGCAGAATCCGGAGAAAGTGATGGCTCTCTTTACCCAGGTCGATACAGATCCCAATGATAACGTGGACGAACGGGGGTTAGCCGTCCGCCTCTACGATTCGCTAAATTCTGCGATCAAAAAGCTGACCGATAAAGCCGGAAGCCCGGCGATGACGACGGATACGGAAAGCGTCATCGGGAAAGCATTGGATCAGTTAGCGGATGATATGAGCAATTTTGAAGATCACCTAAAACAAGTGGAAGACCGCTATTGGCGGCAGTTTACCGCCATGGAGCAGGCGATCCAGCGGGCCAATATGCAGAGCGGCTGGTTGATGCAGCAGTTTGGCGGCGGGCAGTAACCCGATGAATAAGAGAGGAACTACCGACAACAGAACTTCCTAAATGGAACGAGAATGGAACGAGCATTTCAGCAGAGCGATAAACAGAGCGATAAACAAAGGATGTACGGCAAAGGGAAGGAGATAACCGATGAACGCTTCGCAGGTGTACCAGGAGCAGCAGGTGTTAACCGCCTCACCGCAAGAGCTGGTTCTTATGCTCTATAATGCAGGCATCCGCTTCTCAAAAATGGCCAAAAAGGCTATCGAGGAGAAGCGTTACGAAGAGGCTCACCGCCACCTGATTCGGGTGCAGGATATCCTTACCGAACTTGAGCTTGGCTTAAACCGGGAGATTGAAATCGCGAACCAGATCGGCGATCTCTACGATTTCATGAAACGGCATACCGTAGAAGCCAATGCGAAAAAAGATGTGGGAAAAATCGATGAGGTGATCGGCCTCTTCGAAGATTTTCGATCCACCTGGAAGGAGGCGATGGAGAGGGCGAGGAGTGAAGCGCCTTCTTCCGTCTAAGAAGATGACGTCTAGGAAGCTGGAATCTAAATTTTGCAATCAATGTCAAATAACTTAACGTTTATCTCGTATACAAAGATCAATTTTCTGGACGAAATGGCGATATAGGACTATAATGAGCCGTATAAAGTATACGGCTCTTTTTCGTGAGCGGAGGGATGGTGATTCATGCCGAAAGAGAACGGTACATGGGAAACTCTCACGGCCTACCTTTTAATGACTGAAGAAGCCATAGCTCATGCCAAGGAGGGAGAGATCGAAGCGATTGCGGAATCACTGGATCGGCGGGAGGAGATGATTCGCCGTCTTCATGATCATGTAGAGAACCGAGGAGAAAAAGAATCGCTTCAAGCCCTCATGGAGAAGATCTATGCCAAGGAAGAGGAGCTTCAGTATCATCTTCATCGGCTCCGGGATGAGGCGAAGGAACAGCTCTCTCGCATCCATCGGGGGAAAGTGGCCCGAGCCGGCTATAAGCAAAGCTATGATTCGCCTGGAGGCGGATTTATTGACCGCCGCATCGGAGAAAACCGTCGTAGGTGAAAGAATTTTCCGAAATAAGGATTCATGAGGCGAAAACCTCGGCCCATCCCTTGCGGGTGAAATAGAGTCAGATGGGGTGTTCCGGATGCCCAATGATGGAAATCGTAAACCACCGGGAGGCGATCTTTACTGATGAAAATAAGCCGCGGATCGCAAAAGAAAGAAATTACTTCTTCGTTCTCTCTTCGAACCGTCCGGTCCTCCAACGGTCCTGCCTTTGACGATCTTCTGAAGGAGAAAGAGGAGGAACAGGGGGCAAGGCGCCTTAAAAGCCTTCTTGCCGAGATCGAAGATCAGGGGGGAAAATTGACCCTTACCCGCACGTTGGATGATTTAAACCGTTACAAAAAACTGGTCAGAGAATTTCTCGATGAAGCCCTATCGCAAGCGCTCCGCGTCGAAGAGAGGGTGGGCTCCAACTACAGAGGCCGGATGAAGGTGTACCGTCTCGTGGAGGAGGTTGACAGCCATCTGGCGCGCCTGACGGAGGAAATTCTGCGAAATCAGTCGGAAGGACTAGTTCTTTTGGAGGAGATCGGGGAGATAAAAGGTTTACTTATCAATTATTTTGTGTGATGATCCGGCTGGAAAAAAGAACAGGATGAAATGAAATTAAAATGATGGTATAAATATACAAGGAGAATCCTCATTCAACTTTTCATCTCTCAAACGCTTTAATGCACACACGTTTTCAAGCATTACCAGGGTAAATTCTTTAAAATACCGTTCCGTGAAACGGCGTTTCCATTCACAGAACAAGGAGAATCGATGTTCCTGTGAAAAGTATGGATAAAAGCCGCGGGGACCGCGGACAGCTTGAAACGGTTCTTTCTAGGCGAATTGGAAAAATAAAACATTATAATGGAAATAAAGATTCTATTGAAAAGTTTCAGAAATAATATTATAGTAATAGATAGTGTTTGGATTATAGGTCCTATGGACCATAATCATAAAACCATTTTTTATAAGGGGGTTTTGGTGAACAAAATGAAACGAACCAACAAATGGCTTCCCGCCCTATTGGTTCTCGTCCTGGCCCTAGCGGTAGGCTTGGCGGGATGCGGCGGTAACCAGAACGCGCAGCCTTCGGATCAGGGGCAAAACAATACGGGAGATCAGGGGCAAACGGCTAAGCCGGCAGATGTCCAGGAGCTTCATCTGATGCTCTCCGACGAGCCGCCGGCCCTTGATGCGCAGATTACCACGGACCAATTATCCATTCTTTTGCTAGGAGCCGTTCAGGAAGGGCTCGTTCGTGTCAACCAGGACGGGATTCAGCCTGGGATCGCTGAGAAATGGGATGTATCCCAGGATGGATTGAAATACACCTTCCATCTGAACAAGAACGCCAAGTGGTCGAACGGCGATCCGGTGACCGCCCAAGACTTCTCCGATGCCTGGGAGCGGGCGGCCAATGCGGAAAATGCATCCCAATACGCCAGCATGATCACCGACTACATCAAAGGAGCGAAGGAGTACTACGATTACACCAACTACCTCGTTCTCAAGAAGCAATATGAGACCGATAAAGCGACGTATGAAAAGAACAACAAACAGGATGACGGCACCGTTCCCACGCCCGATGTGGTCGCTTTCGGCAAGCCGGTCAAAGATCCACAACCGGTTACCTGGGATCAGGTGGGCGTGAAAGTGGTTGACCCCAACACCTTGGAGGTGGAATTGACCCAGGCGGTTCCCTACTGGCTGGAGCTGACCAGCTTCCCAACCTACTTGCCGATCAACAAGAAATTCTATGAGGCCAACAAGGATAAATATGCTACCGAACCGCAATATTTGCTCTATAACGGACCTTTCGTCTTGCAGGAATGGCTCCATGACCAAAAGGTAACCTTGACAAAGAACCCCACCTATTGGGATGCCAACACGGTGAAGCTGGAGAAAATCACCTTCGACATCGTGAAAGATTCGAACACCGAGTTGAACCTCTATGAAGCGGGCGACGTGGATCGCACCGGACTAACCCGGGAGCAGGTTCCCCAATATAAGGACGATCCGAACTTCAAAACCTTCCCGGAAATGGCGCATTTCTATTTTGAGTTTAACACCAAGGTAAAACCCTTCGACAATGCGAAGGTACGTAAGGCCATCTCCCTGGCCATCGACCGCAAAGCCTATGTGGATACCATCCTGAACAACGGTTCCGAACCGGCCTACGGCTTGGTGCCCAACGGATTCCTCGCCTACTCCGGAGCAACCAAGACCTTCCGTGAACTTTCCGAAGCGAAATACGGCGGGCCTCTCTTTAAGGATGATCCTGCACAGGCGAAACAACTCCTCGCCGAAGGCTTGCAGGAGTCGGGCATCGATCCGAAGAGCTTCAAATTTGAACTTCTTGGCGACGATACCGACACCGCCCGCAAAGGAAACGAATTCCTGAAGGCAATGTGGGAGCAAAATCTCGGCATCAAGGTTGACTTGGTTCAGGTTCCGTTTAAAGAAAGGCTGAAACGCTCCCGTGAAGGAAACTTCCAGGTTGTCATGAGCGGATGGGGGCCTGACTACAATGACCCCAACACCTGGCTCTTCCTCTTTGAAACCAACAGTCCTTACAACGATGGGAAATACTCCAACAAGACTTATGATGAACTGGTCGCCAAAGCCCGTGCGGCGAAAACCGTCGACGAGCGGGTCGACTACTTCATCCAGGCTGAGAAAGTTCTCATCCAGGACGATATGGGGATCGCCCCGGTATACTACCGGAATCTGGCTTCTCTCCAACGGCCTTATGTAAAAGGGCTCTTCGAAAAGACGTTTGGCGCCCAATTTGAGTACAAATGGGCTTATATCGAAGGGAAAAACCAATAGGATGAACATCGTTGTGTGAACCGATTGCGCCGAAAGAACAAGGAAGTTCACCCCTTCCTTGTTCTTTTCGGTGCAGGGGTTCCTCATTTTTCGTCATCTTCTATAGAAAGGAGTGGGAGCTTTGCTTAGGTATACGGCAAGGAAGTTTGCCCTCATGCTCTTTACCCTCTTTGTCATCGCTACGATTACCTTCTTTCTCATCTATCTGCTCCCCGGCGGACCCTACCAGGATCCGACAAAAATCACCCCTACGGTAAAGGCGTTGTTTGACGCAAAATATGGACTGGATAAGCCTGTGCCCATCCAATATCTTCGTTATTTGGAGAATTTGATCCATGGTGATTTGGGTCAATCCTATAAATATTTGAACCGGACGGTAAACGACATTATTGCCCAGACGTTCCCCGTCTCGGCACAGCTCGGATTGCAAGCCATTCTTTTCGGAGTGCCGATCGGCCTTATCTTTGGAATACTCTCTGCTTTGTTTCGTGGAAAAGCAGTTGATTATATATTCGTCTTCATTGCCATTTTAGGCGTCTCCATTCCCAGTTTCGTGTTGGCCGCCGTTTTTCAATATTTCCTAGGATTAAAACTGGGTTGGTTTCCGGTGGCGCGCTGGGGGACTTTCGCCCACACCATCCTTCCCTCCCTGTCATTGGCGGTCGGGGTGATCGCTCTGATTACCCGGCTGATGCGCACCTCCATGTTGGACGTGCTGGGCTCTGACTATCTCCGCACCGCGAAGGCGAAAGGGTTAAGCAATGGGGTGGTGATTTGGAAGCATGGGATCCGCAATGCCCTGCTCCCCATCGTCACCATCTTCGGAACCTTGGTGGTCGATCTCATCACCGGCTCCATCATCATCGAGCAAATCTTCGCCGTCCCCGGCGTTGGGAAGCATTATGTCAATTCCATCAACACCAATGACTACACCCTGGTTATGGGGTTAACCATCTTCTACAGCGCCATGTTCATCTTCGCCATTTTTATTACCGACATCGCCTATGGATTGGTAGACCCACGCATTCGCACCACAGGGGGAAAGGAGTGAGAGCATGAACGGCCAACCGCAGATTGAACTGAACGAAAATCTTTTTAGACCCCTGAAGGGTGAGATGGATGCAGAGCTCATCTCCCGCCCCAGCATCACCTTTTGGCAGGATGTGTGGAGAAGGCTTCGGCAAAATCCGGTAGCCATGGCTTCCCTTATATTTCTTCTTCTCGTTCTTTTCTTTGCCATTTTTGCGCCGATTTTTAGTCCCTATAAATATGATGCGTTGACGTTAAATGAGGTAAATCTACCTCCCGGGGGGCAGCACTGGTTCGGCACCGATGAATTTGGCCGGGATTTATGGGTACGCGTCTGGATCGGGGCGCGGATCTCTCTCTTTATCGCCGTCGTGGCCGGGATCATTGATCTCCTCGTCGGGGTGATTTTGGGGGCCCTTGCCGGTTATATCGGTGGCAAGTTTGACAGCTTCGTCATGCGGGTCATCGAGATTCTGGCCGGAATTCCCTGGCTCGTCATGGTGATCCTCTTCATGCTCGTCCTGGGAACAGGGATCGCATCGATGATCGCGGCGATGGCGGTCACAGGCTGGGTTACCATGGCCCGTTTGGTTCGGGGTCAAGTGATGCAGCTTAAAAATCAGGAATTTATCCTGGCGGCAAAGACCCTTGGGGCTCCCTTAAGCCGCATCATGAGTAAGCATCTTCTACCCAACGTATTGGGAATTATTATCGTCCGCCTCACCATGAATATTCCTGCCATCATCTTCACGGAGGCCATCTTAAGTTTTCTTGGATTAGGTCTGCAGCCGCCCCTTGCTTCCTGGGGGGTGTTGGTCAACGATGGATTTCAACTGATCCGATCCTACTCTTGGAATTTCTGGTTCCCGGCGATTGCGATCAGCCTTACCACCTTAGCCTTTAACCTCTTGGGAGACGGACTTCGCGATGCGATCGATCCGCGACTTAGAAAGTAGAGGGGAGGAGAGAATCGATGGCTAAGAACCCATTGCTTGAAGTAATCGACTTGCATGTCTCTTTTCATACCTATGCGGGAGAGGTAAAGGCGGTCCGTGGGGTATCCTTTGAACTGGAGGAAGGGGAGACCCTGGCGATCGTCGGTGAATCGGGCAGCGGCAAGAGTGTCACCTCCCAGACCATTATGCGCCTTCTTCCTTCTCCTCCCACCGAGATTAAGCAGGGAAAGATCCTCTTTAACGGCAGGGATTTGACCCGCCTGACGGACAAGGAGATGGAGAAGGTGAGGGGCTCCGAGATCGGCATGATCTTTCAGGATCCCATGACCTCCTTGAACCCGACCATGACGATCGGAAAACAGATTTCTGAGGGGCTGATCAAGCATTTTAAGAGAAGTCCGAGAGAAGCGATGAAGGAAGCGATTAATCTCTTGGAACTGGTCGGCATCCCGAATCCGGAGACCCGGGTGAAGCAGTATCCCCATCAATTCTCTGGAGGGATGCGGCAGCGGGCCATGATCGCCATCGCCCTCGCCTGCCGGCCCAAGCTGCTCATCGCCGACGAGCCTACCACCGCCTTGGACGTGACCATCCAGGCGCAAATTTTGGAATTGATGCAGTCCCTGCAGAAGAAGACGGGGACGGCGATTATCCTGATCACCCACGACCTGGGCGTGGTGGCGAAGATGGCTCATAAGGTAGCCGTCATGTACGCCGGACAAATCGTGGAAAAAGGTACCGTGGAGCAGATCTTCTATCGGCCTGAGCACCCGTATACCTGGGGGCTCATGCGTTCCATCCCCCGCCTTGACCTTCATACGAAAGGGGAATTGGTTGCGATTCCCGGTACCCCCCCGGATCTTCTCAATCCTCCGAAGGGTTGCCCCTTTGCGGCCCGTTGCGGTTATGCGATGGAAGTATGCAAAGAGCTTCCCCCGGACACGACCCATGTGGGACAAGGGCACCTGGTAAGCTGTTGGTTGAAGCATCCCATGGCACCTAAAGTGGAACCACCTGTAGGGATAGGGGGAATGAGACCATGAATCGAACGGCAAAGGTTCAAGAGACGAAGCATGAAAAAAGGAAAATACTAGAAGTAGAGAATCTGAAGAAATATTTCCGGGTAAAGCGAAACCTCTATGTAAAAGCGGTGGAGAATGTTACCTTTGATGTCTATGAAGGGGAAACGCTCGGCCTCGTAGGGGAGAGCGGTTCGGGAAAATCAACGGTGGGACGGACCATTATTCGCCTCTATGATGCCACCGATGGGGAGGTTCGTTTCCTGGGGAAAAATGTCCATCAACTTCCTCGCCGGGAGGTGCGGCAATTTAACCGGGATATGCAAATGATCTTTCAGGACCCGTATGCTTCCCTCAATCCCCGCATGACGGTGGCCGATATTATCGCCGAGGGAATTGACATTCATGGCCTGGCCCATAACCGGAAGGAGCGCATGGATCGCGTTTATGAACTCCTCGAGACGGTGGGCCTCAACCGGGAGCATGCAAACCGTTTCCCCCATGAATTTAGTGGCGGGCAGAGGCAGCGGATCGGGATCGCCAGGGCTTTGGCGGTTGAACCGAAGTTTATTATTGCCGACGAACCGATCTCAGCCCTAGACGTCTCCATTCAGGCCCAGGTGGTCAACCTCTTGGAACGGCTTCAGGCCGAAAAGGGACTCACCTATCTCTTTATCGCCCATGATCTCTCCATGGTGCGCCATATTTCCAATCGGGTCGGGGTGATGTATCTGGGAAGCCTGATGGAGCTCGCCTCAAGCTACGATCTGTATGAGGAGCCTCTTCATCCGTATACGAAGGCTCTTCTTTCCGCCATTCCCATCCCAGATCCGGATGTGGAGCATAAACGGGAGCGGATTGTTTTGGAAGGCGAGATTCCAAGCCCCATCAATCCCCCCAGTGGTTGCCGCTTCCGCACCCGTTGCCCCCATGCCTCGGAGCGGTGTGCCGCTCTTGTGCCGGAATGGAAAGAAGTGAAACAAAACCATTGGGTTGCTTGTCATCTCTATAGTTGAGTGGTGGCTTTCTTCATCTGTTTTGTGAATGGGTAAGGACTGGTGATTAAGATTCTGAGGAAGCGCTCTTTGGGGTCTTTCTTTACCCTTTCCGGCGGCTCCGGGCATTAAGCGGCGGGGCGATGAGTACGGTTGATTTTTTTGTGCATCGATGCTTGGTGCATCCGATGGCGCCGAGCTTTTGCGATGAGGGCCTCCCATGGTTCCTGGGCGCTCATGTTGTGCCCCGTTAGGCAGTGGACATTGCTTTTCTTTATGAGAGGAAGGGGAGTAAGAGGAAAGAAACGAAAACGAGGAGAAGACCCTCTGTAAGGAGGAGGAACCCTAAGCGGAGGTTCTCCTCTTTTCTTTCTTTCCGCGCTTCTTCTCGGTCTCCCTCCTCCACGTCGAGGAGTTCCTCCTCCTCTTTGGTGAGACGCCGGCTGAAGAGAGAGAAGCCCTTGACCAAAAGGTCGAAGGTTCCCCAGAGGATGATGAGGATGACGGATCCGACCAGAAAAAGGAAGAGCCCGACGAGAAAGGAATAATTGATAAAGGAGAGGAGAAAAGGTTTTTCCGAGCGAATAGCCATGAGGATGATGAAAAGGAGGATCCCCAAGAAGATGGGGATGTGGATTTTAAGGGCACGAACGTTCATGGACATCACCTGGACGAGGAATTAAAGCCATTATATCATAGAAGCGGTGTGTAGGAATCTGCTCACTTTTCCCGAAAGGGCTTTCAATTTAAGTTGACTGGGGTAATGGTAAGTGATATATTTTCATTATAAGCGATTGCTTAGAGTTTAATGAGAAGGGATGTATCGAATCGTGTTAGAAGGACGTGTAAAATGGTTTAATGCAACGAAAGGGTATGGGTTTATTGAACGCGAAGGCGGAGAGGATGTTTTCGTCCACTATTCTGCCATTAACGGAGAAGGTTACAAGACCTTGGAAGAAGGGCAGACGGTAGAGTTTGAAATCGTGCAGGGAGCAAGGGGCCCCCAAGCAGCCAATGTAACCAAGAGGTAAACCACCGAACGGTGACCATGCGATCAGACCCCCGATTTTCGGGGGTTTTCAAGTTATATTCCGAACATTAATTTCTTTTAAACAGATTGGGAAATGGCCCAAAAAACATGTATAATAGAGGTGTAACGAGAAGGGAGGAGAACAGATGGATTTCTTGATCCGTGGCGAGAACATTGAGGTGACACCTGCGTTAAAGGATTATGTCGAAAAAAGAATGAGTAAACTGGATAAGTATTTTGAATATGATCGGGACATCGAAGCCACTGTAACCCTGAAAGTGTATAAGGATGGGCATCGGGTGGAAGTGACCATTCCTCTGACAGGGCTTTTGCTCCGTGCCGAAGATAAGAGCGAGGATATGTATGCCTCGATCGATAATGTGGTGGATAAGCTGGAACGGCAGGTGAGGAAATATAAGACCCGGGTGAACCGGAAACTTCGGGAAAGCGATGGGCTGAAAGGTGCAATTTACATCAACGGAAACGGGAAGACGGAAAACCCGGATGAGGAAGAGGAATTGGAGATTGTCCGTACCAAACGGTTTAACCTGAAACCGATGGATGCGGAAGAGGCCATTTTACAGATGAATCTGTTGGGGCACAACTTCTTCGTCTTCCAAAATGTGGACACCAACGAAGTAAGCGTGGTTTATAAGCGGAAGGATGGCCGCTACGGATTGATTGAACCGGAAGCGTAATCGAATTGTGAATCCCTAGAGGGAATGAAAACGTATAAGAAAGGGAGACTTTTATAAAAGAAAGCCTCCCTTTCTTTTCCTTTTTCTTGTATTTCTCACCGGGGATTGGTACAATTCACTATGGGTAGTTTTAGGGAAAAATAGAGCGAGGTATCGCAGGGAAGGAGATCCTCCATGTTTAACGCATTGCGAAAAGTATTTCCGAGTTACAATGAGCGCGAGATCAAGAGATATATGCGGAAGGTTGAGGAGATTAATGCCCTCGAAGAGAGTATAAGTCGCTTAAGCGACGAAGAGCTCAGGCGGAAGACGGACCACTTTAAAGACCGGCTAGCCAAGGGGGAGACCCTGGATGATCTTTTGGTTGAGGCGTTTGCCGTCGTCCGCGAAGCATCCAAAAGGGTATTGGGCATGCGCCATTTTGATGTGCAGCTCATCGGCGGGATGGTTCTCCACGACGGGCGGATTGCCGAGATGAAGACCGGGGAAGGAAAAACCCTCGTGGCAACCTTAGCCGTCTACCTGAATGCGTTGGAAGGGAAAGGCGTTCATGTGGTTACCGTAAACGATTATCTGGCGGGCCGGGACAAAAACGAGATGGGAAAGATTTATGAGTTCCTTGGTCTTACGGTGGGGCTGAATGTCCATGGCCTTTCCAATCAGGAAAAGCAGGCGGCATACCAGGCGGATATTACCTACGGGACCAATAATGAGTTCGGTTTCGATTATCTCCGGGATAACATGGTTCTCTATAAAGAGCAGATCGTGCAGCGCCCCCTCCATTTTGCCATCGTCGACGAGGTGGACAGCATCCTGATCGACGAAGCGAGAACCCCCCTCATCATCTCCGGAATGGCGAAGAAGGGGACGGATCTCTACTATGCGGCGGATCGGTTCGCCTCCCGCCTCCGTGCCGATGAGGATTATACGGTCGATGTGAAAGCAAATGCCGCGACTCTCACGGAAAAAGGAGTGGAGAAGGCGGAAGAGTTTTTCCACATCGAGAACCTTTACGATCCTGCCAATATGGAGATTAACCACCATGTGCAACAAGCCTTGAAGGCTCATACCCTCATGAAGAGGGATGTAGATTATGTGGTGGAGGACGGGGAAGTGATCATCGTGGACGAGTTTACCGGCCGTCTGATGCATGGGCGCCGGTACAGCGACGGCCTCCACCAGGCCATCGAGGCGAAAGAGGGACTTAGGGTGCAGCAGGAATCGATGACGCTGGCCACGATTACCTTGCAGAATTATTTCCGGATGTATAAAAAGCTGGCGGGGATGACCGGTACCGCGAAGACGGAGGAAGAGGAGTTTAAATCGATTTACGGAATGGATGTTGTGGTTATTCCCACCAATCGTCCGATGATTCGGGTGGATGCCCCCGATGTGATCTTCAAAACGGAGCGGGCCAAGTTCCGTGCCGTTGTGGAAGAGATTAAACGGCGCCATCAGACGGGACAACCTGTCTTGGTTGGAACCATCTCCATCGAAATCTCGGAACTTCTCTCGGAACACCTGAAGAAGCTGAAGATTCCCCATAATGTCCTTAATGCCAAGTATCACGCCCAGGAAGCGGAGATTATCGCGAAGGCGGGTCAGAGAGGGGCGGTGACGATCGCCACCAACATGGCAGGGCGCGGTACCGACATTAAGCTCGGAGAAGGAGTAGCCGAGTTAGGCGGCCTCTGCATTATCGGGACGGAACGCCACGAAGCCCGCCGGATCGATAATCAGCTGAGGGGTCGTGCCGGTCGTCAAGGAGATCCTGGTTTTTCCCAATTTTACATCTCTATGGAAGATGACCTGATGCGAAAGTTCGGTTCCGAGAATATGATGGGAATGATGGATCGCCTGGGCTTTACCGAGGATGAACCCATCGAAAGCCGAATGATCACCAAAGCGGTGGAGACGGCCCAAAAGCGGGTAGAAGCCACCAACTTTGACCGCCGACGCGTCGTCCTCCAATACGATGATGTGATGAACCAACAGCGGGATATCATCTACTCCCAACGACGGGAGGTTCTTTTCAGCGAAAATGTGAAGCACATCATCATTTCCATGATGGAGAGCCACTTGAAGCATGTGGTAGGGGTTCATTGCCCGGATGAACTGGTTCCGGAGGAGTGGGATTTGGGAGCCCTCATCTCCCACCTGAACGGAACGATCTTCCAGGAAGGGGACCTGTCTGAGAAGGAGCTAAAGGGGAAGGAAAAAGAAGAAATCCTCGATTTTCTCATTGCGCGAACCCATGAGAAATATGAACGGCGGGAGAAGGAGATTACTCCCGAGGTCATGCGGGAGTTTGAAAAGGTGGTTCTTCTCCGTTCCGTGGATAGCAAATGGATGGATCATATCGATGCCATGGATCAGCTCCGCCAAGGGATTCATCTGCGGGCGTATGCCCAAACCGATCCGCTTCGGGAGTATCAGCTGGAAGGCTTCCAGATGTTTAATGAGATGATCCGAAGCATCGAAGAGGAGGTTTCTACCTATATCATGAAGGCGCAGGTGGGAGTCTCTTCCCTCGTCCGCGTTGCCGTGGCGGAAGGGGAGGCGGTTCAGCCTTCCGACGGGGAAGAAAAGCCGAAGAAGAGACAACCTGTGGTCCGTGGAGAAAAGATCGGACGAAACGATCCCTGCCCATGCGGGAGCGGAAAGAAATATAAGCACTGCCATGGGGCGATTCAACAACCTGTGGAGAATAAGTAAAATCCCTTTTCAGTGGGAATTTACCTTGATAAAATAATGGGGTATGGAAAAGGAAGGGGTATAGGACGATGGATTTTACAGAGATTAAACAGGAATTAACATCGCTGGAGAAGCGTCTGGCGGAAATCGGGAGGTCCCTTTGACGTCGAAGGGAAAAAGAAGCGAATCTCTCAATTGGAGGAGAAGATTGCAGCCCCCGATTTCTGGGATGACCAGGGAGAGGCTCAGAAGGTGATCGGAGAAATGAACGAGCTGAAGGAAAAGGTGGAACGTCTAGAGGAAATAGGCCGAGAATTGGACGACCTCCTGCTTACGTATGAACTGGCGAAAGAGGAAGGGGAAGAGGAAGCGTTTCTTCCTGAATTGGAAAAAGGGGTTCGGAAAGTAAGCCGGGATTTTTCCGAATTTGAACTGGAGCTTCTCTTAAATGAACCGTATGACAAGAACAATGCCATTTTGGAGCTTCATCCCGGGGCAGGGGGAACGGAGTCCCAGGATTGGGCCTCCATGCTTCTCCGCATGTATATCCGTTATGCGGAACGGCATGGGTTTAAGGTAGAAACCCTTGATTATCTGCCCGGAGAGGAGGCGGGGGTTAAGAGCGTCACGCTTCTTATTCGGGGAAAGAATGCCTATGGTTATTTAAAGGCGGAAAAAGGGGTACACCGTTTGGTTCGCATCTCCCCCTTTGACGCCTCGGGAAGACGCCACACTTCCTTTGTCTCCTGCAACGTTATGCCGGAAGTAGATGAAAACGTGAAGGTGGAGATCCGGGAAGAGGATTTGAAGATCGATGTCTACCGCTCCAGCGGTGCGGGAGGGCAGCATGTAAATACGACCGATTCTGCAGTTCGCATCACGCACCTTCCCACAGGAATCGTCGTCACATGCCAGTCGGAGCGCTCCCAGATCCAAAATAGGGAACGTGCCATGAAGATTTTGGCCGCACGCCTCCTGGAGAAAGAGATGGAGGAGCGGGAGAAGAAACTGGCCGAACTCGCCGGCGAACAAAAGGAGATCGGCTGGGGGAATCAAATCCGTTCCTATGTCTTTCACCCCTACAGCATGGTGAAGGACCACCGCACCAACTATGAAGTGGGCAACGTACAAGCCGTGATGGATGGGGAACTGGACGAATTTATCGATGCCTTCCTCAGGATGAAGCTATAGAAATTTCAGGGATGGGTGCAAGCCATTCTCTGCTTCCTTTTTAGGAGAAGGGGAGTCGGCTTGTTGCCTGATAGATCGTGAAGAAAAAGGATACAAGGAGGAGACGATCATGGAAAATAAAGCGGTTGAAGAGCGGGCCGTCACAGCCATCAGAGCCCTCTCCATCGATATGGTGGAGGCGGCCAACTCCGGCCATCCCGGGATGCCCATGGGGGCAGCCCCTATGGCGTACGCCTTGTGGATGAAGGAAATGAAACATAACCCGTCCAACCCGAGATGGTTTAACAGGGACCGTTTTATCCTTTCGGCGGGACATGGCTCAGCCCTTCTTTATAGTTTGCTCCACCTGACAGGGTACGGGCTTCCCATGGAGGAATTAAAGCGATTCCGCCAGTGGGGCAGCAAGACGCCGGGGCACCCCGAATATGGTCACACCGTGGGAGTGGAGGCGACGACGGGGCCCTTAGGCCAAGGGATTTCCATGGCGGTTGGGATGGCGATGGCGGAGGCCCATCTGGCCGCCACCTATAACAGGCCCGGTTACGAACTGATTGACCATTATACCTTCTCGATTTGTGGCGATGGCGATTTAATGGAAGGGGTCTCTGCGGAGGCCGCCTCATTGGCAGGACATATGGGGTTGGGAAAACTGATCGTCCTCTACGATTCCAACGACATCTCCCTGGACGGCCGGCTCTCTTTCTCCTTTACCGAAAGCGTCCGGAAACGCTTTGAATCGTATGGATGGCAATATCTGCGCGTAGAGGATGGGAATGATGTGGAGGCGATCCGGAAGGCGATTCGTGAGGCGAAGGAAGAAAAAAGCCGCCCGACGCTCATCGAGGTTCGAACCACCATCGGATACGGCAGCCCCAACAAGGCGGGAACCAGTAAGGCCCACGGCTCTCCCTTGGGTGCGGAAGAGGCGCGCCTGGCGAAAGAAGCCTATGGTTGGGAGTATGAACCCTTTACCATCCCCGAGGATGTTCGAAAACATTTTGCGGTGGTAAAGGAAGAAGGGAGGAA
The DNA here is from genome assembly GCF_000510645.1 of Thermicanus aegyptius DSM 12793. NCBI lineage: Bacteria > Bacillati > Bacillota > Bacilli > Thermicanales > Thermicanaceae > Thermicanus > Thermicanus aegyptius. The sequence continues at coordinate 3,148,166 of NZ_KI783301.1, read as the reverse complement.
GGCGGAGGAGGCGTGGGACCGTCTTTTTGCCGGGTATAAGGATGTTTATCCGGAATTGGCCGGGGAGCTTATGGCGGCGATTGAGGGACGTCTCCCGGATGGATGGGACCGGGAACTTCCCAACTATGCCGCCGATGCTCCCAAAATGGCGACGAGGGAGGCATCGGGTGTTGCCCTCAACGCCATCGCCCGAAATCTCCCCACCTTGTTTGGAGGCTCCGCCGATCTGGCCTCATCCAACAATACGACCTTGAAAGAGTATCCGGTTTTTGAGACGAAGAATTATGCCGGGCGGAATGTTTGGTTCGGGGTGAGGGAACATGCCATGGGAGCGGCGTTAAACGGGTTGTCCCTCCATGGCGGAGTTCGCCCGTATGGGGGTACTTTCCTCGTCTTCTCCGACTATCTGCGCCCTGCCATTCGCCTGGCCGCTCTTATGAAGCAGCCGGTGATCTATGTCTTTACCCATGACAGCATCGCCGTCGGCGAAGATGGGCCGACCCATGAGCCGATTGAGCATATTCCGTCCCTCCGCCTCATTCCGGGCCTCATCGTGATGCGCCCCGCCGATGCCAACGAGACGATGGAGGCATACCGGTTCGCCCTCGGACAGAAGGAGCGGCCGGTCGCCATGATCTTAACCCGCCAGAAGCTGCCGATCCTGCCGGGAACGGTGAAAGGGGCAAAAGAGGGGGTACGAAGAGGGGCTTATGTGGTGGCGGACCCGACCGAGGGAAAGGTTCAGGCGATTCTCCTGGCGACAGGCTCGGAAGTAAGCCTGGCCGTGTCCGCCCAGAAAGCATTAGCTGAAAAAGGAATATCCGCCCGGGTTGTCAGCATGCCGAGCTGGGAGCTGTTTGAGGAACAACCGCAGGAGTATAAAGATTCGGTTCTCCTACCCCATGTGAAGGCTCGCCTTGCCATCGAAATGGCTATGCCTTTGGGATGGGAACGTTATGTGGGAGAGGCCGGGGAGGTCTTAGGAATTCGCACCTTCGGCGCTTCCGCTCCCGGAGATCAGGTGGTGGCGGAATACGGATTTACGGTGGAAAACGTGGTGGCCAAGGTGGAACGGCTGCTTCGAGCGCATGGATGAAATAACTCCTCTGGAATCAAAGAGAGCCCCCCACCCTTCCTTTTCGGGGAAGGTGGGGGGTTGCGTTTCATATCCGATGCTCCTTACGGACGGTTGGACTTGTGCCACATTTTCATTCCGATTCCGGCAAGCGCATCTTGGGAAGGAAACGCGAATGGCGCGTATTACATCGCTTCGGCGGCAATCGTGACGGTAAAAAAAGAGGCTGTCTTTGCGACAGCCCGTCGATGACAGGGTATATCAAGAAAAGGGGGTAACACCTGAAAGGAACCACGTTGCTTCCTACAGTTTTTATCATACAGGAGAATCTTTAATTTCATGTGAAAGAGATATTGAGGTTTTGTAAAGAATTGTGGTATACTACGGTACAAGCTGTTTATGTTAACGAAGATAAGAGGCCCTCTCATGGGCGAGAAGAGATGGAGGAGAGAAGAGATGAGAAGAGTTGTCGTAGGAATGGTTGCGCTTTTATTCGCACTAAGTGTCATCCTTGGAGGGTGCGGTCAAGGAGGGCCTCAGGGAAGTCAACCTTCCAATGGGAACCAAGGAGCAACGGATGCCGGCACTTCAGGAGAAGCGGGGAAAGAACAGGAGAAGACGTTTAAAATCGGACTGACCCAAATCGTGGAGCATCCCGCCCTCGATGCGATCCGTCAAGGGATCCTAAAAGGATTGGAAGAGCATGGTTTCACGGAAGGGAAGAATCTGGTTATCGATTACCAGAATGCCCAAAATGACCGGAATAACGCAACGAACATCGCCCAGAAATTTGTTGCGGAAAAGGTTGATCTCATCATCGCCATTACGACTCCTTCCGCCCAGGCGGCGGCCCAGGCGACCAAGGAGATCCCCATCGTCTTCTCAGCAGTGACGGACCCGGTAGCGGCAGGCTTGGTTGCCGCGTTTGACCGGCCCGGCGAGAACATCACCGGCACTTCCGATCTGGTTCCCATTTCACGCCAAGTGGAATTGATGCAGAAGTTCCTGCCTAACCTGAAGACGATCGGGATTGTATACAACTCCGGTGAAGTCAACGCGGAAGTTCAGGTCAAAGAGGCGGAGAAAGCGGCCCAAGAGAAAGGGATAAAGGTAGAAGCCTTAGGCGTCTCCAATAACACCGAAATTCAGCAGGCGGCGGAAAGCCTGGCCGGGAAGATCGATGCGTACCTGGTGCTGGTGGATAACATGATCGTCGCCGGTTTTGATACCTTGCAACAAGTGGCCGAAAAGGCGAAAATTCCTGTCTTTGCTTCCGACAGCGACACGGTAAAACGGGGGGCCGTGGCCACCTACGGGCTGGACCAATTCCAGATAGGGGTGCAGACCGGCGTGATGGCCTCCCGGATCTTACGAGGGGAGTCGCCAAAGAACATCCCCGTCGAGGTGCTGAAGGAAGTAAGTCTGACGGTAAATCCCGATGCGGTAAAGAAATATGGTCTAACTTTATCGGATGAACTGAAGAAGGAGATGGAAAAGACCCAAGCCAAGTAGGCCTGGGTCTTTCGAATCTTCTAATGGCCTACTGGCAATCCCCTTCTTACAGAGGCGATCGCCTAACTGTTTGCGCTTTCATCTTGTATACTTTGTGAAATCCATCACAACTAGATTGACGAAGCGAGGAGAATCGAATATGCTATAAACGTACCAAGAAAAATAGAAGAAAGCTGAAGGTTGCATCCGTTCGGAGAGGGAAATGGTCTGTTGAGGTACAGGAGAAACCATACTTTTTTCGGGGAAGCGCGGGTGTATATGTGAATAAATTCACAATACAGAGGCTGCGAGGAGATTTTGTTACGGCCCCGTGATTTTTTACCTTTATATGTGAATTAATTCACAAATTAAGGGAGAAGTACATCCGGAGGGAAGCCAAAAAGAATCGGAAAGGAGATCATTGCGATGGCAGTCGTCGAGAGAGAAACCGGCAAGCCAAATGTTGCGGAGATGATTGACCAATTGGTGGCGAAGGCTCACCAAGCCTTGGAGGAATTTATGAAGTTGGATCAGGAAGAGATCGATCGGATCGTTAAAGAGATGGCGATTGCCGGGCTAAGCCGCCACATGGAACTGGCCCGCCTCGCCGTGGAGGAGACCGGACGAGGGGTCTATGAAGATAAGATCATTAAGAATATCTTCGCCACCGAATATATTTACCACAACATCAAGTATGATAAGACCGTTGGAGTGATCCGTGAGAATCCATATGAGGGGATTGTGGAAATCGCGGAACCGGTCGGGGTGATTGCCGGTGTAACCCCCGTAACCAATCCCACATCCACCACGATGTTTAAGTCTCTCATCGCCATGAAGACGCGAAACCCCATCATCTTTGCCTTCCACCCTTCGGCGCAGCTCTGCAGCGCAGAGGCGGCCAAGACGGTCCGAGATGCGGCGATCAGGGCGGGAGCCCCGGAAAACTGCATTCAATGGATCGAGACACCTTCCATCGAAGCGACCCAGGCGCTGATGAATCATAAAGGAGTGGCATTGGTCCTCGCTACAGGTGGTTCCGCCATGGTAAAAGCGGCCTATAGCACCGGAAAACCTGCGTTAGGGGTCGGACCGGGAAATGTCCCCTGCTACATCGAGAAGACGGCCAATATACGGAGGGCGGTTACCGACCTGATCCTCTCCAAAACGTTCGATAACGGCATGATTTGCGCATCCGAACAAGCGGTGATCGTCGATAAAGAGATTTATCAGGAAGTAAAGGATTATATGAGGGAGAATCATTGTTACTTCCTGAACAAGTCGGAAATAAAGAAAGTGGAATCGCTGGTGATTCATCCTGAAACAGGAGCCATCAACAGCAAAGTGGTGGGGATGCCGGCTGCAAAGATCGCGGAGATGGCCGGCGTAGAGGTGCCTCCCGCCACGAAAATTCTGGTGGCGGAGATCGGCGGTGTCGGTCCCGAATACCCCCTCTCCAGGGAGAAATTAAGCCCGGTGCTCGCCTTCTTTAAAGTAAACAGCACGGAAGAAGGAATCAAGAGGGCGGAAGAGATGGTGGAATTCGGAGGGATGGGTCACTCCGCCGTCATCCATTCCAGCAATGATCAAGTGATTGAAGAGTTCGGACGAAGGGTGAAGACGGGACGGATTATTGTAAATGCCCCATCCTCCCAAGGCGCCATTGGAGATATTTATAACGCTTATATGCCCTCTCTGACCCTGGGATGCGGAACCTTCGGCTCCAACTCCACCACCTCCAATGTTTCCGCGATCAACCTGATTAACGTAAAACGGATGGCGAAGAGGACGGTTAATATGCAGTGGTTTAAAGTTCCCCCCAAGATCTATTTCGAGCGGGGCGCGACCAAATATCTGGAGAAGATGCCCAATATCTCCCGGGTCTTTATCGTCACCGATAAGGATATGATTCGCTTCGGTTATGTGGACCGGGTTCTTTACTACCTGCGTAAGCGTCCCGACATGGTCCGGGTGGAGATCTTTTCCGATGTAGAACCGGATCCCTCGACGGAAACGTTAAAGCGGGGGACGGAGCGGATGCGCGAGTTCCAGCCCGATTGCATCATCGCTTTAGGTGGGGGTTCCCCTATGGATGCGGCCAAATCCATGTGGCTCTTTTACGAATACCCGGAGGTAGATTTCAACGGCTTAAAACAGAAATTCCTGGACATTCGCAAACGGGTCTACAAATTTCCGAAGCTGGGCCAAAAGGCTCAGTTGGTCGCCATTCCTACCACCTCCGGGACCGGATCGGAAGTTACCTCTTTTTCCGTCATTACCGATAAAGAAACTCATGTGAAGTATCCCCTGGCCGACTATGAATTAACGCCCGATGTGGCGATCGTCGATCCGGAATATGTGATGACGCTGCCGAAGAGCCTCACCGCCGATACGGGGATGGATGTCCTTACCCACGCCATTGAGGCATATGTTTCCAACATGGCGAATGACTTTACCGATGGACTTGCCATCAAGGCGATTCAATTGGTCTTTGAATATCTGCCGAAGGCATACCACAACGGACAGGATGAAGTGGCCCGGGAGAAGATGCATAACGCTTCTACCATCGCGGGGATGGCTTTCGCCAACGCCTTCCTGGGGATTAACCACAGCTTAGCCCATAAACTGGGGGCGGAATTCCACATCCCCCATGGCCGGGCCAATGCGGTCTTGCTTCCCCATGTGATCCGCTATAACGCCCAGAAGCCGACCAAATTCGCCGCTTTCCCCAAATACGAATATTTCAAAGCGGATCAGAAGTACGCCGAAATTGCGAAGGCCGTCGGGCTTCCCGCCGGTACGGTGGAGGAGGGCGTAGAAAGCCTGATTAAAGCCATCGTAGAGATGATGAAAGAGATGAATATGCCCTTAAGCATCGCAGAATGCGGGGTTGATGCGGCGGAATTTGAGGCAAAGGTGGATCGCTTGGCCGATCTCGCCTTTGAGGATCAATGCACACCGGCCAACCCCAAGATGCCGCTGGTAAGCGAATTGGCGGAGATCTACCGCCAGGCGTATAAGGGTGTGCAAAGGTAAAAGAAGTGAGAAGCGATGTTACCCATCATTGGTAAGTAATGGAGGAATGAACATGTCCATTTTAGAAGGATCAAGGCCGACGATCATTGAGGATGGCGGTGCATGGCGGGGATTTCGGGCCGGAAACTGGATGGAAGAGATCGATGTAAGGGATTTTATCCAAAGAAACTACACCCCGTACACCGGAGATGATTCCTTTCTAGCCGGACCGACGGAGAGGACCCTTAAACTGTGGGATGAGGTGAAGGAACTTTTCCGCAAGGAGCGGGAAAAGGGTGGGGTTTTAGATGTAGATGTCCACACCCCCTCCTCCATTACATCTCACAAACCTGGATACATCGATAAAGAACTGGAACAGATCGTGGGGCTACAAACAGATCAACCTCTAAAACGGGCCATCATGCCTTATGGGGGGATCCGCATGGTGGAACAGGGTTGTGAAGCCTATGGCTACGAACTGGATCCCCAGGTGAAGGAGATCTTCACCAAATACCGGAAGACGCATAATCAAGGGGTTTTTGACGCCTATACGCCGGAAATGAAACGGGCCCGGAAGGCCGGAATCATTACCGGGCTTCCGGATGCCTACGGCAGGGGCCGGATTATCGGGGATTATCGCAGGGTTCCCCTCTATGGGGTCGATTTCCTGATTCGGGAGAAAGAAAGGGAACTCTCATCCTTGGAAAATGAAGAGATGATGGAAAATGTGATCCGTTTGCGGGAGGAGATTGCCGAACAGATCAAGGCGCTTTATGAGTTAAAGGAGATGGCTCTCTCGTATGGGTATGACATTTCCCGACCGGCGGAAAACGCGAGGGAAGCGGTTCAGTGGCTCTATTTCGCCTATCTGGCTGCGGTAAAAGAGCAAAACGGGGCGGCCATGAGCTTAGGGCGGGTTTCCACCTTCCTGGACATTTATCTGGAGAGGGACCTGCGGGAAGGGAAGCTCACCGAAGCGGAAGCCCAGGAATTGATCGATCACTTTGTGATGAAGCTCCGCATGGTCAGGTTCCTCCGCACCCCCGAATATGATTCCCTCTTCAGCGGTGATCCCACCTGGGTGACGGAATCGATCGGCGGGATGGGGCTTGACGGGCGTCCCCTCGTGACGAAGAGTTCCTTCCGCTTCCTCCATACGCTGATCAATCTCGGCCCTGCACCGGAACCTAACCTTACCGTTCTCTGGTCGCCCCGGCTTCCGGAAACGTTTAAAGCGTATTGCGCGAAGATCTCCATCGCGACAAGTTCCATCCAATATGAGAATGACGACCTGATGCGGGCGGAATACGGCGACGATTACGGGATTGCCTGCTGCGTTTCCGCCATGCGGATCGGCAAACAGATGCAATTTTTCGGGGCAAGGGCAAATCTGGCCAAGGCGCTCCTCTACGCCATTAACGGAGGCGTGGATGAAAAACTGAAGGTGCAGGTGGGCCCCCGTTTTGAGCCGATCACTTCCGAAGTTCTCGAGTATGAAGAAGTGATGGAACGGTACGACAAAGTTTTGGATTGGCTGGCAAAGCTTTATATCAATACGTTAAATGTGATCCATTATATGCATGACAAATATGCCTATGAGCGGATTGAGATGGCTCTCCACGACCGGGATGTGTTCCGCACGATGGCGTGCGGGATCGCCGGATTGTCCGTAGTGGCGGACTCTTTAAGCGCCATTAAGCATACCCGTGTCCGGGTCATTCGGGATGAAAACGGCTTGGCCGTAGATTTTGAGCGGGAAGGCGATTACCCGCAGTACGGGAACGATGATGATCGCGTGGACCGAATCGCCCACGACCTGGTCCATCGGTTTATGGAGAAACTTCGCCGACAGAAAACCTACCGGAATTCCTATCCCACCCAGTCGGTATTAACCATCACCTCCAACGTGGTTTATGGGAAGAAGACGGGGAATACCCCCGACGGCCGGAAAGCGGGAGAGCCGTTTGCCCCCGGGGCAAATCCCCTTCACGGCAGGGATCGGAAAGGGGCTATTGCCTCCCTCAATTCCGTGGCCAAGATCGATTATCAGGATTCTTTAGATGGGATCTCAAATACCTTCTCCATCGTCCCGAAAGCATTAGGCCGCGATGAAGCCTCCCAGAGGAAGAACCTGGCCGCCATTCTCGACGGGTATACGATGAAGGGGGGCCATCACCTGAATGTCAATGTACTAAACCGGGAGACGCTCCTCGATGCCATGGATCATCCGGAGAAATATCCACAACTGACCATTCGGGTATCCGGGTATGCCGTTCATTTCATCAAGTTAACGCGGGAACAACAGATGGATGTGATTCACCGGACATTCCATGAAAGCATGTAAGGTTCCATTTTTTCTTGGTCGGGAAGAGGAAGAGGGAACCGTGGGGATGGACGTTTCCGTTGGATCATGGTGTTTTCTGGATGGAATGAGATGGAACGCGCGAAGAAGGGGGGATGAAGATGATCGGCAGGATCCATTCGGTGGAGACGTGTGGAACCGTAGATGGTCCAGGCCTTCGCTATGTGGTCTTTATGCAAGGTTGTCCCATGCGTTGCCGGTATTGCCATAACCCGGATACCTGGGATGTGAAGGCGGGAAAGGAGATCACGGCAGACTCCCTCATGGAGGAGATTGAACGCTATCTTCCCTACATGCGCGCCTCAGGCGGCGGTGTTACGGCTACCGGCGGCGAGCCGATGCTTCAAACCCCCTTTGTGTCGGAGCTTTTCTCCCGCTGTAAGGAGAAGGGGATCCATACCGCGCTCGATACTTCCGGTATTTGCTATCGGCCGGAGAAGAAGCAGGACCCGGATCTGGAGCGGCTTCTCTCCGTCACAGATCTCGTCCTCCTCGACTTGAAGGTGATAGACGCTGCGAAACATCATTGGCTGACCGGCCATCACAATAAGGGGATTCTCGCCTTTGCAAAACTGTTGTCCCGGCGAAATATCCCGATGTGGATACGCCATGTCCTGGTTCCCGGCGTGACCGACGATCCCGAGGAGATCGGGAGACTGGCCCAATTTCTTGCCCAGCTTGCGAGTGTAGAGAAAGTAGAGGTGCTCCCCTACCATAAGCTGGGGGTCTATAAATGGGAAGCCCTGGGGATTCCTTACTCTTTAAAAGATACGGTTCCCCCGGATCAGGATGAAGTGGAGAAAATCTCAAAACTTCTGAATGAGTCTTTACGATCTTCAGTTCCCTTTCATTAACCTTATTAACCTTATTCTCATCGCCCCCCATATCATCTCCTAATATATATGAGGAAGGCCCTTCATCACCCCCCATGATGAGGGGCCTTCCCCTTTTTTTAGAATGGCGGATGCCATCGGATCTCTCTATGACATTGGCATCTTTAATACTTACCTATTTTGCGAGAAACCATGGTAAGTGCCGTTTCTGTTTGTCCCTTCTCCCATAAAATAACGTGTTACAAAAAAGAAGGGGAAGGAACGGGTCATGAAGAGAGATAGATGGGTTGCCGTGATTGGTCTAGGTTTTGTTGGATTACCGTTGGTTCAATTATTGGAAGCGAAGGGGTATTCGGTTCTTGGCATTGATATAGACCGGAGGAAGATCTCCTCCCTCCAGGAGGGGAGGAGTTATTTATCCGATTTTACCGATGAAGAGATGAAAGAACTAATCGGCAAGGGAACGTTTATCCCCACCGAAGGGTATGAGGAGGTGGGCAGGGCGGAGTACATCATCATCGCCGTTCCCACGCCCTTACGTGAAATGGAGCCTGATCTTACGGCGGTGAAGGAGGTCCTTCATACGCTCCACCCCTATCTCCGATCCGGTCAAACGGTTATCCTGGAGAGCTCGACGTATCCCGGCACCACGGAGGAGATGGTGAAAAGGATCTTGGAGGAAACAGGCCTTCAAGTGGGCAAGGAGATTTTCCTCGGGTATTCGCCCGAGCGGATTGAACCTGGGAACGACTCTTTTTCCTTGGCGAAAATCCCTAAAGTGATCAGTGGAGTAACTTCAGAGTGCTTAGGGAAAGTAAAGGAGCTGTATGGGGATCTTTTTGAAACGATCGTTCCGGTCAGTTCTCCCAAGACCGCCGAATTTGTGAAGATGCTGGAGAACGGCCAGCGCCTTGTCAATATCTCGTTCATCAATGAAATCAATATGCTGGCCCATCGACTAAAGGTAGATGTATGGGAGGTGATTGAGGCGGCCAAGACGAAGCCTTATGGATTTACCCCCTACTACCCCAGTGCGGGAGCCGGCGGACATTGCATCCCCGTGGATCCGGTTTATCTGGCCTGGTCGGCCCGGCGTGAGGGGATGAGGCTGCGGATGATCGAAGAGGCGATCCGGGTGAACGAACTGATTCCCCATTTTGTGATGGAGAGGGCAGTGGAACTTCTCGAACGGGAAAGGATCCCCCTGGAAAAAGCAAAGGTTGGGGTGATCGGGATTACCTATAAGAAGGATGTAAACGATATCCGGGAATCGGCAGCCCTGAAGGTGGTTCGTCTCCTTCAGGAGAGGGGGGTCGAGGTGGAGGTGTATGATCCCCTCTATTCGGAAGATCTGCCCAGGTTGCCTCGTTTTTCTTGGGAGGGGGAGAAAATTCGCTCCTTTGATCTCATCCTCATCCTGGTGGACCATTCCCGCATTCCGTGGGAAGAGTTGATTCGCTGCGGCCGGCTCATCTACGATACCCGAAATGTGACGCGGAGGGTTCATGCCCCCCACGTCGTGAGGGGATGAGGAGGGGGTGAGCAGGAGACGCATCTTTTTTCTGGATCACCGCTCTATTTATCTGAATAGTTTAGGAGATTCCCTCTCCCAGATGGGACATCAACTTTTTTACCAGAGTTCATGGAACATGAAAGAGATTGAAGCCGGCATTCGCTATTTCCGCCCGGAGATTCTCCTCACCGTGGGATGTGATGCGCCCCTAACCGCCCCCACGCTCGCGGTTCTCCCGGAAATCGCGATGAAGTATCGGCTCTTCCACATCTATTGGGCGACGGAGGATGGTCTCTTTCATGAAGGCTGGTCGATCCCCTTGATCCGGAAGATTAAGCCGGATATGGTCTGGACCATTCATCCTGCCTGCGTGAACAGCTACCGCAACATGGGAATTCCCGCCCTGTATCTGAATTTTGCCCTAAACCCCCGCCTTTTCCCGGCAAAGCCCTGGGGCATTGAAGAAACGTATGAGATCTCCCTGGTAGGGACAACTCACCTCCACGCCCCTACCTTCCGAATGGAGAGTTTTAAGCAGCTGTTGGTTCCGCTCCTCGGCGCAGGTTATGATCTCCATATTTGGGGATACGGCTGGCAGGAAGATCCGGAATCCGTCACAAAGCATCTGGGGGTTTCCATCCCGTCCCATCGCCTGCACGGCTATCTCCCGTATAAGGAGTCCGCGCGGGTTTATCACCAATCAAAGATCGTTTTGGGGATCCAAAATGCGACGGACCAAGTCTCCCAAAGGACGTATGAAATTTTGGGAAGCGGAAGCCTCATGTTGGGGAGCCGCACCCCCGCCTTAGAGCGCTTATTTAAAGATGGAGAGGAACTCCTTCTCTCCTCCTCGCCGGACGAAACGCTGCGGCTCATCTCCCGGTACCTGAACCAACCCGAAGAGCGTTGGGGGATTGGGAGGAATGGGCATCAAGCCGTTTTACAAAAACATACCTATGGGAACCATCTTAGGGCGATTTGGCCGTCGGTGGAAAACGAGATGAAGAAAAAGGGGTGGGCAGATGATTCCTCTCATTAACCTGAGAAGGCAATTCGCTTTCATCAAGAAAGAGTTGATGCAGGAAATCGAAGAGGTGATCGAGTCGGGCCAATATATCCTCGGTCGGAGGGTGAAAGAACTCGAAGAGAAGATCAAGGAACGATTGGAAGTCAGCGATGCCATCGGAGTGGGAAATGGAACCGATGCCCTTCTCCTCATCCTGGAGGGATTTGGGATCGGGCCGGGGGATGAGGTGATCACCACTCCCTTTACCTTCTTCGCCACTGCGGAGGCGATCTCCCGGGCGGGGGCTAAACCCGTCTTCGTTGATATTGATCCCGTGACCTATAACCTGGATATGAGCCGGGTGGAAGAAGCGATTACTCCAAGGACAAAAGCGATTCTCCCGGTTCACCTCTTCGGCCAGCCGGCCGATATGGAACCGTTGCAGGAGGCAGCGAGGAGGCATTCTTTATTCCTCTTTGAAGATGCTTGTCAAGCCTTCGGAGCAACCTACCGAGGGAAACCGGTAGGGAGTCTGGGAGACGCGGCTTCCTTCTCCTTCTTTCCCACCAAAAACCTGGGAACATTGGGAGACGGCGGTTTGGTGGCAACATCCCACCAAGGGGTGGCGGAACGGATTCGCCTTTTGCGCCAGCACGGGAGCCGGAGGAAATATGAACACGAGAAGATCGGAATGAACAGCCGCCTCGATGAGATCCATGCGGCGGTCCTCCTCCTGGCATTAAAAGAGATTGATCAATGGAATCGGCTGCGGCGGGAAAAAGTGGCCATCTATCTGGCGGAACTGGCGGATCTCCCCTTCCTTACCCTGCCCAGGGTGGGGGAAGGAAGGGAACCTGTTTGGCATCTCTTCTCTGTGGAGGTGGAGAGCCGGGAGATGGTCCGGAAGTTTCTCCAGGATCGGGGAATCGAGACAGGGGTTTATTACCCCCTTTCCCTTCATCTTCAGGAGGCATATCGTTCCTTGGGATATAAGGAAGGGGATCTCCCCGTGGCGGAGAGGGTTTCCAAGAGAATTCTCGCCTTGCCTCTAAGCCCCTTCTTAAGCGAAGCGGAACAAGAGCAAGTGATTTCGGCTCTTCGGGAATATGGGAAAAAGGAAGGCGGGAGTGGGAAATGAGCATCCGTTTTGGCTTGATCGGCTGCGGCCGGATGGGAGAAAAGCATGCGGCCACTCTGGCGGGCATTTCCAATGCCCGGTTGGTTGCCGTGAGCGACATCAATCCTGAACGGATGGAGGCGGTGGAGAAAAGATATCTGCAGGATTCCGGAAGAAACGGCAAGGTAGCCCGGTATCCCGATCCCCTCTCATTGTTGAATGACTCGACCATAGAAGCGGTGGTGATCGCCACCTCCACCCATCTTCATGCCCCTCTCGCCCAGGAGGCAATGCGAGCGGGGAAGCATGTGATGGTGGAAAAGCCGATCTCCCTTTCCTTACAAGAAGCGGAGGAGACGATCAACCTCGCCGGGGAGCTAGGCAGACACCTCCTCGTATGCCACCAGCTCCGCTATCGCCCCCTTCTGCAAAAGTTGAAGGAATGGGTAGAGGATGAAAGGCTTGGGTACATCCATTTGGGGAGTATCCGCATCTCTTTCGCCCGTCCTCTCACCTATTATCTGTCCTCCCCGTGGCGGGGAAGGCGGCTGACCGATGGCGGGATGGTGGTGAATCAAGGGATCCATCTCCTTGATCTCCTCCTCTGGCTGATGGGTGAAGTGGATTCGATCTACGGAGAATTCGTGCATTGGCGAACCGAGAAAGAGACGGAAGATGCGGCGTTGGGGATTCTCTCTTTCCGCCGGGGAGGAAAAGGGGTCATGGAGATGAATGTGATGACCTACCCGGCCAATTTGGAAATGGGCCTTTCTCTTTTCGGGGAAAAGGGGACGATCTCCTTGGGAGGGCCTTCCATGAACCAAATAAAACGGGTCGCCCTGGAGGGCCATGAAGGAGCAGAGGAGGAAGCAGCCGCCCTCCTGAAGGAAGAGGGAGAGGAGAGACGGATGTATGAAGCCTTTATCCGCACCCTTCTTTCTGGGGAGGCGTCCCTCCTGATACCATCTCGCCAAATTTACCACGCCTTAGAGACTTCTCTCGCCTTCTATCAATCCGCCGCTGCCCATCTTCCCGTCTTTCTCCCCTTGAGAGAAGATCACAGGGAAAGGAGGGAGAAGGATGCGGATCTTTCATGGGGTGATTGAAATTGCCGGCCAAATGGGCATTTTAAGCGGAGAACTCAAGCGGAGGGGCCATATCGCCGTGGGCTATAATATCTTTCATTCCTATTTAGGATATCAAAATCATTTAATCAACACCATCTATCCGGAGATTGGGAACCAGTCCAGGCATCTGATTCATTTCTTCGACCTCTTTCATTTCCACTACAGCAGTACCATTCTGCCGGAATATGCGGATCTTCCCCGGCTGAAGGGATTGGGGAAAAAGATGGTGATGAACCATTGGGGGAATGATGTCCGTTTCCATGATCAGGCCAGACGGAATAATCCATACGTTTATACCGGGGATTCCCCTTCCAATGAGACGATCCACAAACAACTTGCCTCCATTTCCCGCTATATCCGGGAGGCGATTGTACAAGATTATGAGGTTTATGCGTATGTGGCTCCGTATTATGAAAAGGTGCATGTTCTCCCCATAGCCCTCGATATGCGTGGCCTCGCCCCTCATTATCCCGATCCGTCCAATATCTGCCCTCTAATCCTTCATGCGCCGACCAATCCGGAATTTAAGGGGACGAAAATCATAGAAGCCGCGCTAGATCGCTTAAAACAGGAAGGATATTCCTTCGCGTATCGCCGGATCGAACGGATGAATCATCAGGCGGCTCTCGCCGAGTATGAGAAGGCGGATATCGTGATCGATCAGGTCTTGTGCGGGTCTTACGGATTGTTCAGCGCCGAGGCGATGGCACTGGGCAAACCGGTGGTGGCTTACATCCGGGAGGATCTCGTGTCCCAATTTCCTGCGGATCTTCCCGTCGTAAATGCCAACCCGGACACTCTCTATGGAAAGGTGAAGGAGTTGTTGGAACAGCCTGCATTGCGCCTTCGGTTGGGGATGAGGGGAAGAGCTTATGCCGATCGGGTCCATCGGGTGGAGAATGTGGTGGATCGGCTTCTTGTGATCTATGGAGAGTTAAATTCCTAGGAAGAAAAAAGACGGAGCCGACCTGTTTTCATTCAAGGTAAAGAAGAGATAGGAAATCCAAGGGACCGGGAACCCCCAAAAAAAAAAGCGGAAGGAGGGAGATGTGATGAATCTGGAAAAGATGATGTTCTTCGTCCCGAACCGATTGTTCATTAAGCATAAAATGATGCTTGTCTCGTTTAATATAGCGGTTATTCCCACCGATATGACGGTAACCTCCATGATGCTTCATGTGCCCTTGTCGGGTGCGTCTGGGAGCTCTGCCACCTTGTTGATCCGGCCCATCGCCTCCGGATGGGATGAGTCCCTGGTGCGAGGGGGATATTCTCCGCCCGTAGGCGGCCTTCTTCGCACCATACCCATTACTCCCCATACCGTGGAAGCAAGGATGGATGTGACGAGCCATTCCCATTCGTGGCGCTTTCAGAGCCTGGAGAATCATGGGCACAAAATATGGTACGAGGGAACCCTTCTGTTTCCTTTCAGAGAGAGCGATCCCCCCTATTTGGTGGTGGCCACCGTATAACTTGTCCGGCGGGGATGTGGAAGGATATGGAATATGGATAAACAGGACGCAGAACAAGGTGGAAAGGAAAGGATGTGAGAAAGGTGACGGAAGGGGAGGGAGTAAACATATTGGTCACAGGGGGAGCCGGATTCCTGGGTTCTCAGCTGGTGAAGAGGCTTCTTCCCATCGTAGGCCGCCTTTTTGTGGTGGATGATCTGTCAACCGGGAACAAGGAGCAATTGCCCTCCTCCGAGAAGATCTCCTTTTTCAAGGGGAGTTTTGATGAGGAGGCGTATCTGGATGAGGTGTTGCCCCAGGTGGAGATTCTCTACCACTTGGCCTGCCGCAACTTGGTCCGGTCGATCGAGGATCCGGTAGAAGATATCCGGGTTAACCTCTGGGGAGGATTTCGCCTCTTGGAGAAAGTGAGGGAAAAAGGAAAGCGCCTGAAACGTTTTGTTTATACCTCTACCGCCTCCGTTTACGGAGAGGCGGATCTTCTTCCCACCCCGGAACAGGAGATGAAGCCAAATCTCCCTTATGCCGCCAGCAAGCTGGCGATGGAGCATTATTGCCAGGTTTATCACCGTCTGTACCGGATTCCTGTGGTCATTTTTCGCCTCTCCAATGTGTATGGCCCCGGCCAGGTGCCAACCAATCCTTATTGCGGGGTGGTGAGCAAGTTCCTTGAGGCTCTTGAGAGGGGAGAACCCCTAACCATCTATGGAGATGGGGAGCAGACGCGGGATTTTACCTACGTGGAGGATGTGATGGATCTCCTCTTCATGGCGGGATGGGAGGACCGCTTCATTGGCGGGGTTTGGAATGTGGCCACCGGAGTGGAGACGACTGTCAACCGCTTAGCGGAACAGGTGAAGGAGGTTGCGGACCTTCCGGAGTATCCCTTGTGCTACCTGCCCAAGAGACAAGTGGATCAAGTGAGGAGACGTTGCCTGGATATCTCCAGGTTAAAGAAGGAGATCGGTTGGGAGCCCCGCCATGCCCTACATGAAGGGTTAGGGAAAACCTATGCATGGTGGCGGAAGGAAAGAAATCTGTAGAGAGGAGGGGGAAACATCATGATCGGCAAAGCGGTCACGATGGGGGCGGATGTAAGCATCGGAAAGGATGTTCAGATTGGAGATGGGACGGTGATCGGTGAATATGTCGTCATCGAAGAGGGTGCCCTCCTCGGGGAAGGGGTACGGATCGGCCACCATGCGGTGATTGAAAAAGGATCCTCGATCGGGAAAGGCAGCAGAATTGCTCACCATGCGGTAATCGGCCGAGGGAGCAGATTGGGTGAAGGCGTGGAAGTGGGCGATTTCTCCCTGATCGGTAAGGTCCCTTCGACCGGCAAGAAGATGGCACGAAAGCCGATAGGAGGAGGGCAACCCGCCTGCCTGGGGGATGGGGTGAAGATTGGGTCCCACGCGGAGATTTATCAGGATGTGGTGTTGGGAAAGGACGTATTTGTGGGGGATCTGGCCAGTATCCGGGAGAAGGTGGAGGTGGGGGAGAAGAGCATCATTGGCCGCCATGTGACGGTGGAGTTAAACTGTCGGATCGGCAAAGGGGTGACGATCCAGACGGGAAGTTACATCACCGGGGATATGGTGATTGAGGATGAGGTCTTTATCGGCCCGTGCGTTTCTTCCTCCAACGATAAGTATATGGGGCGAGGGGATTATCCCCACCGGGGACCTCATCTGAAGCGGGGTGCGAAGATAGGCAACAACGCCACCCTGCTGCCCGGAATTACCGTGGGGGAAGGGGCGGTAGTGGGCGCAGGGTCGGTGGTGACGAGGGATGTGGAGGACGGGGCGACGGTGGTGGGAAATCCTGCCCGTAAACTGGAAGAAAAAAGAGAATCAATCAGGGAGGAAAGAAGATGCCGTTTCTGCTGGCTGAGCCATCTGGACTGAATAACCACATCGTTACATGCGAGTACCTCTATCCCGTCTCCGGCCATGAAGAGAGGATTTGGACGGCTGAGGATTTACGTCCCCATCTCTTTTATCTTCATCAGGGCAAGATGGTGGACCGTTTCTTCGGCGGAGTTCTTTTTGAAGCTTTAAAGTCGGAGAAGGGGGAGATTCTCTCCGGAAAAGCATTGGGAATGGGGATGGAAAACACCGAACAAGGGTGGGAAGAAGCGTTAAACGCCCTTTTCAAAACGGAGGGGAATCTATCTGCCCTTTTGGAACTATCCAAAGAAAACGTTCAACCCAAAAGGATCGATCTTTGGATTGCCCTTCCTTATCCCTACCCTTCCTCTGCCCGCCGTTCATGGCCAGGGGGGAGGGCGGGCATTCTTTTGAGTTGGATCGATCAATTTTTATACCGCTGGGAAGAAATCCGGAAAAGATTTCCCGGACATTCGGTAGATTTCAAAGGATTTGCCTGGACGAAAAGTTCCCTTGATCTAGGGGATGAAGAATTAATCTCCCTTCTCGCCACGAAACTGCACCCGCTTGGATGGAAGCTCATGTGGCAACAAAATTACGGAACAGCCAAAGCGATGGAAGGGCGGAAGATGGGCTTTGATTATATTTTGATTCGTCCCACCCATTTAGGGGATCCTCCCGAAGGCCCCCGGGGAGAAAAATGGATTGCCGCATCTGCGGCTTGGGCAAATTTCCAAGAATTTGGACTCATTCTTTGGGGAGATGAGCGGGTTTCCAACGCGCAAATTATCGATTACCTGAATGCGGGACGGGATTCTTTTATGCATGCATTTCAATTCTATGAGTTGGGGGCGAGAGGAATCCTGCCCTATTACCAAAGGGGGGATCCGATCTATGTTTATCTCTACGCCTATACGAAGGGAGCCTATGCGAACATTCCGGTTTTGGCGAGAGATTGAACCTTAAGGAAACGAGGGAAGAGGATGAAAGTGATGCAAGCGCCCATTGAAATTGCGGGTCAAATGGGGATTTTAAGCAAAGGATTGCAACCCCATGGGGTCTCTTCCGTAGCCTATAACTATTTTCATACCTATTTGGATTACCGAGAGCATCGGTTTAATGTAGATGGATATGAACTGGAACGGATGCTGCCGGACGCGGTTCGCTATTTTGATCTTTTTCACTTTCACTATGGGTACACGTTGACTCCCAACTTCCGCGATCTGAAGGAAATTAAAAAATTAGGGAAAAAGATGCTCATGCACCATTGGGGGAACGATGTGAGGACCCATGCCATCGCCTCTTTATCAAACCCATACGTTTATACGGGGGATTCCCCCTCGCCTGAACAGATCGATCAAAGATTAAAACAACTGACACAATCGATTGATCATGCGATTGTCCAGGATTATGAAGTCTACCCGTATCTTGTTCCTTATTACAAGCATATTCATATCCTTCCTTTGGCATTCCCCGTGCGGGATACGATACCTGTTTATCCGTCCCTGGGCGAGGAGAATCCCCTTATTATCCATGCACCAACGCAGCCGCGCTTTAAAGGAACCGAATATATCGAAAATGCATTGCAACGATTGAAGGAAAAAGGCCTCTCTTTTCGTTATAAAAGGATTGAAGGGATGAGTAACCGTGACGCTTTAAAGGCGTATCAAGAAGCGGATCTGGTGGTTGATCAGATTCTGTGCGGTTCATACGGCCTTTTTGCGGTAGAGGGGATGAGTCTCGGGAAGCCCGTGGTCGGTTATATCCGAGAGGATCTCGCCCTCACTTATCCGGAGATGCCTCCCATAGTTTCGGCCAATCCCACCACGATTGCACAGGTATTGGAAGAACTGATTAAAAGCCCGAGTTTGCGCCGTGAGGCAGGAGTGAAAGGAAGAATTTATGCTGAAAAGCATCATGAGGTAGATCGGGTGGTCCCTCGTTTACTGGCGATCTATAAGCAAGTGATGGAAGAGTAAAGGGGAATGGGGCATCGATGCGGTGAAAGAGGAGTGCTTTTCGCGATGAAAAAGAAGGGTTCCCCTCCCTCGATCAGAGGACACAAAAGTCTGGTTACATCGATTTGGAATTCAACGGAGCCTCTCGTCTCCGTCATCATTCCTGTTCAGAATGAAAGGGATCGGATCGAAGGCGTTATTTGGAATGCGCGCATGATCCATCCTTCGACGGAGGTAATCGTCGTCGCCAACGGGACTACCGATGGCTCCCATCAGGTTGCCGAGCGCATGGGAGCAAAGGTGCTCTACTATCCTTACGTTTTAGGCCACGATGTGGGGCGGAGCGTCGGGTCCCAGCAGGCGCGGGGAGAGATTCTTCTCTTCCTCGATGGGGATCTTCCCCTTCCCTTCAGATTACTTCGCCCTTTCGTGAAAGCGGTGATGGATGGGGCTGATCTTGCCCTCAACGGGTTTGTGGCGCCCGATCAGAGGAGAAGGGTTCATCCCGTCGTTTTATCCAAATATGCATTAAACATCATTCTCAACCGCCCCGATTTAAAAGGAGCTTCCATGACCGCCGTACCCCATGCCCTAAACCGCAGGGCTCTTTTGGAGATTGGACATGAGAATTTATCCGTTCCTCCTAAGGCGCTGGCCATCGCCATTGAACAAGGGCTCCGCATTGAGACGATTGCCAACATTCCCATCGAACGGTGGAACCGGAAACGGGGAAAGCGCCCCTGGATGAGGGAACTGGTGGTGGGAGACCATCTGGAAGCCATTCATTGGTTCCTGCAACGAAAAGGAAATCGGGGAGGATACTGGGACGGGATGCGAGTAAGAGAGGCGGTCTTCATGCCGGCGGATCAAGAGGGGGAAATCATGACCGTACATGGAGAGGGAAGGATGGGAGAAGAGGAGCGCATCGGAGAAAGGGAGATCATCAATCGGGGAGAGTTCGATCCGACCATTTCGGTGGAGAAGGAAACGGAAAGTGAGGATGCGTTAAACGTAAACCTTGAATAAAGCGGGAAGAGCGGAAAAAGGGAGACTAAAAAAAGTCAGTCAGGAGGAGCACGATGCTGAAGAGGAGGAAACGAGCCCAAAAGAAAAGATATGGGGGAAAGATGCTTTCCTTCAAAAATAACGGGATCACGAAGGAAAAAAGAGATTGGCAAAAAGAGAGCTACCGAGCCGGGGAGGAATACTCTCTCATTTATGGGGAAGAGCTGAAAAGAATGCTGGAAGAGGATGAGAGAAAAGCGGCGGAAAAAAGGGTAAATCAATTGTGGTTAGAATGGTATCAGGAGAAAACGCATCTCATTTCTTTAAAAGAATATGCAGCATCGGCCGGATCCTTTATCCAAGCTTTTTTGGATCGGCACATCCCTTTGCCCGGTCATTTCCTGCCCCTGCCTACGCACTCTTCCGTGGCGGCCGTTCTCTCCGTCCGAAATGAAGAAAGAACGTTGCCGCACCTTCTCCGGCGGCTGGAGAAACTTCCGTTGGAGGAGGTCATACTGGTGGTAAATGGCTCCACCGATCGGAGCCTCACCATAGCAGAGGATACTCCTTTTGTCCATCTCGTCCGCTATGATGAGCCATTGGGCCATGATGTGGGGAGAGCGGTTGGTGCGGCTGCAACCGCCGCGGATATCCTCCTCTTCCTCGATGCCGATATGGTGATCGCCGAAGAACATCTTCTCCCGTTTATTGCAGCGGTGGAGAAAGGAGCCGATGTGGCCCTAAACGACCTCACTCCTTATTTACCCACTTTTCCCCATTGGGACCGGGTGACGATTCTGAAAGAGTTCTTGAATCGGGTCTTAGGGAGGTTTGATCTTCACGCCAATTCCTTAACCGCGGTTCCCCATGCCCTTTCCCGTCAAGCCGTCAACGAGATCGGTTCCGCAACCTTAATGGTGCCTCCACGGGCGCACGCCCTGGCCCTGTTGAAAGGGTTAAAGGTGGTGGCGCCCTATTCCGTCGATGTCATCTCCAGGAATCGCCTTCGGAAGGAGAATATGGGCGCTTGCAATCCTGTGGAGGAGCTCATTATCGGGGATTACTTGGAAGCCATAGCCGCTGCGATGCAGTGGAAGGGAGAACGCTTAGGCTATGAGGATCTTTTCCGGAAGCGCCATGTTCTCCATCATTCATAGGGAAAAAAACTCTTCATGCGCCGTTCATCAACAAACCGTCCGGTTGGACCGATTAGTATCCGTACTCCCACTCAACCTGTTCTCCAACCCAATGGATCTCGTCAACGTTACCAAAGTCCACCTCTTTATCCATGATATGGCCGATGCAGTGGGAGCAACCTAATTTTTCCTGCATTTCTTCGATGGTGTCGTAATCCACATGTTCCAAAACCTTGTATCCCTTTTTTTGAATATATAAGAGAGCCGTTCCCTTCATGTTCGAATCCTCCCTTCATGTAACGTATTTTATGGCTCTTTTTGATCCGCCTTTATGTTACTTTTTTCACAACCGAAAATCAAGGGCTTACGGAGAGGTGTCACC
This sequence comes from Thermicanus aegyptius DSM 12793, assembly GCF_000510645.1. Lineage (NCBI taxonomy): Bacteria > Bacillati > Bacillota > Bacilli > Thermicanales > Thermicanaceae > Thermicanus > Thermicanus aegyptius. The sequence continues at coordinate 3,126,788 of NZ_KI783301.1, read as the reverse complement.
AAGATGACAAAAAGAGTTGACGGTTCTGTTCATCATTTTTTCTTATTGTAACCGCTTCATGCGGTGGGTATTTCCTATGAAAGAGATAGGAATCGAGGGCAAATGTGAAGAAACGACAAGGTTATTCCACGAAAGAAAGAGGAGTGGGTCTTCTTAGGAAGAGGTACGCTTCTTTTTTTGTTTTATTTTTTTCAAAATCGACAAGGGTAAGCGGGGAAAAGGAATGGAAAACGGAAGGTAAAGGGCCTATGATAAAAATGGATAGTCCATATCTCCTAGGAGAAGGGAAGTGGTAGGGTGAACAGGTTTGTATCGTGGGGGAAATTGCTCATCTATTTTTTCCTCATCATCCTGATCGGAAGCCTTGTCGGATGCCGGGCGAATCCTAATGCCCCGGTTCCGACGGAGGAGAATCGTTCCTCCCTCATCACGCTCAAGGTCGTAGCCGACTCTGAACAGGCCATTGAAGCTTTTCGAATGGAGGAGAAAGCGATCCGGGAGAAATTCCACATCCGATTTCAATATTTTTATCCCGATCGGCTTAGCGATCATCTGGAAGATTTCCTGTTTGCGAGCAAGGATACCTATGACCTCTATATCCTCTTCCCGGCAAAACTGCCGGAATATGTGGAAAGGGAGATGCTTCTTCCCCTCGATTCATACACCTCCGATGACCCGTCGATCCAGGAGATCATTCCCATTTACCGGAATCTCTATATGCATTACGGTGGCCATGATTATGGGGTGGTTTATGACGGGGATGCCCACCTTCTCTTCTATCGGAAAGATCTATTTGAGAAGTATGGGGCGGAGTAACTCTCCCCAAGAGGCGCTGGAACGGACGGCCGCCCGGTGGGAGGAGATTACGAACCGCTACGGGCGGGTGCACCAGAAGGAGCATTACCACCAATGGAAAAGGCAGTTGGAGGCACTTGGGGGAGGAAGATAAAATGAAATGGTATCAAGGAATCGCCTTTCGTTTTGCTCTCGCGATGAATCTTTTGGTCCTCGTGACCATGATCCTGCTTAGCGGTCAATACCTCTTTACCGAATCGAAGAAGCTGGAAGATACCCTGCGGGAAGAGGGGGTGGCCATTGCCGGAACCCTCGGTTCAGCCATCGGCAAGTCGATGCTAAGCGGAGAATATAGCTCCATCGGCCCCTTGGCGTACGCCCTCATTTCCCATCCCAGTGTTCAGTACGTCATCATACGGGACCCGACAGGCAGGGTGGTGAATCAAAAGGGGGAGACGGTGACGGATCGGCCCCTCCTCGTAGAGCAAGTGCCCCTGCTTTACTTTCAGAAAAAAGTAGGGGAGATTGAGATCGCCCTAAAGACAGACCGTCTACAGCAACAAAAAGAAGCTCTCCTCTTCTCTACCCTGGGTGTCGCCCTCGTCGTGACCGGGGCTTCGATCCTCCTTTCCATTTATGTAAGCCGCAAGCTTACCTCTCCCTTAAAAAAATTGATGGAAGCGGTTCATAGGATGGGGCAGGGGGAACGAAATATCCGTGTAAAAGTGGAAGGGACCTGGGAGATCCAGGATCTCTCCAAAGCCTTTAACCAGATGGCGGAAAAGATCGGTCATCATGAAGAGAATCTGGAAGAAGGAATCAAGAAGGCGACGGCAACCTTGCGGGAAACCATCGGCATGCTGGAACTGATGGGAGAGATTTCCCGGATGGTGATGGAGAGAGATTCCCTATCCAAAGAGGTGATCGGTCAACTTTTGAGTCGATTGGCCGAATTCTTTAAACCGGATTGGATCAGTCTTGCTTTCCTGGACCGAAAGGATGGAGCGCGAGCGGAACTTTACCTTCTAAGGGATCAGGGAAATCTGTCGGTAGAAAGGATCCGGGTTGCCGAATCTCCCATGGTAGAAGCGGTCCGTCAGAGAAAACCACTGATGCGAATCCTTTCTAAGGAAAAGGAAAGTGAATACCCGAGGGAACGCATTTTTGGGGAAGAGGGATTGGATACATTCATTATCCTTCCTTTAATCGCCAAAGATCAAGTGATCGGCACCTTAAATGTGGCTTGTAAGGCGGGGAACCGGTGCGATCAGGAAATGATGGAGAAACTAAGCGCTTTTGCCCATACCCTCGCCATCGTTTTAGACCGTGCCCATGCCTATGAGTCGCTGCGATGCTCCGCTTTTCTTGACTTTTTAACCGGACTTCCCAATTACCGGGCCCTAAAGGAAGATCTGGAGGGGTTACTTCGCGTTTATGCCTCACGGGAGGATCAAGAGACGAAGTTGGCTCTCCTGTTTCTTGATCTGGATCGGTTTAAGACGATTAACGATACCCTGGGGCATGACGTTGGCGATCTCTTATTGCAGAAGGTGGCCACAACCTTGCAGGATGCCCTCTCCGGCGAGGGAAAGGTTTACCGCATGGGAGGGGACGAGTTTATCCTCCTTCTCCCGGAAATCGGTGAGATGCAGACCATTCGGGAAAAGGTGGAGGCGATCCTCGCCCCTTTCCGTCGTCCGTGGTTTCTTGAGGGGTACGAGCTGCCCGTCTCCGCCAGTGTCGGGATCTCCCTTTTTCCCGGTGATGGGAAAATAGCGGAAGAGCTTATTAAACATGCGGATACGGCCATGTATCGGGTGAAATTACAGGGAAAGAGCGGGTACGCCTTTTATACCCCTTCTCCCGACGATCCCTCTTTTGAGCGAATTATTCTTGAGAATGACTTGCATAAAGGGTTGGAACAGGGAGAATTTGAGGTTTACTACCAACCGAAGGTGGAAGCGGAAAGCGGAAAGATGACCGGAGTGGAGGCACTTCTTCGGTGGCACCATCCGAAACGGGGCCTTGTGGATCCCGGGGAGTTTATTCCCCTCGCTGAGGAAACAGGGCTGATCCTCCATCTGGGGGAGTTTGTGTTGAGAAGGGTTTGTGAACAAGGAGCGCAATGGCTGAAACAGGGGTATCCACCCATAACGATATCGGTCAATCTCTCCACCCGCCAATTTATGCACTCCCATCTCGTCTCACACATTCAACAGCTCCTTAAGGAGACGGGTTTTCCTCCTTCTTTGTTGGAACTGGAGATTACGGAGACGGTGACCTTAGATGTGGAGAGGGCGGTTGAAACCTTATCTCAGTTAAAAAAGGTGGGGGTTCAAATCAGCATTGATGATTTCGGTACCGGGTACAGTTCACTTCACTACTTGCAGCATCTTCCCATCGATCGGCTGAAGATCGACCGTTCTTTTGTAGAAAATCTTTCGGGAAATGAAAGCCACAAGGCGATTGTGGCCACCATTATCGCGATGGCGAAAAATCTGGCTCTTAAGGTTACGGCGGAAGGGGTGGAGAAGGAGGAACAGGTTCGCTTCTTAAAGGAGAGCCATTGTGATGAGCTGCAAGGATTTTATTTCAGCATTCCCCTGACGGCGGGAGAGCTTGAACAGAGATTTTTAAAGAAATAGGAGGGATAATATCATAATCCATCCATAGATGGAAATGTTAAGAGTAGTCTTAAACGATTCAGGATGGAGGAACGTAACATGACGAATATCCCCCGGGATTTCCTCGCCTATTTGCAGTCTGAATTAAGTCGAATGGAGACCATTGCAGGAACGCTCGCCCTCGTGGAACGGGAACATCACCGGAAATTGACCAATTATGAGGATAACACGTTGCTGGATCTTGCGGTGGAGGAAGAGAGCGCTTCCCGGCAATTGGGGATGATCAAACAAATGTGTCTCGCATTAGGGGAGAGGGTAGCCGAATTCATGAATGGAAAGGATGGGGTAAAGGTGTTGGAGGAAGAGGGAAGGGGAGCAAGGGATGTTCCGATTCATTGAAAATTGGATGCGCTCCTTCGTGAATGAGATGGTGGATAAAACGGTTACCCGCATTGTGCGAGATGCCTATACGGAGAACTTGGCGGAGATGTTCCCGACGATGCAAAAGGTGGGAGGCATCCATTTAATGGAGACGGCCATGCGGGCTCATTCCGGACTCCCTTTGTCCCGACCTTTGGGAAGCCCGATTCATTTCTCTCCATGGGAGAAGCTTCTCTTCAACCCGGTCCATCTAGACCGCTTCCCTACGCCCGAGAATCTCCCCATTGATACGGCGGTGACCCTGGGTAGAAGGTCGAAGAAACCCCTGACGGTAGCCATCCCCCTCCTCATCGCCGCTATGTCTTTTGGCGGGGCTTTAAGTAAATCGGCAAAGATCGCCCTGGCCAAAGGGGCATCCGCCGTAGGGACGGCGACCAATACCGGAGAAGCGGGTTTGATGGAGGAAGAGAGGGAGGCGGCCCGTTTTCTCATCGGCCAATATAATCGGGGAGGATGGTTGAACCACAGGGACTTATACCGCCGTCTGGATGCCGTCGAAATTCAACTGGGGCAAGGGGCGCAGGGCTCTGCTCCTCAGCGTACCCCGGCAAGCAAGATCCGGGAGGATTTTCGCCAAGTTTTCCACTTGGATGAGGGGGAGGACGCCTTGATTCATTCCCGACTTCCGGAAGTAAACCGGAAAGAGGAGTTTATCGCCTTGGTACGCCGATTGAGAGAAGAAACCGGGGTGCCTGTTGGGTTGAAGCTGGCCGCCACTCATTACCTGGAACGGGAACTGGCCATTGCCGTCGAAGCAGGGGTTGATTTTATCACATTGGACGGCGCGGAAGGGGGAACCCACGGAGGAGCTCCCACCCTTCAGGATGACGTGGGGCTGCCCACCTTGTTCGCCGTAAGCAGAGCGGCCGATTTTCTGAAAAGGAAAGGACTCTTTCGGGAAATCTCACTCATAGCGGCCGGAGGACTGATTACCCCCGGGCAGATGCTGAAAGCGATGGCGTTAGGCGCCGACGCGGTCTACATCGGCACGGTGGCTCTCATGGCTTTGGTAAGCGATTTGGCGGTGGAGAGCCTCCCCTTGGAGCCGCCCACCAGTCTGTTGGTTTATAACGGGAAGTTGACGGATCAATTAGATATTGAAAAAGGAGCAGGGAATTTGATCCGTTTCCTCAACTCAGCGGTGCGGGAGATGGAGCTGGTCGCCGCATCCCTCGGAAGGACCTCTCTTTCCCATATCGACAAGACCGATCTCGTCTCCCTCGATCCGTTTTTATCCCTGGCCACAGGCGTGGAGTGGGGTTGGCTTTCTTCTGCGCGTCAAAAGGAGTTCCCCGGATGGGTCATGGAGTATCCTTTTAAGCCCATGCCCAAGCCCATGCCGGGAATTCCAGAGATCCATGACGTCGAAGAAGAAGAGAGATTCACTCCATTCATGGATCGGTTCTCTGCTCCTCAAGAAAGAGGAAGCTGACGGACTGATTCCCCCCATGATCCGTTCCATCTTTCCTTCCTCCTTTCCTTCCTCCCCAGAAGAAGAGGGTGGTTGCCTCCTCTTCTTTTGCATATTTTAAGGTGACCGTAGCGCCGGTATTCCCGGAAAGAACCTCCGCTTTTACCGTGGCCAGATGGAGAAGGCGCCCTAGAAGAGAGCTCTCCATGGAAACGGATTGAAGTCGACCGCGGGGAAGGATGTACGTATAGCGGCTAAAAATTTTGCGAAACCGAATGACGAGATATGCGCTTCCCGATATCGCCCATCCCCCATCCCGGAGATAAAGGAAGGTGGACAGAATAAGCCACGGGATCACCACCAAGGGGAGGAGGGAAACATAGGGAGGCCAGTAAAGGGAGAGATAAAAGGAGAGCAACAGGGCGGCCAAAGAGGTGGGAACCCATCGCTGAAGTGCCGCCTCCATCCACCCGCTCTTCGGGAGGGGATGAAGCCTTTGATGGAGCTTCCCTGCGTACTGCGGGAGTATGGTCTGTAAAAAAGTATCAACCTCTTCCCGCCGAAGCAGAGGGGATAGAACGGTGTGGCTCATCCCCTCCATGTTATAGCCTGAGACATCCACATAAAGGGCTCCGTAGGCAAAGGGCCGGCGAAGGGGCCCCTCGACGAAATGGATGGCTTGGATGCGATGGGCGGAGAGGGTGGTGGTCAGCTTATGGAAGAGTCCCCGTTCGATGATGATCCGCTCCCCTTCCTTTCGGATTCTGAATCCCGCATAGCGGAGGATTGCTCCGCCGATGGAAAAGAGCCAAGAAAGGAGAAGGAGGAGAACTGCGGCGATGACATACGAAGTAACCGAGTGAAATTCCTGGGAGAGGAATCCCATCAGTTCCCTCGTAATGAGATCCCAAGGAATCATTTGGTCAAAGGCGTTATAAATGACGAAGAGAAAGCCGAGGAAAACCCCGATGTTGCCGGAGGTCGCTCCGGTGATGAGGAGACGGGCGAGGCTGAGCCTCCAGATCCAATCCTGAGGACTTTCTCCACTTCCTTCCATTTCGCGTTCCGTAAAAGGAGCCCCTTTTTCCTTGAGCAAGATCGTTTTTAACGCTTCGCCTTCGCTCCGGGTGAGGGCGGAGAAAGAGGCTTCCGACCCGGCTCCTGCTTTCCCTCCCCCTGTCTCCACGCGAACCTTCACGAGCCCGATGAGGCGATGGATCAAGTCCCTTTCCAGCTCGACGCCTTGGATCTTGGATAGGGGAATGTAGCGTTTTTTGTGGAAGATGATCCCATGTTCCACCCGCAATTCCCCCTCTTCCACCCAAAAACGATATCGGGACCAAGAGACCACGCCCAAGAAACCGAACAGGAAGATAAGACCCAAGATCACGAGGAGGACGGGGAAGAACCCCATTTTATTGAAGATCACGAGGAGGACGGGGAGGATGCCCCATAGGCTTTCTTTTAAGGCCGTTCCCGTTAGATAGAGGGCTGCCATCGGATGAAGATGTCTAGGTTTGGTAAAATCAAGATTCTTCATTTTTGGTCCCCCATGGAACTGCTGATTTCTTCGGAACTGCTGAGTTCTTCCTCTTCATCAGGAATTCTTGCCAGGAGAGCGATTTGATCGCGCAAAGCGCCGGCCTTTTCCACGGAAAGGGCCGGTATCTCATGTTGGGAAGCGGCGGTATGGATGGTAACATTGGCAAGACCGAAGCGACGCAGGATGGGGCCTTGCTTCGTGTCCACATGCTGTACCTTTGCCATGGGGATTAATGTCCGCTTGATGAACCAGACCCCACGGAGGATGTCGATCTCCTCCGCATAAACCTGGTAGCGAAAACGGCGATAGCGGAGGGGAGGAGCAAGGAAGATCAGAAAAAAAGAGCATAGCAAGGCCGCTGCAACAAGAAGGATAGCGAGGGAAAAATGGACAGACCTTCCTGCGAAATAGGCGAGAAGAAGGGCGATCGCCAGAATGATCATGGAGGAGAGGAGGCCGCGGATTCGCCAAACTTCGACGGCCTCTTCTTCCAACCGCTCCTGTGGTTCGCTGCGCATGAAAACACCCCTTACACATCATTGGATCCGTTTGATCGTTCGAAATCTTTCGGCCCTTGGATTCATAAACATGGAAACGACCTTATTTTAACAAATAAGAAAGAAACGATCAAAACTTGCGAACTTCGAAGACCCCCCTTTTCCTTCTGTGACGAATAAAAGGAAGATGTGATATACTTAAGAACATCATGAGGATAGAGAGCAAGAAACATAGAATAAGAGACGAAAAAGAAGAATTTAAGGGGGGCCTGGAATGACGCAACAGGATGAAAAAGAGAGAGATGAACGGATCGTCCCATTGGGATCTGAAGAGGAATGGAAGGAAGCTTATCCGGTGATGAGCCAGCTCCGCACCCACCTCACGATGGAGGATTACTTGCAGGGAATGCGCGCCATGTGGAGGGAAGGGTATCGCCTCTTCGCCTACCGGAAAGGGGAAGAGATCCTCGCCCTGGCCGGCGGGACGATTCTTACCAATTTGTATAATGGACGCCATTTCTATTTGTATGATCTTGTTACGGCGGGTGAATACCGATCTCAGGGAATCGGGGAAAGTCTCCTGCGTTATGTGGAGAATTGGGCAAAGGAACAAGGATGTGAATGGGTCGTCTTAACCTCCGGATTGCAGCGTGTCGATGCCCATCGCTTTTATGAGGATAAAATGGGTTACATGCGGTCAAGTTATCTGTTCAAAAGAAGAATGTTGTGACGGCGAGAGGAAACTGAATAAAATGGCGAGAGGGCTCTCCCGGTCATCGGGTGGAGCCTTCCTTATTATGACAATTTTTCCCCAGAAGTTGTTGTGCGGCAAATCGTGCAGGGTAACGCTTTTTAACAAGCAACATGTTATAATAATACACGACAAAAAGCATTTCCCGGGAAATGAGTTGTTTTTTTGAAGGAAAAAGAGGATTATCGCTTACTCGTGTCGAAGTAATAAAAGCCGGCAAGTTGTGTATGTCGAAATTGAAAGGGTGTTATTCGTGATCGAGATGCGTGATGTGTGGAAGAAGTACAACAACGGCACGACCGCCCTTCAAGGGATCAATCTATCCTTAAAAAAAGGGGAGTTTGTCTATCTCATAGGACCGAGCGGTGCAGGAAAATCGACTTTTATAAAGCTTTTATATAGAGAAGAGAAGGCGACAAAAGGGGAAATTTTCGTCAATGGAATTCATCTGAATAAGATCAAGCGACGACAAATCCCGTTTTTGCGAAGGGATATAGGGATCGTCTTCCAGGATTATCGCCTCCTTCCCACCATGACGGTTTATGAAAACGTCGCCTTTGCCATGGAAGTGATTGAGAAGCCGCCCAGAGAAATACGTCGGCGGGTGAAGGAAATCCTCTACATGGTGGGATTGCAGGATCACGCCCATCATTATCCCGATGAGCTCTCCGGAGGCGAACAGCAGCGCGTGGCCATCGCCTGGGCCATCGTGAATAACCCTTCCATGATCATCGCTGATGAACCCACCGGCAATCTGGACCCCGAGACCTCCCTCGGAATCATGAAACTCCTGGATCAGATTAACCTTCAAGGAACAACGGTGATTATGGCTACCCACGATAAAGAGATCGTGAATCGCATCAAAAAAAGAGTGATTGCCATCGACCATGGCCGTATCGTCCGGGATGACGCGAGAGGGGGATACGACTATGAAATTTAGAACGCTGGTCAGACATATCCGGGAAGCCTTTAGGAACATCTGGCGAAATGGGTGGATGACCTTCGCGTCGATTAGTACCGTTTCCGTCACGCTCTTAATCTTGGGAGCTTTCGTTCTCTTAGCCTTAAACCTTGACCATATTACGGGAAGCGTAGAGAAAACCGTTGAAATCCGACTATTCCTCAAGATGGATACCACCGATGATCAGATTAAAGCGATTGAAAATGAGATCAGAGGAATGCCCGAAGTGTCGGAAGTGGTATTTGTTCCCCGGGAACAGGGATTAGAAGAATTGAAGAAAGGGTTCGGTGAAGAAGCGGATCTTTTCGCCGGATTGGAGAAAGAAAATCCCCTGCCGGACGCCTTCGTCGTTAAAACCCGTATCCCACAAGAGACGGGGAAAGTGGCGGAGCTGATCGCCAAGATTCCACAGGTAGAAAAGGTTCGTTACGCCAGAGATGTGGTGGAAAGACTGTTTAAAATCACCGATACCATACGCAATGTGGGCATTGTTCTCATTATCGGCCTTGCATTTACGGCCATGTTCCTCATCGCCAATACGATTAAGTTAACCATTCTTTCCCGCAGTCGGGAGATCGAGATCATGAAGTTGGTCGGTGCCACCAATGGATTTATCCGCTGGCCATTCTTTATTGAAGGATCTCTGCTGGGGATGGTTGGCGCTCTTCTTCCCTTAGCCATTCTCCTGGGAGGCTATCAATATCTCTACCGGTCGGCCAATGAGCAGATTGCCATCACCCTCTTTGTCCCCCTGCTTCCCATTCAAGAAGTGTGGCAGGATCTCACCTTGCTGCTCATCGGTCTAGGAATCTTAATCGGCATATGGGGGACCATTACCTCCATCCGCCGTTTTCTCCGCGTCTGATGCCGATGTAATCCATCATCAAGACTCTCATTCTATTAGAGGAGGAGGAGAATGTAGTGAGAGAAAGGAAGGGTTTACTTCTCGCATTGGTCGTTCTCATCTTGCTCGGGCTCTTCATGCAGACGGGTTTGGGGGCGGGCAATACAGAACAGCAATTGAAGGAGAAGTTGTCTCAGTTGAAGAAACAGCAGGGGAGCGTTCAATCGAAGAGCAATGAAATCGTAGGGAAACTGAAGCAGAATCAGTCGACCCAGAAGAAGCTGAAGGATGAAATCTACTACCTTGATTTAAAAATGAATGAATTGCAAGGAAAGATTGATCAACTCCAACAAGAGATCGACGCCACGGAGGTTAAAGCGAATCAGGCAGCCAAAGAGCTGGATCAAGCGGTTGAGCGTGTGGCCGAGCGGGACAAGCTCCTAAAGACAAGGGTAAAGGCGATCTATGAAACAGGAAATGTTTCTTATTTGGAAGTTCTCCTTGACTCCTCTTCTTTAGGAGATTTTCTCTCCAGGCTGGATATGGTGGAGAAAGTGGTTGCATCGGACAAGGCCATCCTGGAAAAAAATAAAAAGGACCAGGCTCTCATCGCGGAGCGGAAGAAAGAGATCGATGCGTATCTGGCCGATTTGGAAAAAAAATATGCAGAGCAGCGCAAGCAAAAGGAACAGCTTGCTTCCCTAAGCAAACAGCGAAGCGTACAGATTGCTTCTCTTGAACAACAGGCAGAAGAGTTTGAATTGGAACAGGAAAAATTAAACAATCAGCTCCTGGAGATCGCCAAACAAATCACCCAGGTGAATAATGAGCTTACCAAGTTAAAATGGAGCGGCGGAAAACTGGTGTGGCCCGTCCCGGATTCCCATCGGATTACCTCTCCGTTCGGCTATCGGTACCATCCCATCAAAAAGGTGAGGAGCCTCCATGCGGGGATCGATATCGGAGCTCCACAAGGTTCAGATATCTTGGCAGCAGATAAGGGGCGGGTGATTATGGCCGAATATTATGGGGCGTACGGGAATACCATAATGATTGACCATGGCAGCGGTCTGGTGACCCAATATTCCCATATTCGAAACGGTGGAATCATGGTGAAGGTAAACGATATCGTAGAGCGGGGAGAAAAAATTGCCGAAGTGGGATCAACCGGGCTTTCCACCGGGCCCCATCTCCATTTTGGCGTGATTAAAGGCGGCGAGTACACCGATCCGATGAAATTTCTAGGGAAATAAGATATAATAGGGACTAAGGTTTTACTACACTGAACGATGATGATAAAGGCGGTGGACCCTGTGAGGAAATTGGACCGAAAAAAAATGACTCTCCTCGTGTCGGCGGTATTAGCCATCGGGCTGACGGCTTTGCTCCTCTTCTCTCCTCCTACGCAGGAGGCGATGGGGAAGGTTCTTTCCTCCCTTTTGGTGGGGGATACCAACCACAGCCTCGCATTGAATGGAGACCAACCCGCTTCCTCTCCTGTTAAGGGTCAGGTACAGGCCGCCGGAAATGAAAATTCGCAAGGACTTCCTTCCGAGTTTTCCAAATTGGCCGAGGCGTATCAAATGATCTTAAGTTCCTATTATGACCAAAAGGCCCTCGACAAAAACCGGCTTCTCGATGGGGCGATTAAAGGGATGATCGAGGCTTTGGACGATCCCTATACCACCTACATGGATAAGGAGGAGAACGCTCAATTTCAGGATTCCCTGAGCTCATCCTTTGAAGGCATAGGAACTGAGGTGATGATGCTTAATAACAGAGTTACCATCGTTTCACCCTTTAAGGATTCCCCGGCGGAGAAGGCGGGACTTAAGCCGAATGACCAGATCATCTCCGTCGATGGGGTGAATATTGAAGGGCTTGACTTGCAAGAAGCGGTTAAAAAGATTCGGGGGCCCAAGGGAACCAAGGTGAAATTAGGGATTCTTCGTGAAGGGTTAACGGATCCCCTCACGGTGATTGTAACCCGGGATACCATTCCTTTGGAATCGGTTTACCGCAGTGTCGAGGTGGTGGATGGAAAGAAGCTGGGGAGATTGGAAATCACCTCCTTCTCGGAAAATACGGCGGATCGTTTTTTTGAGGAATTCGACCGCTTAAAGCAAGAGGGGGTCAAAGGGGTGGTCATTGATCTCCGCGGCAATCCGGGAGGTTATCTCGATGCGGTATTATCGATCGGTGAAAGAATCATCCCCAAACAAGGGGTTATTCTTCAGATAGAGGACAGGGACGGAAAAAGAGTAAAGTACACTTCGAAGTTGAAGGGAGAAGGCTTCCCCATCGTTGCCCTCATCGATGAAGGGAGCGCCAGCGCTTCCGAGATATTGGCGGGGGCCCTGAAGGCGGCAGGTTATCCGATTGTAGGGAAGAACTCGTTTGGTAAAGGAACTGTCCAGGTAACCAAAGATTTGAAAGATGGAAGTACCATAAAGATTACCGTCGCCAAATGGTTAACGCCGGACGGAACCTGGATTCACAAGAAAGGGATTCAACCTACCCTTACGGTCGATCAACCCGAATATTTTCAGGCCGCCCCCATACACGCGGAGACTCCCCTAAAACGGGAAATGAACGGATCCGAAGTTCAAAACCTGCAGAAAGTTTTGGCGGGGTTGGGATACTCTCTTTCACGAAACGATGGCTATTTCGATGCTTCGACGGAAGCGGGCGTCCGTCTCTTCCAACAGAAAAATAAGCTCCCCGTAACCGGGGTCGTTGATAAGATTACGGCGGAAAAATTGCAGGAACAGCTCATCGCGAAAATAAAAAATCCCGCGAATGACGCCCAGTTGCAAGCTGCTTATACCCTGCTCGCGGGTATGGTAAAGTAGACGGCAAATCACCCATCCGCAAGGATAAAGAAGGAATAAGAGTTTCCGTTGTCGAAAATATAACCACGGGCTTTCCGTGGTTTTTCTCTTACCTTCCTTCCCAATCGATCGGTTCATCTTTGCGCCATCCCGCGGCCGGGGATTCTGTGATACTGTACGGACTATAGACAGAAGTGGAGAGGATTTTTATGCCCTACGTCGTCATCCCATATCTTGTACCCATCGCCTTTCTTCTTCTTTCGCTTTTTTTCTTTTGGCTGCTGCACCTCACCCAGGAAAGATTGGAACGAAAATGGTTTAAGGTGCGGATCTCTCCGCATACGCATCGAATGGGAAGCGTTTTATGGCGTAGTCTCGCAGGGGGTTTTTTCTTCTCTCTTTTCGTAAGCCTTTTGGGCCTTCAAGTACGAATGGAAGAGATGTGGATCATCTATCTCCTCGCCCTCTTATCCGGATTGGTTCGCCTTTCTTTCTTGGATCTGAGGGTCGGAATGTTCCTTTTTACCCTTTTCGCCTACTTAGAACAAAACGGATTTTTGCGAGTGGAAAAGGGATCAAGCCCATGGCTGTCGAACCTGTTGAACCATGCTCATATTCCCTCTTATCTCTTCTTTATCGGCGGATTAACCTTATTGGAAGGCTTCTTGCTCCTTACGGAGCGTTTTTCCACGATTCAACCCATTCACATTCTCGGTTCGAGGGGAAAGGCCATTGGCGGATATTTATTGCAAAGAATTTGGCCCATCCCCCTGTTCTTCTTTGTCCCTTTTCCCGGCGGTGGAGGAATGCTGCCTTCATTTCTTTCCTGGTGGCCCATCCTTCCCGTTTCCTGGAGCCATGGCGGGGCAGTTCCACTTTTCGTGCCGGTCCTTATCGGGGCAAGACATTTTTTTATTAAAACCCATCCCCTTACGGGGTTAAGGAGAATCTCCCTCGTGCGGATGGGAAGGGGGATTTGTGAGTCGATCTTTGCCGTCGTTTCCCTCTACCGTCCCCTTTGGGCCCTTCCTCTTTTGCTCCTCTTCTACGTATTACTGTTTCTCTTTCAACGGTTCAGAGAGAAGAGGGAGCGGCAAAGCCCTCCATATTTTTCAAATTCCTACGAAGGTCTGTCCGTATTGGCCGTGCTCCCGAAAAGCCCGGCCCAAGAGATGGGAATCGAGGTGGGCGATCGGGTGACAAAGGCAAACGGCATTCCGGTGAGGGATGAATCTTCTTTTTACAAGGCTTTGCAGAGAAATTCCGCTTTTTGCAAGCTGGAAGTGTTGAATCGGGAGGGGAACATTACATTTCCCCAGCGGTCTCTTTATTTGGGAGAGCATTATCTTTTAGGATTAATCTTTGCTCCTGGAGAGAAGTGGCATGAGAAGATCCCATCCCCGCCGAGGAGCCTTTTCGGTTTACTCTTGGGTGGTCGATTCTCTTCCAAGCAAAAACCTGGGACCGCAGAAGAGGACAGTAAAGGGAATGAGGTGCTCCAAGGTTGAGCAGAAAAAGATTCGTGAAGGATTCGTATGAAAGGCTCAGGATCGTAGCGAACCGCCGTTGAAAGACGAAACGCTGGCCAGCTGAAACGGATCTATCCAATGAATGATTTCGGAACTCATGTTCCGTTTTTTTGTTTTCAAAGGGAAAGATTATGTTATAATGTTAACATGATGAAGAGAAAGGAAGAATTGTGGTGGAAAACCGGCCTTTTGAATTGATCTCCCCGTATCAACCGAGCGGAGACCAGCCGCAAGCGATTGAAAAGCTGGTTGAGGGCATACGGTCCGGAAAGAAGTTTCAGACCTTGTTGGGAGCGACGGGGACGGGGAAAACCTATACCATCGCCCAAGTGATCGCCCGGGTCAATCGGCCCACATTGGTGATTGCCCATAACAAAACGTTAGCCGCCCAGCTCGCCAGCGAATTTCGGGAGTTTTTCCCAAACAATGCGGTAGAGTATTTCGTCAGCTATTACGATTATTATCAGCCGGAAGCTTATATTCCTTCGACCGATACCTATATCGAGAAGGATTCCAGCATAAATGATGAGATTGATAAATTGCGCCATTCGGCCACGTCCGCCCTCTTTGAACGGTCCGATGTGATTATTGTGGCCTCCGTCTCTGCCATTTATGGATTAGGGGATCCGAATGAGTACCGGGACCTGGTCTTATCCCTCCGGGTCGGCATGGAACGAAGCCGGCAGGAGATTCTGCGAAAATTGGTGGATATTCAATACACCCGGAACGATCTCCATTTCACCCGGGGCACCTTTCGGGTTCGGGGGGATGTGCTGGAGGTTTTTCCTGTTTCCTTGGGGGAACAGGCGGTACGCATCGAGTTTTTCGGCGATGAGATTGAACGAATTACCGAGATTGATGTCCTGACCGGTGAAGTCCTGGGACGAAGGGACCATATCGCCATCTTCCCCGCCTCCCACTATGTGACCCGGGAAGAAACGATGCGGCGGGCGATTCAAAGCATTGAAGCGGAACTTAACCGGCGTTTGCAAGAGCTAAAGTCGGAAGGGAAGCTCTTGGAAGCGCAACGGTTGGAGCAGAGAACCCGCTACGACATCGAGATGCTTTCAGAGATGGGCTTTTGTTCCGGCATCGAAAACTATTCCCGGCATTTAACGGGCAGGCCTCCCGGTGCCCCTCCCTATACGCTTTTGGATTATTTTCCCGACGATTTTCTCATCGTGATCGACGAATCCCATGTGACCATTCCCCAGCTGAGGGGGATGTATAACGGAGACCATTCCCGAAAAATGACCTTGATTGAACACGGATTCCGCCTCCCCTCTGCGGCGGATAATCGTCCCTTAACCTTTGAAGAGTTTGAAGAGCACATCCACCAGATCATCTTTGTCTCGGCTACGCCGGGGCCTTATGAATTGGAAAAAGCGCCGGAAGTGGTGGAACAGATTATTCGACCCACCGGTCTCCTGGATCCCCTGGTGATCGTCAGGCCGATTAAAGGACAGATCGACGATCTCATCCATGAGGTGCGGGAACGGGTCAAACAGAATGAACGGGTTCTCGTCACCACCTTGACGAAAAAAATGGCGGAGGACTTAACCGATTACCTGAAGGAGACGGGGATTAAAGTACGTTATCTCCACTCCGACATCAAGACCATTGAACGGATGCAGATCATCCGGGAACTTCGCCTTGGAGAGTTTGATGTCTTGGTGGGAATTAATCTCCTGAGGGAAGGACTGGATATTCCGGAAGTCTCCCTCGTGGCGATTCTCGATGCGGATAAAGAGGGATTTCTCCGCAGCGAAACGTCGCTCATTCAGACGATCGGACGAGCGGCCCGGAATGCGAATGGGACGGTGATTATGTATGCCGACACCATAACCGAATCGATGCGGCGGGCCATCGATGAAACGAACCGCAGGCGGTCGATTCAGATGGAATACAACCGGATTCATCACATTACGCCGGAGACGATTAAGAAGAGCGTCTATGAAGTGATTGAGGCAACTCATGCTGCGGAAAAGAAGGCCGATTATGTGACCTCCATCCGCGACCTGGCCATGGACAGGGAAGAGAGGAGGAAACTGATTGCGCGCTTAGAGAAGGAAATGAAAGAGGCGGCGAAGGACCTCTTCTTTGAACGGGCTGCAGAACTGAGGGATCTCATTATTGAACTGAAAGGGGCGAAATGATGGCGCAGGATAAAATTGTAATAAAAGGCGCACGAGTCAATAACTTGAAGAATATTGATGTGGAAATCCCGCGCAATCAGTTTGTCGTCCTTACGGGATTATCCGGGTCCGGGAAGTCCTCCCTGGCCTTTGAAACCATTTATGCCGAAGGGCAAAGGCGCTATGTAGAATCTCTCTCCGCCTATGCCCGCCAATTCTTAGGGCAGATGGATAAACCGGATGTGGATTCCATCGAGGGTCTCTCCCCGGCCATCTCCATCGATCAAAAGACGACGAGCCGCAATCCCCGCTCCACGGTGGGAACCGTCACGGAAATTTATGATTACCTCCGCCTTCTCTATGCCCGTATCGGAAGACCCTACTGTCCGATCCATGGCATCGAGATCGCCGCGCAGACCGTGGAGCAAATGGTGGACCGAATTATGGAATATCCGGAAAGGACGCGGCTCCAGATTTTAGGGCCACTGGTACAAGGGAAAAAAGGGGAACATGCGAAACTCTTTGAGGAAATTCGGAAACAGGGATTTGTCCGCGTCCGGGTAGACGGAGAGGTGCGGGATCTCTCCGAGGAGTTTAAGTTGGAGAAGAATAAGAAGCATACGATTGAGGTGGTGGTGGACCGGATCATCATAAAGGAAGGGATCGAGTCCCGCCTTGCAGATTCTTTAGAGACGGGACTTAAGCTGGGGGATGGGAAAGTGATCGTGGAAGTGATCGGGGTGGAAGAGCTCCTCTTTAGCGAGAAATTGGCCTGCCCCGAGTGCGGGTTCAGCATTCCTGAACTTTCTCCCCGGATGTTTTCCTTTAACAGCCCTTTTGGGGCTTGTCCGGTCTGCGACGGCCTGGGAAGCAAGATGGAGGTAGACCCTGAATTGGTTATCCCCGATCCTTCGAAGAGCATAAGTGAGGGGGTATTTGATCCCTGGGCCAATTCCACCAGTGAGTATTATGAGCAGCTTCTTGCTGCGGTAACCGATCATTACGGCATCGATCGGGATCGTCCCTTCCAGGATTTGAGTGAAGAGGAGAAGAAGATTCTCCTCTACGGGGGAGAGGACCGGATTTCCTTCCGTTATACGAACGAATTTGGGCATACGAGGGAGACGGCCATCCGCTTTGAAGGGGTGATTCCCTCTCTGGCACGGAGGTATAGGGAGACCACTTCCGAATATGTTCGGGAACTGGTGGGGGGTTACATGAGCCAAACTCCTTGTCCGGCCTGTGAAGGGAAGAGGCTGAAGCCGGAGAGTTTAGCCGTAAAGGTGGGGGGAAAGAACATTGCCTATGTGACGGACCTTTCCATCCGGGAGGCTTATGCCCATTTTGATCAATTGGTATTAACCGAGAAAGAGGAGAAAATTGCCCGCCTCATCTTAAAGGAGATCAAAGAAAGGCTGGGATTCTTGATCAACGTGGGGCTGGATTATCTCACCTTAAGCCGGGCTGCCGGAACCCTCTCGGGAGGGGAGGCCCAACGGATCCGCCTGGCCACGCAGATCGGGTCAAGCCTTATGGGTGTCCTTTACATTTTGGACGAGCCGAGCATCGGCCTTCACCAACGGGATAACGATCGGCTGATCGCCGCCCTTAAGAAGATGCGGGATTTGGGCAACACCCTCATTGTGGTGGAACATGACGAGGATACGATGCTTGCCTCCGATTACATCATCGATATTGGCCCCGGCGCAGGAGCGCACGGGGGCGAGGTGGTGGCCCAGGGAACTCCCCGCGAGCTCATGGAGAATGAGAAATCTTTGACGGGGCAATATCTTTCGGGGAAGCGTTTTATTCCCCTTCCGGCTTCGCGGCGAAAGCCGAACGGGAAATGGCTGACGGTGAAGGGGGCCCGGGAAAATAACCTGAAGAACATCACCGTCTCCATCCCCTTAGGGACCTTTACCTGTGTTACCGGTGTCTCCGGCTCCGGGAAGAGTACCCTCGTCAACGAAATTATTTACAAAGGAGTGGCCAAAGCGCTGCAGGGAGTCCGCCATAAGCCGGGCGAGCATGATGGAATTGAGGGATTGGAGCATCTGGAAAAGGTGATTGACATCGACCAGTCTCCCATCGGCCGGACGCCACGGTCCAACCCTGCCACCTATACCGGTGTCTTTGACGACATCAGGGATCTTTTCTCGTCAACCCATGAGGCAAAGATGAGAGGATATAAGAAGGGACGCTTCAGTTTCAATGTGAAAGGGGGCCGGTGTGAGGCCTGCAAGGGGGACGGCATCATAAAGATTGAGATGCACTTCCTGCCTGATGTGTATGTCCCTTGCGATGTATGCAAGGGGAAGCGATATAACCGGGAAACCTTGGAGGTTCGCTATAAAGGGAAAAATATCTCCGAAGTTCTGGAGATGACGGTAGAAGAAGGCTTGCAGTTTTTCAACAATATTCCCCGAATCCAGCGGAAACTGGAGGTTTTAAACGACGTGGGTTTAGGGTATATGAAATTGGGCCAGCCTGCGACCACCCTTTCCGGAGGGGAAGCACAACGGGTGAAGCTGGCATCGGAGCTTTACCGGAAGAGCCGGGGGAAAACCCTTTATATCTTGGATGAGCCCACCACAGGGCTTCACGTGGATGATATCGGCCGCCTTCTCAATGTGCTTAAGCGTCTGGTGGACCAAGGGGATACGGTTCTTATCATTGAGCATAACCTGGATGTGATCAAGACGGCCGACTACCTGATCGATTTGGGCCCTGAGGGGGGAGCCCGGGGAGGTTCGGTGGTTGCCACCGGGACCCCGGAAGAAGTGGCGGAACATCCCCTCTCCTATACGGGGCGATATTTAAAACCGGTGTTGGAACGGGACCGGAAGCGGATGGAGAGGCGGTCTTCCGCTTTTTCGGCAGCGAATGAAACGGCAGAGGTGTAAACAGGAAAATCATCCCCATCTTGTGAACAAGATGGGGATTTGCCTTGGAAGCGACAATCCGAGATAAAGAGTGGTAAAATAGAAAAAGAATGAAGGGGAGCTATGGATATGCTCTGCAGCCCATCCATGGGCCCTTCCGGGTTCATCGGATCAAAATCCCGGAGATCGGGCAGGATGTGATAAAAAGGGGTGATAGACCATGAAACGACTCGTCCGTTCGCAGACCGACCGCATGTTGTCCGGTTTATTGGGCGGAATTGCGGAATATTTAAACGTGGATCCCACCGTCGTACGGCTCCTTTACGTCTTTTTGACCATTTTCACAGGAATTTTCCCGGGGATCATCGCTTACGTGATTGCCCTGCTTGTCGTACCAAAAGAGTGAGAAAAGATTGAAGTTGTGATACAATAAAACGGAAAAGGTTAAGCCATGGAAAGGGTAGAAGCGATGAGCGACATCAAGATTCAGACGCGGGATTTGGTGGAACGGTTCCAATTTCAAGTCTTGGCCGGGGTAAAAGGGTTAAATCGGGAGATTACCGTGAGCGATATTCATCGGCCGGGATTGGAAATCGCCGGTTATTTTGCCTATCATCCTCCGGAACGGGTCCAGATCCTGGGGAAAACGGAGCTCTCTTTCGCGGCCGACCTCCCACCGGAGGTGCGCAAATTCCGTTTTGATAAACTCTGTAATCCGGAGACCCCGTGTATCGTCGTCGCCCATGGGGAAGAAGCGCCTGCCGAATTAATCTATGAAGCCGATAAAGATGAGGTTCCCTTATTAAGGTCGGATGTCCCGACCACAAAGCTGATCAGCAACCTGACCAACTATCTGGAAGCGGAGCTAGCTCCCCGGACGACGCTTCACGGGGTTCTCGTCGAGGTTTATGGGGTGGGTATTTTACTGACGGGCTCCAGCGGTATCGGCAAAAGTGAAACCGCTCTGGAACTGTTAAAGCGGGGGCACCGGCTCGTCGCCGATGATGCGGTGGAAATCAGGCAAACGGCGGAACATGAGCTGATCGGCGAAGCGCCGGAGCTGATTCAAAATCTGATGGAGATTCGCGGGCTGGGCATCTTAAATATTATGACGTTGTTTGGCGCCGGATCTGTCCGAAGCAGGAAGAAGATCACCCTGGTTATCCATCTGGAATATTGGGATTCCCGCAAAGGGTATGACCGTCTTGGCTTGGATGAAGAAAAGATGAAGATTCTGGATACGGAACTTCCCATGGTCACCATCCCTGTCCGTCCCGGGAGGAACTTGGCGGTCATCGTGGAAGTGGCTGCCATGAATTACCGCCTGAAGAAGATGGGGTACGATGCGGCCCAGCAGTTCTCCAAGCGTTTAGATGGTACCCTCGGAGTGGACACCGACGATATGTAGCCATATCCACCCCCTTGAGGGAGAAGATCGCGATCTGGATTCCGAAAGAGAAGAATTGCAGAAATTGTAGGTATACTTACCTAAAAAATATGGAGAATCGTTCTCTGAAAGGAGTAAAGAATGAGTCCTGTCATTGATAAAGTTGCCCTTCAGATCGGAGCCATTTCCATTCATTGGTATGGAATTATTCTGGGAACCGGGGCTTTGGTAGGGCTTCTTCTCGCCATCCGGGAGGGGAAGCGAAAATGGAATTTAAGTCCAGATCTTTTTCTTGACCTTATTCTTTATGGTGTCCCCGTTTCCATCCTTTTTGCCCGTCTCTATTATGTGGCCTTCGAATGGGAGTACTATTCGGCCCATCCTGAAGATATATTTGCCGTCTGGAAAGGGGGACTGGCGATTCATGGAGCCCTCATCGGCGCTATTCTTGTTGGAATCATCTTTGCGAGGATGCGGCGGATTTCCTTTTGGGCATTGGCCGATATTGCGGCCCCCAGTCTCATCATAGGCCAGGCCATCGGACGGTGGGGGAACTTTGTCAACCAAGAGGCGCATGGCGGACCTGTATCCCGGCAATTCCTGGAGAGCCTTCGTTTGCCCGATTGGATCATCGAGCAAATGAATATCAACGGCGTCTATTATCACCCGACCTTTCTCTATGAATCAACCTGGAATCTCCTCGGGTTCATACTCCTCATCATTCTGCGCCGCTTTAACCCGAGACGAGGAGAACTATTCTTCACGTACGTGATATGGTACTCGATCGGACGCTTCTATATCGAGGGGATGCGGACGGACAGCCTCATGCTGACCGATACGATTCGCATTGCCCAATTCTTAAGCCTGCTTCTCATTGCATGTATGATCATCCTCCTCATTTATCGCCGGGTGAAAGGATATGCCGACCGGCATTATCTTGATCCGATATACGTGGGGGAAGAGAAGCAGAGGGGAAGAGCGCCGCGAGAGGAAGATCCGATGTCCGGAGAGACGCTTGGCGGCCCGGAGAATCGGATTGATGATGCGCTCGGGAGAAAATAAACATTGAGAAACCATGATTTTCCGGTTAAAAACAGATAAAAAAGCGGAGGAGAGAGAGAAATTGCCCCGTGGAATGGAAACCATCATAAATGGCCTGAAATCAGGCCTACGGACCACCTGGGTGTTGGGGAAGGTGGTCTTCCCGATCACCTTTCTCATGACCCTCTTATCTCACACGCCGGTTTTGGGGTGGATCATCTCTTTTTTTAAACCAATCATGGGATGGATCGGCCTACCGGGCGAAGCGGCGATCCCCCTCGTTTTAGGAAATGCGCTAAATCTTTACGCGGGGATTGGGGCGATGCTCTCCCTCCCCTTAACGGTGAAAAGCGTATTTATTTTAGCCATGATGTTAAGTTTTTCCCATAGCTTACCCATAGAGACCACCTTGGCCAAAAAGGTTGGGGTAAATCCGTGGCTCATGTTGGGGACTCGACTCACCCTCGCTTTCGCTTCCGCTCTTTTCCTTTCCTCTTTCTGGCATGGGGGAAATGAGATGGCTCGCTATGGACTGGTGGAAGCTACCCAAACGACCGCTGCAGGTTTTTTGCCTGTTCTATGGTTAGGGATGGTGAAGGCATTCTTGGGAGTGTTTCAGATCGCGCTCATCGTTTTCCCTCTGATGGTGGGGATACAAGCCTTAAAGGATTGGTCGGTTCTTCCGCGTTTGACCCGGTTTATGGCGCCGGTTACCGGGCTCCTCGGAGTTGCCCGCCACAGTGCGGTGATGCTCCTCGCCGGGCTTCTTTTCGGTCTCGCTTATGGGGCGGGAGTGATGATTGAAGCGGTTAAGGAAGAGCCTCTCTCCAAACGGGATCTGCATCTCCTTCTCCTCTTTTTGGTCGCCTGCCATTCTGTGGTAGAGGATACGCTGATCTTTGTCCCTTTAGGGATCCCCGTATGGGGACTTCTCCTCATTCGAGTCATCGTCGCCTTTATCGTTACCATCTTGGCCGCCCGTATCGTAGATCGGCTCTGGCGGAATAAAATCGGGAAAGGAGAAGCGTATGAAGTATAACACCTTTCTTTTTGATCTCGATGGAACTCTTCTGGATACCAATGAGTTAATTCTCCAGTCTTTTCTTTACACGTTAAACCGTTTTTATCCGGGAAAGTATACCAGGGAAGAGATCCTCCCCGTGATGGGTAAGCCTCTCTTGGACCAGATGCGCCTCTTTGGACCGGATCGGGCTGAAGAACTGGTCCGTGTATATCGGGAATATAATCTCGCCATGCATGATGCCTTAATTCGGGAATTTCCCCACGTCAGCCAAACGGTGAAGGAACTTTTTCTGAGGGGGGCTAAGCTTGGCGTGGTGACTTCGAAACAGCGCCTGACCACCCTGATGGGGCTTCGCTATTTTGGATTGGAAAATTACTTCTCCGCCATCGTCACCATGGAGGATGTTAAGGCGCATAAACCGCATCCCGAACCGGTTCTTACGGCCTTAGAACGGCTAAAAGCCGAGAAGGAGGAGGCTTTAATGATCGGGGACAGCACCTTTGATCTGGATGCTGCCCATGCCGCCGGAGTAGATGCGGCTGCCGTCGCTTGGAGTTTGAAACCGTTGGAGCTTCTGCGAAGCTGCAATCCTGAATATATTCTCCACGATATTCGCGAGCTTCTCCATCTTGCCACGCCGCTCATGAATCAAAGTGTGGCTTGGGGTGATTCCGGAACGGCAGGCGTTTAGAGAAATGGGGGAGCGCGAGGGGGCCGTAATCCCCCTCAATTCATTGAGGGGATACACGGCCCCCCTCGCTATGATATAATGATGGTATGAGAAAAGGATCATGGAAATCCACGCCGAATGCGGTATACGAGATCAACTATCATTTTGTATGGTCCACCAAGTATCGAAAGTCTGTGCTTGTCCCGCCGGTCGACGAGACGTTGAAGAAAGTGCTCGCTCAGACGGCCGATGAGCATGGCTACGAAATGCTCGGGATGGAGGTGATGCCTGATCACGTGCATCTCTTCCTTTCCGCGCCGCCTGCGGTCAGTCCTACGGTCATCGCCAAGATTTTGAAAGGAACAAGCGCCCGCAGGTTGTTTATGACACACCCACAACTCAAGCGCCAGCTATGGGGTGGACATCAGTGGAATCCCTCGTATTACGTCGGCACCGCCGGACACGTGAGTGCAGAGACGATCAAACGGTACATCGAGGAGCAGAAAACACATGCCGATGCTGACTCTCCAAGCAAAAGTTCTCGCGGATCCGGAGACCGAACGGGTCCTTCTTGACGCGATGCTGTGCGCCACGAAGGTGTACAACGGCCTCCTGTGGCACCTGCGGGAAGAATTCAAAAACACCGGAACAACCAAGGTCACCCGTCAACGCTTGAACGCGATCCTGAAGACGTTGCCGCGGGCGAAGGGATATTACTCTTTGTCGGTTCAGGCGACCCGCGACGAGGTGATCCAAGCCTACCGTAGTTTCTTTGCGTTGCGGAAGGCAGAGCGAACCCGGCACCAGATGCCGGGGTTCCGGCGCAAAGGGATGTACTCTCCGCTCCGGTACTTTGACGGGTACGGGTTCAGTCTGGAGGGGGATCGGCTCACCCTGAGTCTGGGGACAGGACGGTCAGATGGCGTTCGCCAAGTGACGGTCACCCTTCAGGTGGGACGCAATGTGCCGATCCTTCGGGTTCGCAATGTCCTCCTCACCTACGATGCGAAAACTGGGCTGAGAGCCCATCTGGTGGTGGAGGTCAAAGCGAAGGAGCCGTTGGGACATCGCAAGGTGGCCGTGGATCTGGGCGAGACCCAGGCGATCACGGCAGTATTTGACGACGGAACGGCGCTCATGTACAACGGCCGGCTGATCAAGTCCATCCGACGGTACTGGCAGAAGGTCCGGGCCAAGGTCAAGCCACCAACTGCGGAGAACCCGCGCAAGAGTCGGCGGTACCGCCGGATCGAACGGAAAGAATCCCGGCAGGTGAACCACCTGCTTCACATCATGACGGCCGACTTTGTGCGCCGGTGCTGGGAAGCGGGCGTGGACACCATTGCCATTGGCGATTTGAAGGCGATCCGGGAGCGGATCGACTACGGTCCTGTCTTGAACCAACGCCTTCATGCGTGGCCGTATGGGAAGATCATCAAGATGATCGAGTACAAAGCCGGGTTGTACGGCATTGAAGTGATCAAGGTCAGCGAAACGTATTCTTCCCAGAGGTGCCACGGGTGCGGCGAGATCCGGAAGAGCAACCGGGTCTTCCGGGGCTTGTATCGGTGTGACTGCGGATGGCGAACCCATGCCGATGCGAACGGGGCGGCGAACCTGTTCCTGGCGGCGTACAAGGTATCTCCGGTCGCAGAGCGACGGAGTAGTGGGGATGTGGCGACCCCCGTGGTCGTGCCGATCCGGCTGGGTTGGCACACGGTCCACGAACCGACATCTCCGGCGGCTTGAGCCGCCTGGGATGCCCCCGAATTTATTCGGGGGAGGACGTCACATGAATGATGATGGGGTATGCGGTAGAAAACCTGGGAAGGGTGAAGCGAAAGTGGGGCGCAGGACGGAAACGTTCAAGGTGAAAGGGGTAAATTCCCTTTGGCAAGTGTATAAGACGGTCTCTTTCTGGAAGGTTTTTCGCAATGTGGCGGTGATCCTCATCGCCCGCTATCTTCCTTTTTTTTCTTGGAAGAATTGGCTGTACCGGCATCTGTTGGGAATGAAGGTGGGAGAGAAAAGTGCCCTTGCGTTTATGGTGATGCCCGATATTCTCTTCCCTGAGCGGATTACCATCGGCAAGAACAGCATTATCGGGTATAACACGGTCATTCTTTGCCATGAATATCTCGTGGAGGAGTATCGCATAGGCGATGTGGTCATCGGAGATGGGGTGATGATCGGAGCGAACAGCACCATTTTGCCTGGGGTAACCATCGGCGACGGAGCGGTTGTTTCTGCGGCCTCCCTCGTAAATCGGGATATCCCCCCGGGCGCATTGGCCGGGGGGAATCCGATTCGCATTATTTATACGGCCGAGGAGCGGGAGAGAAGGAAGGCGAAAGAATAACCCTCTTTTTTTTTCGAGTTTTAGAAGCAACCGGGTTGGACGTTTTCGCCAGGATGGGCGGGTGCTCCTTTGCCGAGACTACGAGTTTTCACAGGAGGAGAAAAAAAGGGTTGACGGAGGGGAGAAGGAGATGGTAGACTATCCCTAAATCCTTTAGTCTACTACCATATTATCAAAGTAAAGAGTTGAGCGAGATGAATAAACCACTAGTTTTTGAGAAACCGAATGGCTTTCATGATATATTGCCGGGGCCGCTGCGAAGGAAAGGGGAATTAGAGGAGCGGATTTTATCACTCATGGAGAAGTGGGGTTATGAAAAGATTGAGACGCCAACGGTGGAATTTTTTGACACCTTAGGGGTATTGAGCAAAACGGAAGAGGGGAAGTTATTTAAACTCCTGGACCGGCAAGGGAGAACCTTGGTCCTGCGTCCGGAGATGACCACTCCCATCGCTCGGGTTGTCGCTTCACTCCTCTATTCGCACCCCTTTCCCATCCGTTTGATGTACTTGGGGAATGTGTTCCGGTCTCCCAGCAAAGAGGCAGGCAAAAGTGCCGAATTTACCCAGATGGGCGCAGAGCTTATTGGGGAAAAGGGCTTATTCGCCGATGCGGAGCAGATGGCTTTAGCGATTGCGGCAGTGAAAGAGGCGGGAGTAAAGGAATTTCGCATCGCCATGAGCCATGCCCGATTTCTGGATGCCTATTTTTCAGTTTGGACAGGGGATGACTCCCTGGTGTCGGCGTTAAAAACGGCTTTAAAAGAAAAAAATCATGTGGGATTTAGGGAAAAGGTGAAGGCAAGCTCCCTTTCCGGGGCGGCCAAGGAAGCCTTGTATCGCATCCTCCGTTGGCATGGTGGGGTAGAGGTGCTGGAAGAAGCCCGTTTGTTCTCCCCTTTCCCTGAAACGGAGGAGTGCGTCGGGGAGATGGAGGAGGTTTATCGCCTCTTAATGAAATTGGGATTTGCGGAGTGGTTAACCTTTGACCTCACCATGATGGCAAAACAGGATTACTACACCGGCCTCTTCTTTGAAGGTTTTGCCGAGGGGGTTGCTTCTTCCGTTTTAAATGGAGGGCGGTACGATCACTTAACCGCCGAGTTTGGGAGGGAGGCTCCTGCCACCGGTTTTGCTATAAAAGTGGATCGCCTTCTGGAGGCGGCCCATTTCCCGATAGAGAAGAAAAAGAAGAGCCTTCTCCTCTATCCTCCGGAACAGATGGAGGAAGCATTTCAGTGGGCGATGGAGAGGCGGGCCCAAGGAGAGATCGTGGCCATTCATTGTTTAAACCGGGAGAATGAAGAGTTTGCCGAGGAAGGAGCATCTTCCTTCCAGGCGATCGATTGGCCTCAGCAAGGAGAGGAACAAATGGAAGCCTTCCGAAAATGGGAAGGGGAGTTTGAGGAGATCCTGTTCATCGATTCATCAGGTGTAAGACGGCTTGGAAGAGGCGCCTCCAGAGAGAGGGAAAGGGAAGGGGGATGGAGGAAGGCATGAGGGAGTTACGTTTAGCGCTCCCGAAAGGGAGAATCTTGGACGATGCCCTCCTTCTGCTGAAGGAACAGGGGTATCCGCTCCCTGAAGAGATTGCCGATACCCGCAAGCTACTCCTCGCTGTACCCGAAGCGGGATTAGAACTGATCCTGGCGAAGCCGATGGATGTTCCCACCTATGTGGAGTACGGTGTCGCCGATGTGGGCATCGTGGGAAAAGATGTCTTGATGGAGGTAGAGCGGGATGTCTATGAGTTGCTCGATTTGGGGATTAGTCCATGCCGTCTTTCGGTGGCGGGGCTTCCTGAGCCGGCGCCTTCCGCCGGTTTGATGAGACGGGTTGCGACCAAATACCCCAATGTGGCGGAGCGTTACTTCCGGGACAAGGGAGAGCAGGTGGAGATCATCCACTTGAACGGTTCCATTGAACTGGCCCCCATCCTGGGGTTGGCGGACCGGATTGTAGATATCGTCTCCACGGGGAGGACCTTGAAGGAAAACGGATTGGTGGAGCTGGAGCCGATCGCACCGATCACAAGCCGCCTCATTGCGAACCGTTCCAGCTATCGTCTGCGGGGCAAAATATTTCAGGAATTGATCGATCGGCTGGGAGGGGAAAGAAGATGATCGGGATCCTGGATTACGGAATGGGGAATCTTTACAGTGTGGGGAAGGCATTGGAGCGTTTAGGCCACCCTTGCGAAATCATCTCAAAACCTGAGGAGGTAGAACGGGTGGACCGCCTCATTCTTCCGGGCGTAGGGGCATTTGGGGATGCCATGGAGGAACTGAAGGGGCGGAACTTGGTGAAGGCGATTCGCCGTCACGTTGAAAAGGAGAAGCCCCTTTTGGGGATCTGCCTGGGAATGCAGCTTCTCTTCGATGAGAGCGAAGAGCATGGATGGCATGAAGGATTACACCTCCTTCCCGGACGTGTGGTTCGCTTTCAGGGGGGGTATAAAATTCCCCATATGGGGTGGAACCGTCTTCGCGGGTTGACCGATTCTCCCCTTTTTCATAAGGAAGAGGAAGGGTATGTCTATTTTGTCCATTCCTATTACGTGGTGCCGGAGAGGAGGGAAACGCTCCTGGCGGTGACCGATTATCATCAGGAGGTTCCTGCCATCGTAGGGGAACGGAATCTCTTTGGTGTCCAGTTTCACCCGGAAAAGAGCGGAGAGGTGGGCATGAAGATTCTAGGGCGCTTTCTTTCCTATCCTCCCCAGGAGTATCTCCCGTCCAAGGAATCATCATCGAAGATCTCACAAAGGGGGGACGAGTAATGCCGATGGAACCGTTTATTCTATATCCCGCCATCGACCTGAGGAACGGGAAAGCGGTTCGGCTTTACCAGGGCGATTACGGGAAAGAGACGGTCTACGGAGATCCCTTGGAGTTGGCCCGCTCCTTTTATTCCCAGGGGGCTAAGTGGATTCACCTCGTCGACCTGGATGGGGCGAAAGAGGGATATCCCGTGCAGAAGGAGGTAATTCTCTCCATCGTGGAGAGCCTTCCCATCCCCGTTCAGGTGGGGGGAGGGATCCGGACCCTTTTCGACATGGAAGAGTATTTGCAAAAAGGGGTAGCCCGCCTTATCCTCGGCACCAAGGCGGTGGAGGATCCCGCCTTCATACGGGCGGCCCTCTCCCATTATGGAGAGAAGATCGCCATCGGCATCGATGCCCGGGATGGTCGTGTTAAGACCCGGGGATGGCTTGCCGAAGGAGGGGTGGAGGCAACCCTACTGGCCCAACAGCTGGCGGAGTGGGGGGCAGAGACCTTCATCTTCACGGATATACGGCGGGATGGAACCTTAACAGGGCCGAACCTTCCGGCAACGATCGCTTTGGCGGAGGCGACCGGAAAACGGGTGATCGCCTCAGGGGGGATCTCTTCGATGGCAGACCTTGTCCGGTTGAAGGAGCATCAAGGAAAAGGAATAACGGGGGCCATCGTGGGGAAGGCACTTTACTCCGGGATGGTTCCGCTGAAGGAGGCTTTAGAAATCTTGGAGGGGAGCGAAAGGGATGCTGGCGAAACGAATTATACCCTGTCTTGATGTAAAAGAGGGACGGGTGGTAAAGGGGGTTCAGTTCCTCCGGCTTAGCGATGCCGGAGATCCGGTGGAGCTGGCCCGGCGCTATAGCCTGGAAGGGGCGGATGAACTCGTCTTCCTCGATATCTCCGCCTCCCATGAAGGAAAGAAGACGATGGTGGATGTGGTCCGAAAGACGGCTGCGGAGGTCAATATCCCTTTTACCGTGGGTGGCGGAATCCGCGATGTGGAGGGGATGAGGGAGCTCCTCTTGGCGGGGGCGGATAAGGTATCGATCAATACCTCCGCCGTCCTCCATCCCGAACTGATTACCGAGGGGGCGAGGAAGTTCGGTTCCCAGTGCATTGTGGCCGCCATCGATGCCAAATGGGACGGGGAAAAGGAGAGATGGGAGGTTTATACCCATGGAGGAAGGAGGGCCACCGGGTTAGATGCCGTCGCCTGGGCGAAACAGGTGGAGGCATTGGGAGCCGGAGAGATCCTTCTCACCAGCATGGATACGGACGGGCGCAAGGATGGATTCGACCTGCCCCTCACCCGTCGGGTGGCGGAAGAGGTGGGGATTCCGGTCATCGCCTCGGGAGGGGCCGGTACTCCGGAACATTTTGCGGAGGTGTTAACGGCAGGGAAGGCCGATGCCGCCTTGGCCGCCTCTGTTTTTCACTACGGTTTGATTCGCATTGCAGAAGTAAAAGAAAAAGTGAGGGAAAGGGGAGTTGAGGTGCGATGATCGATCTTGAACGGATAAAATGGGATGAACAGGGCCTCATCCCCGCGGTTGTAACCGATGCCGTTACAAAGGAAGTTCTCACCCTGGCCTATATGAACCGCCGGTCCCTGGAGAAAACCATAGAAACCGGAGAGACCTGGTTTTACAGCCGTTCCCGCCGGTCCCTCTGGCATAAAGGGGAAACCTCCGGAAATCTGCAAAAGGTGGTCTCCATCTCCCTCGATTGTGACGGGGATGCTCTCCTGGTGAAGGTAAGGCCGGCAGGCCCGGCCTGTCATACGGGGGAGTGGAGTTGTTTCCATCAGGCATTGTGGGGGGATGAACCGGAGGAGAAGCTGCCCGATGTGTTGGCCCAATTGGAACGGACGGTGGCGGAGCGGGAGAAGGAGCGGCCGGAGGGCTCCTATACCACCTACCTCTTTGAAAAAGGGTTGGACAAGATCTTAAAGAAGGTGGGGGAGGAGACGAGCGAAGTCATCATTGCGGCGAAGAACCGAAGCCCAGAGGAACTCCGTTATGAAGTTTCCGACCTCCTCTACCATCTCTTTGTCCTCCTGCGGGAGCAGGGGCTTCCTTTTGAGAAGGTGTTGGAAGAACTAAAAGGAAGGATGAAACCGGAGGAGAAACGGAAAGGCTAAATGCGCCCACCCGTCGGAATCCGATCGTTCGGGAAGTTTCCCTTTCGCCGGCAGGCAAAATAGAGATCTATCATGCGTTCAATGGCTATGAAAGTATCCCTAAAGGAGGAAATAGAATGCAGTGGTTGGAGTGGGCAAAGCTGGGGGAAGAGGAGAAAAGAAGAATCCTCACCCGGGCGGAAAAGGAAATTACCACGCAGATGGAGATCGCTCAAGAGATCATCGCAGCGGTGAGAGAGGAAGGCGATCGCGCCCTCATCCGCTTTACCGCTCGTTTTGATCGGGTAGAACTCACCTCGGATCGATTGAAAGTAAAGGAAGAAGAGATCGATGAAGGATATGAACGCTTAAAGCGGGAAGATCCCCTGATGGTGGAGACAATCCAAGTGGCCTACCGGAATATTCGGAAATTCCATGAGGAACAGATGCCGAAGGAATTCTGGTTTACAGAGATCGACAGGGGAATCATGGCCGGTGAGAAGGTCACTCCCATCTCCGATGTTGCCCTCTATGTTCCAAGGGGTAAGGGAAGTTTTCCTTCCGTCTTCCTTATGCTGGGAGTTCCGGCGGTGGTGGCAGGTGTTCCCCGCATCATCGTGGTGACGCCTCCCAATGAAAAAGGGACGTTGGACGATTCCCTGCTGGCGGTGGCGAAGGTAACCGGAATCAGAGAGATCTATAAGGTGGGTGGAGCCCAGGCGGTGGCCGCCGTAGCCTATGGAACGGAGACGATCCCCCGCGTCCGGAAAATTCTTGGTCCCGGAAACCCCTATGTTACCGCGGCAAAACGCCTTTTAACCGGACTCATCGATGTGGGACTTCCGGCCGGCCCCAGTGAAGCGATCATTTTGGCCGATGAGAACGCGGACCCGGAGAAAGCGGCGTTAGACCTCATGATTGAAGCGGAACATGGTCCCGACTCCGCCTCCCTCCTCGTTACCCATTCCCGTCCCTTGGCGGAGAAAGTGGCGGAGATTGTGGAGAAACAGCTGCCGAAACTCTCCCCCCGGCGGCGAGAGTTTGTGGAGCAGGTTTTAAGCAATTTCGGCGGGATTCTGCTTACCCAAAGTCTGGAGGAATCGATTCAATTTGTAAACCGGTACGCGCCGGAGCATATGGAGATTTTGGTGGAAGATCCCTTCTCCGTATTGCCGAAGATCAAGAATGCCGGAGAGATTTTGTTAGGAGAATATACGCCGATCACCCTTTGCAATTTTCTCCTCGGTCCCAATGCCATTCTTCCCACCGGGGGATTTGCGAAAAGCTATTCCAGCGTCTCGGTGTGGGATTACCTGAAGCGTTCCTCGATCGGGTATGTAACCCAGGAGGGGTTTGAACGGGTAAGATCCTATGCGGCCCACTTTGCGAAAGTGGAGGGCTTCGACAGCCATCGCCTCGCTGTAGAGGAAAGGAGATAAACCCATGGAGAAACCAATTGAAGTGACCCGGACCACCTCAGAATCCCTCATTCAGGTGAAGCTTGATTTTGGGCCGCGCGATCCCCGGGGAAAAGAGAAGATCGCCACCCCTCTCCCTTTCTTTAATCATATGTTGGAACATGTGGCATGGAGGGGAGAGATGAATCTGGCCGTGACGGTGAAGTTGGATCATTTCGATCTCGTCCATGTGATTACCGAGGATGTGGGGATCACCTTTGGCAAAGCGATTAAGGAATACATCGCAGCCCATCACGGAGAAGGGGTGGTGGGTTACGGCTATGCCTACGGCACCATCGACGAATCCCTCACCCGGGCGGTCCTTAGCTTTGAAAGTCGTGCCTATCTCGATTTTAACCCGGGAGACGTAAAACTTCCCCCCGCCATGGAGGGGATGAATTCGGAAGATCTCGTCGCATTTTTTGAGGGATTTGTCCAGGGGGCAGGAGCCACCCTTCATCTCGATCTCCTAAAAGGGAGGCCCGGCCATGGGCACCATATTTGGGAGAGTGCGTTTCGAGCTTTCGGCCAGGCTCTAAGGGAGGCACTCACCGTCCGACCGTGGAGGGCAGGGATGACCGCCGGAGTGGCGGGAACGATTCACTTTGAGGTGAAAAAAGGATAACCCGCCGGTCGATCTCTTGCCGCTCCCATCCGTCTCAAGGCGGATCATCTCCCTATCCGGAGCATGTTTTGTTCTCTCCTGATTCATGATATGATGTGGGAAAAGAGGGGAACGGGAGCGTGCCTGCCTCTTTAAACCTGCGCATGTCGGCTAAAAGGTTTGATTGGATCGGGAAAGAAAAAGGAGTGTTGAGGCATGCGAGTCGGGAGAGCGACTACAGGGGTTTCACTGATTCTCATTGGCATCATTCTTCTTTTAGGGATGAGCGGGCAAGGGGAATGGGTGGCCGAACTCCATAAGTTTTGGCCCCTCATCATCGTGGGTTACGGCTTGGAAATGCTTTTGTTCGGGAAAAAAGAGGGTCCCGTCCGCTTCGACTGGGGAGGAGCGATCCTGGTCGTTGTCGTTTTGGGGCTCGTTCCTATCTTTTCCTTTACGGACGGGCGCATCAACTGGAATGACATCGGCAAAACGGCCTCCATCACGGCGGAGAGCAGGGTCCGGGACCCCGGCGATTTCACTTCCCTTCGTGTCCTGTCCGCGCATGGGGACATCGAAATCTCTCCTTCCACCGATGGGAAAATTACCGTTATTCCCACGTATCGAATGGCGATGGCCGATGAAGAAAGTCTCCGGCAAGAGATGGAGAAAATTCCCGTTCACCTGCAGGAAAATGGAAATCAGCTGATCGTCCAGGTGGAGTGGCCGAAAGATCAACTCCTCTTTACTCCTTTTATGACCTCCGTCGATCTGAAAGTGTATGCACCCAAGGGGATGAAAATCGAAGGGGAGTCCGGCAACGGGAAGATTACCGTTGTCGGTATGGATCGGGTTGGACGCATTCATACATCAAATGGAGAAATCGATTTGAGAGAAAGCGCCGGTGAGGCGGACCTGGATACTTCAAACGGTAAAATTGTGGTTACGGGATATAAGGGGAGTTTAAACGCCAAAACGAGCAACGGTACAATCGAGGCGGGCGGGGAGATGACGGGAGCGTGGAGCATCCATACCTTCAACGGTTCGGTTCGCCTTACCCTGTCCCCTTCTGGGAGTTACGCCTATGATCTTAGAACGGGGAACGGGAGCATTGATGTTCCGGACCCTCCCTTCAGCGGGAACAAGGGGGATGATCATTACCAGGGCGTGGTAAACGGCGGTCAATTCCCACTCACCGTAGATACCTCCAATGGAAGCATCCGGATCACGCTGACGGACAGAGCCTCTTCCACCGGCGCCACCTGGTAATCGCTTCGTTTATCTCTCACGCGCCATTCATCCGCGCTTCTAAATTGGTGGGATGAATGGCGGTTTTATTTTGGATGGAAAAGATAAATCTGTTTATTAAAAATTTATTATACTATTCTTGACGTTCCAAAAGAAGAATGTTATTCTACGAATAGATAATGCATGATTTGCTCAATGCCAAAAAGTACGGCAGGAAAGTTTCTCCTTTCTCTGTAAATGTCAAAAATGAAGGTTATGTATTACCCTCACCAAGTAAATGGTATGGTGGAGGTAACGTGGCAGATTCATGTACGATAAACCATGAATGAGAGAGGGGTTGAAGTCTCGTGTTAAGAAAAATTCCTCTTTTTTTCTCTTTGTTTCTTTCCCTCCTTTTCTTGGGCACTCTCGCCGTTTTTTCCATCTCGCAGGTGACCGAGGCGGAATCGTTGGGCATTCCGCAGGAGGTACGGGAGACCATTCAAAAGGGTTTCGATGCCATCAGAGCGAAGCTGGATCTTCTCGGACCGAAAAAAGATCAGATATTGGTTCACGGAGGAGGCATTGAGATTCCCCTCGAACGATTTGTCTTTTACAGGGAAAATGTAGATCTGATCAGTCAGCTTGGTCCTAATGCTCAACCTAAGCTCAGCGATGAAGCGATCCTTGACAACATGATCAAAGATGAATTGGCAGTTCAGTATGCAAAGGCGCTTGGCCTAAACGTTTCACCGCAGGAAGTGGATGATGTGGTACAACTCCAAAGATCCCTCCTCGAGCAAGCGGACGATCAGAATGGCTACGTCATCAAGGAACTGATGGCCAATCGTATCAAAATTACAGGCTTGACCGAAGATCAGTTTTGGAACAGCAGTGAAGTGCGGGAAATGTACGAAAAGGCGCTCCTGCGCTCCAAGCTGGCCAATAAGCTGGTGGAAGAAGGAACCATAAAGGACGTTATGGATTTCACACGTTTTAAAGAGAATCTTTACGCCGAAAAAAAGGGGGACCTCCATATAAACTATTCTCTGCTCCAATAGATTGTATCCCCAGGTTTGGAACCGATTCTCTCTGCTCGGCGATGAATCACTTGCCGAGCTTTTTCTCTTCTTATGAGTAAAAAAGGAGAGCTCCGCGTCGCTTATAGGGCATCTACAGAAAAATGTACGCGGTCCTCGGTCGGTTCCCCGTGGGAGAGGCGGAGATCGCCTGCCGCATAAAAACAGAACTTTCGGGTACCGGAGTGCTTCCAAGTATCCCGCGGTTTGAACCATGTGAAGTGTCAAAAGATCGATCCGTCAAAAGATGTGGAATGAGGAACTTTTCCCTCTGCAGAAAAAATTCCGGTATGGTATACTGAAAACAGAGATTCCAGGAGACGCGGAGGAGGAAATGGGTAAAGAACGTCTAAAAAAAGAGAGGGGGAAAGTAATCCCCCTCGTCCTTAATGCAGAGTTTTATTATCAAAAAGCCATGCAGGCGATGAAGAAAAAAGATTATGGGAATGCTCTGCGTTATTTTCGGCGAACGGTGGAATTGGAACCGGAGAACCCTGTAAATCACTGCAATTTGGCAGGAATTTTGGCGGAAGTAGGCCGTTTCGAAGAATCAAATCGGATCCTTCATTATATATTGGAGCAACTCTCCCCCGATTTCCATGAATGTAACCTTTTCTTGGGACATAACTATGCCAGCATGGGGGAATATTCCTCATCAAAGAAGTATGCGCTCCGTTACCTCGAGAAAGAACCGGAAGGAGAGTATGTGGCGGATGCAGAGGAACTTCTTGAATACCTGGCGGAGGTTTCGGGAGAAGAAAACGAGGAAGAAGAAGGAGTTTTTTCTCCCGAATTTGAAGAACATGAGGAGGCCAGGAGACTGCTGGGAAAAGGGCGATTTAAAGCGGCCCTTAAGAAACTTCAGGTTTTGGTGAAGAGGGATCCCTTCTTTTTACCGGCGCGAAACAATCTCTCCCTCACCTATTACTATTTGGGGCAGGTGGAAGCGGCCATTCATGAGGCGTATCGCGTTCTTGAACTGGACCCCCAAAACCTTCACGCCCTGTGTAATCTGTCCATCTTCTTCAAAAACGTCGGGGAAGAGGAAAAGGGAAAAAAGCTGGTCGAAGGACTGGCGAAGGTATACCCCATTCCACTGGAATTAGGCTATAAATTGGCGACCACCATGGGATTCCTTCAAGAAGATGAAACAGCATACCGCCTATTCCGCCATCTCTATCGATTGCAAGGGGAGACACTGCCTCTCCTCCATTTATTGGCCGTTTCTGCGTATAATCAAAACAAATGGGCCGACGCGAAATACTGGTGGGGAAGGCTATACACGTATGAGGAAGGAAAAGAAATTGCCGCCGCCTACCTTTCTCTTCTTCAGGGAGGGGATAAAGAGAGACGCCTCAGTTATCGCTATCCCCCTGTTTTGCCGAAAAAGGAAGACGAAAGGCAAAAGAGAGCAAACATGGAGGGAAACGGACACTCCCGTATTTCCTTGCTATGGGGCCTTCATTTCGGAGATGAGAAGGTAAAAAGGGAAGCGATTGAGCTTTTGGGAAAATTGGGAGGCAGAGTGGTAGAAACGAACTTTCGGGACCTGCTCCGCGATAGGGAAGAAGATCGGGGAGCAAAAGAGAGAATCCTTGCGATGCTGGTGCAAATGGGGGCTCCGTTGCCGATTGAGATTCGTCTGGGAAGCACCCTGTTTCGCTTGGTTTCATATCCCAAATTGGAGTTTCTCTTTCTTCGCCTCACGGCTATTGACCGAATGGAGCAGATTTTCCAAGCGCAAGGGGTGAAGTTCTCCGGGAAAGCCAGGAAAAGATTGCGGCAATGGTACTATTCCCTCTTTTACATGGATGCGGAAAGGCTTCTCCAGATCCGTAAATGGGAAGCGTTGGCAGCGGCACTGGAATATGTGTTGCTCCATGAACAGCAAAAAATTGGCAAGAGCAAATTGGCTGCCCGTTACGGCATTGCTCCGGCTACGTTAAACCGGTATTTGAAGAATATTTTCGAATACTAGACATTTCATGGTGGGAAGAGTAATATAGGAGGAGACCATTATATCGGTAAAATTCGATTTAATGGGAGTATGTTGGTTAGGAGGGAAGAATAGATGACCGATCAAATTTATGATGTGATTATTGCGGGAGCTGGACCTGCCGGGATGTCTGCCGCCGTTTATACCTCAAGGGCAAATATGAGCACGCTCATGATAGAAAGAGGGATCCCGGGCGGGCAGATGGCCAACACCGAGGAGATTGAAAATTACCCCGGATATGACCATATATTAGGTCCTGATCTTTCCAACAAGATGTTTGAGCATGCGCAAAAGTTTGGGGCCAAATATGAATATGGGGAGATTACAGGTGTGGAGGATCACTATGAATATAAGCTGGTGAAGACCACGAACGGAGAATATAAGGGTCGCGCCCTGATCATTGCCACGGGAGCCGCTTCCCGTCGCTTAGGTGTCCCGGGGGAAGATAAATTCGCAGGGCGGGGCGTTTCCTGGTGTGCCGTCTGTGACGGTGCATTTTTCAAGAATAAGGAAGTTGTGGTGGTGGGCGGAGGGGATTCCGCCGTCGAGGAAGGAGTTTACCTCACCCGTTTCGCCAATAAGGTGACCATCGTCCATCGCAGGGATCAGTTTAGAGCGCAAAAGATTCTGCAAGACCGGGCATTCTCCAATCCGAAGATTGAAGTGATCTGGGATACTGTGGTGGATGAGGTTCTTGGGGATCAAAAGGTTTCCGGAGTGCGGCTGAGAAATGTAAAGACAGGGGAGAAGAAGGACTATCCCTGCGATGGGGTGTTTATCTATGTGGGGATGGACCCCCTCTCCAAACCTTTCCAAGATCTAGGGATTACCAATGAACAAGGGTATATTCTCACCGATGGAGAGATGCGGACGAAAATACCCAGAATTTATGCCGCGGGAGATGTGCGCGAAAAGACACTGCGCCAGGTCGTGACCGCCACCGGCGACGGGAGCATAGCCGCCATTTCTGCCCAGCATGATGTGGAATCCTTGTTGGAGGAGATCAAAGAAAAAGCGGTTAAATCGTAACGCTTTGAAACCAACTTTTTAACTTTCTGTAATATGGCTGAAATATTTATGGGGTAAAGTAAAGATAATCAAATTGACCCCCTTAAATATAAATTTGATTGCGCAGGTGTTTCGCCTGCGCCTTTTTTTTGCCTCTGAGGAAGGGTCGTCTGCCTTGTTGTTCTCAACCTTGATAAGTGGTATGCTAAGGAACAGAGGTGAAGATTCGCGTGCAACGTGTAAGCAATTGTCTCATCTTGGATGGAAAAGGAAACGATGAACGAATCCTGATGTTGGAAAAGCCTCGCAGGGGTTGGTGGTATCCCCCTGGAGGGAAGATGGATGAAGGAGAGACCATTTTAGAGACTGCCGTACGGGAGGCTGAAGAAGAAACCTCTTTAACCCTTGTCCGCCCCCAATTGAGGGGGGTCTTTACGATCCGGATTGAAGAAAATTCCATCCCCATCAATGAATGGATGCTTTTTACTTTTTTGGCCAGAGAGTGGCGCGGCGAGGTTCGGCAGGGAACCCACGAAGGGACGTTGCGATGGATTGAGAGGGAAAAGGTGAGTACTCTGCCTATGCCGGAAGGGGACCGGATCATTTTGCAGAAAGTGCTTTCTGAAAAGGGGATGTGGATCGGGAGATTTGTTTATACCCCCGATTATGAGCTGATTCGATATGATCTGCAACAGGGGTAAAGAAGAGGAAAAGGAGGGATCTCTGTGCAGAAGGTAATACAATTGTTAATAATTACCGGAATGTCCGGGGCAGGGAAAACGATTGCGGTTAAATCGTTTGAAGAGATGGGTTACTTCTGCATTGATAACCTTCCGCCTGTGTTGGTTTCTAAATTCGCAGAACTGATTAAGCATTCGGAGGGGAAGATCGACCGGATTGCCTTGGTGATCGATTTGAGGGGGAGAGAATTTTTTGATTCTCTCTTCACCGCTTTAGCAGAGTTGGATGAGATGGGTGTCCCTTACCAAATCCTTTTCCTCGATGCGAGTGACGAGGTTTTGGTTCAGCGTTATAAAGAAGCCAGAAAAAAACATCCCCTCGCATTAGAGGCAACACCGATCGAAGGGATCAAAAGGGAAAGGCGCTTGCTCAGCGAGCTTAAGGGAAGATCCCATCATGTGATCGATACTTCCCGCCTAAAACCGGCGGAATTGAAGGAGACGCTCATACAGCGTTTTGGGGGAGGCGATCATGCCGGGAATAATTTGTCGCTTCACATCGTCTCGTTCGGATTTAAATATGGGATTCCGATTGACGCCGATCTCGTATTTGACGTCCGTTTTCTCCCAAATCCCCATTATGTTCCTGAGCTTAGGCCCCTTACCGGTTGTGATGGCGAAGTGGCCCAGTATGTGCTAAAATGGACGGAAACGCAACAATTTTTGCAGCGTCTGACCGATTTTCTTCGTTTCCTTCTCCCCCACTATAAACGGGAAGGGAAGGGACAGTTGGTGGTGGGGATCGGATGCACCGGCGGCAAGCACCGTTCGGTCACCATCGCAGAGGCTTTAAAAAACGCATTTGAAGGTGAATATCCGGTCCGGACCATGCACCGGGATATGGATAAAGATAACTAGAGAGAAATAGAACCTTAAACGAGAGGTGTTCCATGAAACCGGGAATACAACAGGAGAAGGCGCCAAAGGTTGTCGCCGTAGGCGGAGGGACCGGGTTGTCCGTCCTTTTGCGGGGTCTTAAAGAATTTCCTTTCTCTATTACGGCGATCGTTACGGTTGCCGATGATGGAGGGAGTTCCGGTCGCCTGCGGAAGGAGATGCAGATTCCCCCTCCCGGCGATGTCCGCAATGTTTTACTCGCCCTTTCCAATGTGGAGCCGTTATTGGATCAATTGCTCCAATTTCGCTTCAACCATGGGGGAGAGTTGGACGGACATAATTTGGGAAATCTCTTGATCGCGGCGATGACGGAAATCACAGGGGATTTCGTCTCTGCGATTCGGGAGTTGAGCCGGGTCTTGGCCGTACGGGGCGAAGTTCTTCCCTCTGCCTCTGAGCCTCTTCACTTGGGAGCGATCATGGAAGATGGAACCACCGTCATGGGAGAATCGCTCATTCCGCTGGCGGGGAAACGGATTTCTCGCGTCTTTATTGAACCGGCCGATGCTCATCCATTAAAGGAAGCGATCGAAGCGATTCGGGATGCGGATCTTGTCATCGTGGGCCCAGGGAGCCTGTACACCAGTATATTGCCCAATCTTTTAGTCGGGGGGATTACGGAGGCGATAAAGAACTCCCGGGCGAAGAAAATCTTTATCGTGAATCTCATGACCCAACCTGGCGAGACAGACCATTACACGGCTTCCGATCATCTTCGTGCGGTTCACGATCATGTGGGCGACTCTTTCTTCGATTATATCCTGGTAAACAACGGAAAGATTCCCTCCCATGTCTATACCAAATATTTGGAGAAAAATCAGGAAGTGGTCCGCTATGATCAAGATTCCCTGTCCAAATCGGGATATAAGGTGATTGTTGAAGATTTTCTCCTCTATGATGCTTTACTTCGTCACAACGCTAAAAAAGTGGGGGAGACGCTGATGAAAATCCTTCGAAGCGGGGAATAGGGGGGATCATGATGTCTTTTGCTTCGCAGACAAAAAAGGAGTTGACCCGGATCCCATTGGAACCGTGCTGCCAAAGGGCGGAACTATCGGCCATGATCAAGATGAATGGCTCCCTTCATCTCCATCTCCATCGGATGATCCTCGATATCACCACGGAAAATGCAGCAATTGCCCGGAGGATTTATACCTTGCTCAAGGAGAGATTTGGAATCCAAGGAGAGGTGCTGGTTCGGAAGAAGATGCGTTTAAAGAAGAACAACACGTATATCATCCGAATACCCGACCGCGCTGAGGAAGTGATGGAGGAACTAGCCCTGATTGATGAACAATTCCAGCTAAAGGATGAGATCGATGCGGAGGTGATCCAAAATGCTTGCTGCAAGCGATCTTATCTCAGAGGGGCCTTTCTGGCAGGAGGGTCCGTCAACTCCCCCGAGTCCAATTCATATCATCTGGAGATCTTCACGGCGGAGGAGGAGCATGCACGAAGCCTTCTTCGCTTGACGGAACATTTTGGGCTAAATGCCAGGCTTCTCAGGCGAAAAAAGGGGTTTATCCTCTACTTGAAAGAAGGGGAGAAAATAACCGAGTTTCTCAATATCATCGGGGCCCATTCGGCGCTGCTCCACTTTGAAGATGTAAGGATCATGAAGGATATGAGAAATTCGGTCAACCGCTTGGTAAACTGTGAAACAGCCAATCTGAATAAGACGGTCTCCGCCTCCATGAAGCAGATTGAGGCGATTCGGAGAATTGAAGAAAAGATCGGCCTCGACCAACTGCCGAAGCGCCTCCGGGAGGTGGCCGAATTGCGTCTTTCCCATCCGGATATGAATTTGGCGGAGCTGGGACAGCTCCTTCCCGGTGGGCCGGTAAGCAAATCCGGGGTTAATCATCGATTGAGAAAAATATATGAAATCGCTCTCAAGATGGAAGTTACAAAGGATCAAAAAATGGTATAATAAAAACATCTACTTTTGAACTGGGGGAAGGGAACATGATGGAGAGAAGAGTAACTGTGCGTTTAAAGACGGGTCTGCAGGCCCGACCGGCCGCCCTCTTCGTTCAAGAGGCGAACCGATATAAATCGGAGATTTACGTGGAGAAGGATGGAAAAAGAATCAATGCGAAAAGCATCATGGGGGTGATGAGCTTGGCCGTTGCCTCCGGGAGTGAAATCATCTTGGCAGCAGAGGGAGCCGACGCGGAAAAAGCTCTGGATGCCCTTGCTTCCCTTGTAAGCCAGGAGAATTACACTCCCCGTTAAGAAAAAAGACCACTAGCAGGATTGCTAGGTGGTTTTTTTGTTTTTTAAGAACCTCCCATCTCCCCGATGAATACCCATAGGATAGAGTATATCGTTTTTACCCCCTTCCCCTGTTGGGGAGTAAAAGATGGGAGGTTAATGGAGTGCAGATCGTTGTCGTACACCAGGGAGATTCCCTTTGGACGATCGCCAGACGTTTCGGAGTTTCGGTGGATGAAATGGTCCAAGCCAATGCGTTGACTCATCCGGAGCGCCTTGTCCCGGGGCAAGCCCTTTTAGTTCCGCAGAAGAATATTCATCGGGTACAGCCCGGCGAATCGCTGTGGTTGATCGCAAGAAGGTATGGCGTTTCTTTGGATTCTCTGCTTCAAATCAATCGGATTGAGGATCCAAACCGGATCATGCCGGGAATGTCCATCATTATTCCTGAGAAGGAAAAAATGGAGATTGAGGTCAATGCTTATCTTGAGCCTTCCGGAACGGAAAGGGATGTCCAGATCGTCAATGAAGTGGAAGGCTTTTTAACCTACCTTAGTCTATTTAGCGCCCATGTGGAGGAAAGCGGCGGGCTTTCACCTCTGCAGGATATGCGGGCGTTGGAGGCGGTTCGTGATTCACAGGCCATTCCCATGTTGGTGATAACCAATTTCCGAGCAGGCACTTTTTCTCCGGAGTTGGCCCATGCCATCTTTTCCAGTGATAACGTGCAGGATCGCCTCATTGAGAATGTGCTCCGCCTCTTAAAAGCAAGAGGATATCGGGCTCTTCAGGTCGATTTTGAGCATATCTTTCCGGCGGATCGGACCGTCTATAACCGCTTTTTGGAACGGATTGCCGGGCGCCTGCATGCGGAGGGATATCTTCTTTCCACCGCCCTGGCTCCTAAAACGAGCGGTGCGCAAGTGGGTACCTGGTATGAAGGACACGATTATCCGGCCCATGGGCGGATTGCCGATTTTGTGGTGATCATGACCTATGAATGGGGTTGGTCCGGCGGTCCGCCGATGCCGGTTGCCCCCATCCCGCAAGTGAGGCGGGTTCTTGATTATGCGGTTTCCGTCATACCGCGGGAGAAAATCTTAATGGGTGCGCCCCTTTATGGGTATGATTGGACCCTGCCCTATGTTCCCAGCGGTGCGTTTGCTCGTGTGATTAGCCCTGTGGAG
Organism: Thermicanus aegyptius DSM 12793; assembly: GCF_000510645.1. Lineage (NCBI taxonomy): Bacteria > Bacillati > Bacillota > Bacilli > Thermicanales > Thermicanaceae > Thermicanus > Thermicanus aegyptius. The sequence continues at coordinate 3,083,756 of NZ_KI783301.1, read as the reverse complement.
GCTGTGGACCTGGCTGCCCGTGTCGGGGTGTCGATTCAATATGATGCCACTGCTGAGGCGCCCACCTTCCGTTATTATGACCGGGAAGGAAGGGAGCATGTGGTTTGGTTCGAAGATGTCCGAAGCATGCAGGCAAAGTTTAACCTGGTGAAAGAGTACCGCTTGCGAGGGATCAGTTTTTGGAAATTAGGGGGAGCGTTCCCGCAAAATTGGACCCTTCTTGCCGATCAGTTTCGGATTCGGTCCAAAAAATAACGGATCAGGGACGCGCTTCAAGATTACGAAGCGATGAAACGACGGTGAAGCGGGTGACGGAAGCCAAAGGATGATAAAACAAAAAGGGGCATCTCCATCGATTTGCCCCTTTTGCTATGCGATTCCGTCAATGTTTGGCCCGTATATCGGTGGGTCGGGTAATTACGCTGTCGATGAGGCCGTAATTTTTCGCTTCTTCTGCACTCATGAAGTGATCCCTGTCCGTATCCAGCTCGATGCGAGAGAGGGGTTGCCCGGTCCTTTCGGATAAAATTCGGTTTAACTTATCCCGCATCCTCAAGATTCGTTTCGCAGCGATTTCAATATCGGTCGCTTGCCCTTGAGCTCCACCTAACGGCTGGTGAATCATGATTTCACTGTTGGGGAGAGCAAAGCGCTTTCCAGGAGCTCCGGCAGCTAAGAGAAACGCCCCCATGGAAGCCGCAAGACCGATGCAGATGGTGGAGACATCCGGCTTAATGTACTGCATGGTGTCGTAGATGGCCATTCCGGCGGTGATGGAGCCTCCGGGGCTGTTGATATAGAGGGAGATATCTTTCTCCGGATCTTCCGCTTGTAGAAAGAGCAGCTGGGCTACCACGAGGTTGGCCACATGATCATTAATCTCTGTTCCCAGGAAGATGATCCGGTCTTTCAAGAGACGGGAGTAAATATCATAAGCTCGTTCGCCTCGATTCGTCTGCTCAATCACGGTTGGAATCAATGCCATTTTTTAGCCTCCTCTTCGTTCTGTGCGCTTTCGCTATCGGGTTTATTGCATAGTACAAGGTTTGTTACGGGAATAGAATATCCCTCGGTTATTTTTATATTACTACAAAGGTCAAAAAAGGTCAAATACGAGGTTTGACGAAATGGTGAGTAAAGATTGTAAATAAACAGAATCATACGACTAGATTTGTCGAGGAGCAGGATTAAGGCTTTGGATTGGAGAAAAACTATGAAAAGGAAAGAGGAGGCGAAAGAGTGATCCACCGATCCGATATTCTGAAATTGATCCAGAGCGGAGAAAGGGTTTATCTTACCTTTTTTGATGGGGAAGGGAGTTCTTGGACCTTGGGAGGGAGAATTCTGCAGCTCATTGAGGAAGCGATTATCTTTCGTGTCCGGACGGGTGGGGATATGGACCGCATGCTGGTCATCTACCTGAATCGAATTAGAAGTTTAGAAAAAAAAGCGGGGTCCCGTTATGTAAGTTAAACAATCCGCTCTATTATGTATGGTGCACCCGGAGGGAATCGAACCCCCGCGCTTGGTTCCGGAGACCAACGCTCTATCCACTGAGCTACGGGTGCAATTCAAACAGCAAAGTTTATTATAAGGGATGAGAGATAAAAAATCAATGATAAAACGCATTGTAAATTTTTCTATCCTCCTTGTATTTTTTCATTGATTGGGATATGATAAAAACGGTAAAGGCGGAAAAGATTCGCCGTATATTTTTGCTTGGCGCGGGACATAAAACGTCACACGGGACTATATACGTCCAGAGGGTGGGTGATATGTGGAAGCTGTTGGAATCCATATCCAAGATTCATCCCGAATTTATCGACCTGGTACGAAGACGTCTGGAAATTTTACAAAGCGTAGAGATTCACCAACCGATTGGCCGTAGATCTTTGGCTCGGCAGTTAAATCAGACCGAGCGGATTTTACGGAGCGAAGTGGAGCTTTTGGAACGGCAGAAATTGATCCAGATCCACCCGGCCGGCATGTACCTGACCCGGGAGGGAAAGAAAGTTCTCAATCAGATTTACCCCGTTATTTTGCCCTTTTATGGGCTAAATGATCTGGAAGAGATGCTGAAGAAAGAGCTGCAAATCGAAGAGGTTTATATGGTTCCCGGCGACTCCGGCCAATCAGAAGAGGTAAAAAGGGAAATGGGCCGCATAGCCGGCTACTATCTAAAAAATAATATTCTTGCCACGGATCGCATCGCGATTACCGGAGGGACCTCCATGGCAGCCTTGGCGGAGATGGTGGAAGTGGAGCACCTTTATCCTGATGTGATGGTTTGCCCGGCACGCGGCGGTTTGGGGGAAAGGGTGGATACGCAGGCCAATACGATTGCCGCTCAACTGGCGAAACGCTTGGGGGGCTCTTATCTACTTTTGCAGGTGCCGGACCAGTTAAGCAAGGAGGCTTACCAATCTCTTTGTGAAGAACCCTATGTTCGAGAACGCGTGGAAGAGATACAAAAATCCCGGCTGGTTTTTCATGGGATAGGGGATGCGATCACCATGGCCAAACGGCGGGGGGCAAGCTCCGAAATCCTTGAGCTTCTTAAGGAAAAAAAGGCGGTTAGTGAGGCATTTGGAGTTTATTTTGATGCGGAGGGAGAGATGGTTTACCAGATGCCTACAATCGGGCTCCGCTGGGAAGACTTAAAAGGAAAGCGATGCATTGCCATCGCAGGCGGCACACATAAAGCCGAAGCGATTCGTTCACTAGCCAAGACGAAAATTTTTCAAGTTTTAATTACCGATGAAGGGGCGGCCAGGGCGATCTTACACGCTTCTGATTCGCCTACATCATAAACCAATATACTTATAAGGAGGGTTTTGAAATGATTAAAGTAGGGATTAATGGATTTGGACGCATTGGGCGCAACGTATTTCGGGCGGCTTTGGAAAGGGATGATTATGAGATCGTTGCGGTGAACGATTTGACGGATGCGAAAATGTTGGCTCATCTCCTGAAATACGATTCTGTCCATGGGACGCTCCCGGATCCGGTCGAGGTGGAAGGAGATGGGTTTATGGTCCGCGGTAAGAAAGTTAAGGTGATTGCCGAGAGAGATCCTGCCAATCTGCCGTGGAAGGAACTGGGCGTCGACATTGTCATCGAGTCGACAGGCCGCTTCACCAATGCCGAAGATGCGAAGAAGCACCTGGCGGCAGGGGCCAAAAAAGTGATCATTTCCGCTCCGGCCAAGAATGAGGATATTACCATTGTCCTTGGGGTAAATGAGGAGAAATATGACCCCGCCACCCATCACATCATCTCCAATGCTTCCTGTACCACCAACTGTTTAGCTCCGGTGGCGAAAGTGATTCATGAAAAATTCGGGATCGTCCGCGGCCTCATGACCACCGTTCACTCCTACACCAATGACCAACAGATCCTGGATCTCCCCCATAAGGATTACCGCCGTGCCCGGGCTGCCGCCGAGTCCATCATTCCCACCACCACCGGCGCCGCAAAAGCCGTTGCCCTTGTTCTTCCTGAATTAAAGGGGAAATTAAACGGATTTGCCATGCGCGTTCCTACTCCGAACGTTTCTGTGGTTGACTTGGTCGTTGATCTGGAAAAGGAAGCAACGGTGGAAGAGATTAACGCTGCGCTTAAGGCGGCCAGCGAGAATGAACTAAAAGGGATCATGGATTATAATGAACTTCCCTTGGTCTCAAAGGATTACAACCACTCCTCCGTCTCCTCCACCGTCGATGGATTGTCTACCATGGTGATTGAGAACAAGATGGCAAAAGTTGTCGCTTGGTATGATAACGAGTGGGGCTATTCCAACCGGGTGGCCGACTTGGTCGGTTATTTGGTGAAAAAAGGTCTTTAAAGCGAAATAGGAAAAGATTGCCATATTCGTTCCGTTCAAGTATAATGAATGGGGGAGGAGGGGCTTCCCTCTTCCCCTTTTCTCGGATGACCATCCATTGGGCGATTAATCCATAGGAAATGGAGAGAGTTGAATGAATAAAAAAAGCATTCGGGATGTAGATGTGAAGGGGAAACGGGTTTTTTGCCGCGTTGACTTTAATGTTCCTTTGGAAAACGGCGTTATCACCGACGATACCCGCATCCGGGCAGCTCTACCCACGATTCGATACTTACTGGATCATGGAGCCAAGCTTATCTTAGCCAGCCATCTGGGCAGGCCGAAGGAGGGGAATTTGGAGCCGTTTCGCCTTACTCCGGTGGCAAAGCGCCTGTCGGAACTGCTTAACCAACCGGTGAAAAAGGCAAATGAGGTTACGGGTCCGGAAGTGGAAGAATTGGTCAACGGCTTGAAAGAGGGCGAAGTTCTCCTGCTGGAGAATGTCCGTTTTCATCCCGGTGAGACGAAGAATGACCCGGCGCTGTCCAAAGAGCTGGCCTCCTACGCCGACCTGTTCGTTAACGACGCCTTTGGGAGTGCCCACCGGGCCCATTCCTCCACAGCGGGAATCGCTTCCTATATTCCTGCCGTGGCCGGCTTCCTGATGGAAAAGGAGATTGAAACCATCGGCAAAGCGTTAACTTCTCCCAAGCATCCCTTTACGGCGATTATCGGTGGGGCGAAGGTAAAGGATAAGATCGGCGTGATTGAAAATTTGTTGGACAAGGTAGATCACCTCCTCATCGGAGGGGGGTTGGCCAACACCTTCATTAAGGCAAAGGGTTACTCGGTGGGCGCCTCTCTCTATGAAGAAGAGAAAGTAGAAGTTGCCAAAGAACTGATGGCAAAGGCAGAGGCGAAGGGCGCCTCCTTCCTTATCCCGATCGATGTGGTGGTGGCAGATTCCTTCTCCAATGAGGCGAAAAGTAAAGTGGTTCCCATCGATTCCATTCCGGAAGGATGGCAAGCCTTAGATATCGGTCCTGAGACGGTGAAACGATATGCGGATGTGATTAAGAGCTCCAAACTGGTCATATGGAATGGCCCCATGGGCGTTTTTGAAATGGAGAATTTCGCAAAGGGCACCTTCGCCGTGGCGAAAGCCTGCGCCGAAAGCGATGCCGAGACCATCATCGGCGGCGGGGATTCGGTGGCTGCTGTGGAGAAAGCGGGATTGGCCGAGAAAATCTCCCACATCTCCACGGGAGGGGGCGCCTCCCTTGAATTTATGGAAGGGAAAGAATTACCCGGCGTCGCCGTTCTGGAAGAGAGGGATAGGTGATCTCATGAGAAACCCGATGGTAGCCGGAAATTGGAAGATGCATAAGACCGGGGAGGAAGCCAGGGAGTTTCTTTCCGCCGTTAAAGAGTCCGTCAAAGGAGAAACGGTAGAGGCGGTGCTCTGTGCGCCCTTCACGGCTCTTCCTCCCCTAAGGGAAGCATTGGGGAGGAGCCATGCTTCGATTAAGCTTGGTGCCCAAAATATGCATTGGGAAGAAAAAGGGGCATATACAGGAGAGATTAGCCCTTTGATGCTGCAGGAATTGGAAGTGGATTATGTGATTTTGGGGCATTCGGAACGGAGAGCCTACTTTCATGAGACCGATGCGGAGATCGAAAAAAAAGTCTTTTCGGCCTTTGCCCATGGGCTTACTCCCATCCTCTGCGTGGGAGAAACATTGGCGGAGAGGGAGAAGGGAGAGACGGAGCAGGTGATCTCCCGGCAACTTCAAGGTTTGAAGAATTTCCCAAAGGAAAAAATCAGCTCCCTCGTCATCGCCTATGAACCGGTCTGGGCGATCGGCACTGGGAAGACCGCCTCTGCCGAAGAGGCGGCCCGGGTGATCGGATGGATCCGGAGACAAATCTTCACCCTGGTCAGCGAGGAAGTATCCCGTGAGGTTCGCATTCTTTACGGGGGCAGTGTGAATGCGGAAAACATCGATCAATTTATGGCAGAAGAAGAGATCGACGGGGCATTGGTGGGCGGAGCCAGTCTGAAACCGGAGAGCTTTGTGAAAATGGTTGAAATAGCTGGAAGGAGAAAAGGAAGATGAAGCGACCAAAACCTCTTGCCTTAATCATTCTAGATGGCTTCGCCCTTCGGGACGAAAGGCATGGGAATGCGGTGGCCCAGGCAAAAAAACCAAATTTTGACCGCTACTGGGGCACGTATCCCCATACCACCCTGGGCGCGTCGGGCATGTCGGTCGGCCTGCCGGAAGGGCAAATGGGGAACTCCGAAGTAGGGCATCTTAATATTGGGGCAGGAAGGATTGTTTATCAGGATTTTACCCGGGTGACGAAGGAGATTCAGGAGGGGGATTTTTTTCGAAATGAAGTTCTCCTAAAGGCCGTCACCCATGTAAAAGAGAGAGAAGGACGAGCCCTTCATCTCTATGGACTTCTTTCGGACGGGGGAGTTCATTCCCACATTAGTCACCTCTTCGCCTTGTTGGAGTTTGCTAAGAGGAATGAGGTGAAGGAAGTATACCTCCATGCGTTCCTCGACGGACGGGATGTGGCTCCTGATTCGGCCGTGGGCTATATTGAACAGACCCTTGCGAAGATGAAAGAATTAGGGGTCGGAAAATTCGCCACCGTGCAAGGAAGATATTACGCCATGGACCGGGATCGCCGATGGGAGCGGACGGAGAAAGCTTACCGGGCGATGGTTTATGGAGATGCCCCCCATTATCGGGACCCTATCCAAGCGGTCAAGGACTCCTATGAGAAATCGGTATATGACGAGTTTGTCATGCCGGTCGTCCTCGTCGATGAGAAGGATCAACCCGTTGGCTTGGTGAAATCGGGGGATTCCGTCATCTTCTTTAACTTCCGGCCTGACCGGGCGATTCAGATCTCCCAAGCGTTCACCAATAAGGATTTTCGCGGGTTTGACCGGGGTCCGGGGGCGCCTCAAGACCTCTTCTTCGTTTGCTTGACGAAGTTTAGCGATCTGGTAGACGGGTATGTGGCTTATCAGCCTACCAACTTGGATAACACGATGGGAGAAGTCCTGAGCCAGAACCATTTAACCCAGCTCCGCATCGCCGAAACGGAAAAATACCCCCATGTCACCTTTTTCTTTAGCGGCGGAAGGGAGAAAGAATTCCCGGGAGAAAAGAGGGTTCTCATTCCTTCTCCAAAGGTGGCCACCTATGACTTAAAACCTGAGATGAGCGCCTATGAAGTAGCGGATGCTTGTGTAAAAGAGATCGAAGGGGAAACCCCGGACGTGATCATTCTCAATTTTGCCAATCCCGATATGGTAGGCCATTCCGGGAAATTGGAACCTACCATTCGGGCGGTGGAAGCGGTGGACGAGAACCTGGGAAAGGTGGTAGAGGCTGTCTTACGGAAGGGAGGAATTGCCCTGATCACCGCTGACCATGGGAATGCCGAAATGGTGCTTGATGACCAGGATCAACCGGTTACCTCTCATACCACCAATCCTGTTCCTTTCATCATCACGAAGGAGGGGGTCGAACTCCGGGAGGACGGAGTTTTGGCCGATTTATCCCCTACGATGCTTGACCTTTTATCCATTCCTCAACCTGAGGAAATGACGGGTAAAACCCTCATTCTCCATACCAAAACCAAGGAGTGATTGAAATGGCTGTCATCGAAGAGGTATATGCGAGGGAAGTGCTCGACTCCCGGGGCAACCCGACGGTGGAAGTAGAAGTACATCTGGAATCAGGGGCCCGGGGCCGCGCCATTGTTCCTTCAGGGGCTTCTACCGGTGCCCACGAAGCGGTGGAGCTCAGGGACAAAGGGGATCGTTATTTGGGCAAAGGCGTTCTTAAAGCGGTAGAACATGTGAATGAAGTGATCGCCCCTGAACTGATCGGCATGGAGTCCTTGGACCAGGTGGGAATTGACCGGGCCATGATTGATTTGGATGGGACCCCGAACAAGGGGAAACTGGGAGCCAACGCGATCCTCGGGGTCTCTTTGGCGGTGGCCCACGCTTCTGCCAACGACCTGGATATCCCCCTCTACCTTTACCTGGGCGGGTTTAATGCGAAGACCCTTCCAGTTCCCATGATGAATATCATTAATGGAGGAAAACACGCCGATAACACCATCGATTTTCAGGAGTTTATGATCCTCCCTGTCGGGGCTGATTCCTTCCGTGAGGCCCTTCGCATGGGAGCAGAGGTTTTCCACCATTTAAAATCGGTACTGAAAGGAAAAGGGATGAATACCTCGGTTGGCGACGAAGGCGGATTTGCCCCCAATCTCCGTTCCAGCGAAGAGGCGATCGAAACGATCCTGGAGGCCATCCAAAAAGCCGGTTACGAACCCGGAAAGCATGTCTACATCGGGATGGATTGCGCTTCTACCGAGCTTTATAAAGAAGGCTTGTACCGTTTTGAAGGAGAAGGGATCACCCGCTCTTCCGAGGAATTGGTCGCCTACCTGGAAAGTCTGGTCAACCGCTATCCCATCCTCTCCATCGAAGACGGATTGGCAGAAGACGATTGGGACGGGTGGAAACTCCTCACCGATCGCTTAGGCTCCAAAGTACAGCTGGTGGGAGATGACCTCTTTGTCACCAATACGGAACGGCTTAAACAAGGGATTGACGCACGCACAGCCAACTCGATCCTGATTAAGGTAAACCAAATCGGCACGTTGACGGAAACCTTTGATGCCATTGAAATGGCAAAACGGGCAGGATATACCGCGATCGTTTCCCACCGTTCCGGCGAAACGGAGGATGCCACCATCGCGGATATTGCCGTCGCCACCAATGCAGGCCAGATTAAGACAGGCGCCCCTTCCCGTACCGATAGGGTCGCCAAGTACAACCAACTCCTCCGCATCGAAGATGAGCTCTCTCTCTTGGCACAATATGCGGGGATGAGCGCCTTCTACAATTTAAGAAGTTAAATGAGAAGAGGAATCCTTGAAGTGACCGACCGCCTATGATATAATCAACCTGCTTGTGAAGGTTCGGCATTTCAAGGGGGTGGAAAGATGGCAACCTTCTTTACAATCCTGTTACTTATCGACGCAATTGCGCTTATCGCCGTGGTCCTTCTGCAACAGGGAAAAAGCGCCGGACTCTCCGGAGCGATCGCCGGTGGAGCCGAGCAGCTCATGGGAAAACAGAAGGGTCGCGGGATTGATCGGCTGCTTCATAATATTACCCGCATCTTGGCCGGACTCTTTATGGTTCTGGCCGTGGTGGTTGGTTTTTTCCTCAAGTAGAATCGTTCGGTTTGAATCCCAACAAGTGCACGAGGTGGAGGGAACCCCCTTCACCTCTTTTTCATCTTTTTATTCTTCACGGAGAGAATATAGGTATCTTACACCCGGAGGATGATAAATCATGCCTGGATGCTTATTGATCCACGGCTTTACCGGGAATCCGGAAGAAGTAAAGCCGTTGGGGGAAGAACTGGTGAAAAACGGGTATTTGATCGAGATCCCGGTGTTGGCCGGGCATGGAAATCGGGAAGAACTAAAGCGGGTAAAGTGGAAGGAATGGGTATACACGGCGGAAGATGCTTTAAATCGGCTGTATCGTCTTACCCCCGATGTGATGATCGTTGGGTTTTCCATGGGCGGCATGATTGCCGCCCATCTGGCCACCCGTTATCCGGTAACGAGGCTCGTCGTGTTAAGCGCTCCCCTTTTCTATCCCAATTTCCGGCAAATTTTTATGGACCTTTGGGAGGAAAGCCGGCTTCAAGGATGGAAAGTGCCGGTCAAATTGTGGGATTATTTATGGAAGCTGCTCACCATACCAAAACGACCCGTGTGGCAGTTTCACCAGTTGGTAAAGACGCTCAGCCGGGACCTTCCCCGGGTACAGATCCCGACATTGATCATTCATGGAAATCGGGATGACATCGTTCATCCGAAAAGCTCGCAGGAGATTTATAATCAAATCGCCGCGACGGAAAAACATCTCTATTTTTTACCCAATTCCAAACATATGATTTGCCGTGATCAGGAGGCAGCCCTATTGAAGGAGCTGGTTTTGCGTTTTGTCCCATCTCCGTTGAGCCGGCTTCCGTAAATCGCTTCAGAGCCACGAGATTACAAAGTGGGGGAAATTCTTTTCCCCTCCTTTTTGTGATATACTGGAAAAAAGGAAAGCGTGTGGGAGAAAGGGGAGCAAAGCATGAAAACAAACCGAAGAGAAGTCTCCCCCTTTTTTTATCCGGGAGATGAAAGGGGACTTTTACTGATTCACGGTTTTACGGGGTCTACAGCGGAAATGATTCCCATGGGTACGTTTTTTCATTCCAAGGGGATGACGGTTCATGGCCCGCTTCTTGCCGGACACGGAACCACCCCGGAGGAGATGGCGAAAACAGGTTGGAAAGATTGGTGGCAATCGGCCGTTCATGGATATGAGCGGTTAAAGGAAGCCGGATGCGAGCGAATTTATGTAGGCGGCCTTTCCATGGGCGGTCTTTTAGCCCTTCGACTGGCCAGGGAAAAAAAGGTTCAAGGAGCCATCTCCATGGCGGCTCCCATCCGCTTTCGGGATCGGACCGCACACTTTGCTTTTTTCATCCACCATTTTATCCCTTATGTGGGAAGAGGGCCTCAAAAAGCTCCCCATATCGAAGAGGTGATCGTTCCTTACGAAAAAATGCCGGTGAAATCGGTGGCAGAGTTAAAGCGGTTGATGCAAGACGTACGGCGAGGTCTGCCCGAGATCCGGACGCCGGTATTGATTGTCCAAGGGAAAAGAGATGAAACCATCTTTCCTACCGATGCGAAGATCATCTATGAAACAATCGGCTCTCAGCAAAAAGAGATCCATTATTACGACAATTCTTCTCATATTCTCGTCCTAGATCATGATCGGGAAAAAATTTTCCAGGATGTCTATGAATTCATCCAAAAATTAGAAGGGATGGAATAGATAAAATGATGGAAGAACGCCTGATGGATCTTATGCATCAGATTTCCTATAAACCCATGACCGTACAAGAATTGGAGAAGGCGCTTCACATCACCGATCCGGAAGAGTTTAAAGCGCTGGTGAAAATGCTGAACCGTTTGGAGAAAGAGGGGGAGATTGTTCAGACGCGTACCCACAGGTATGGTTTGCCGGAGCATATGAATCTCTTGAAAGGGCGGATACAGGGAAATGCGAAGGGTTTTGCCTTCCTAATCCCAGATGATCAAGATCAGGAAGATATATACATTAATGGAAGTGATCTAAATGGGGCATTAAATGGAGACACGGTGTTGGTACGAGTCAACCAAGCTCCTTTCGGCAAGCGAGTTGAAGGAGAAGTGGTTCGGATCCTAAAGAGGGCGAACCAGAGGATTGTGGGCACCTACCAGGATTCCGCCTATTTCGGTTTTGTCGTTCCGGATGACACGAGGATCACCGCGGATGTGTTCATCCCAAAGGAGATGAGCATGGGGGCGGTGGATGGGCATAAAGTGGTGGTGGAGATGACCAAGTTTCCCGACGGACGAAAAAACGGAGAAGGGCGTATCGTGGAAATCTTGGGACACAAGAATGATCCGGGAGTAGATATTCTCTCTATTATTCGCAAGTTTAACCTCCCGGAACAGTTCCCGGAAGAGGTCCTGAGGGAAGCGGAAGAAATTCCCGATCAGATCAGGGAGGAAGATTTAACAGGACGGCGGGATCTGCGGGAGCGTATCATCGTAACCATTGACGGGGAAGATGCGAAGGATTTGGACGATGCGGTAGAAGTAGAGCGATTGCCCAATGGGAATTACCTCTTAGGAGTACATATTGCCGATGTGAGTTATTATGTTCAAGAAGGCACAGCCCTTGATCGAGAAGCATACCAACGGGGGACAAGCGTTTACCTGGTTGACCGGGTGATTCCCATGTTACCCCATCGCCTTTCCAACGGAATTTGTAGTTTAAATCCAAAGGTGGACCGTTTAACCCTCTCCTGCGTGATGGAATTTACCGAACAAGGAAGCCTGGAACATTATGAGATTTTCCCCAGTGTGATCCGAACCAAGGAACGGATGACCTACACGGCGGTGAATCAAATCCTGGTGGAGCATGATAAAGGGATGACGTCCCGTTATGAGGAATTGGTTCCCCTCTTTCAACGGATGGAAGAACTTTCCCGTATCCTGAGAAGAGCCAGGGAGAAAAGGGGAGCCATTGATTTTGAATTGGATGAGGCCAAGGTGATCGTCAATGAAGACGGTAGACCGATCAATGTGTTGCTCAGGGAGCGGCAAGTGGCCGAGAAGCTGATCGAAGATTTTATGCTGGCTGCCAACGAAACGATTGCCGAGCATTTCTTTTGGCTGAAAGTCCCCTTCATTTACCGCATCCATGAAGACCCGGATCCTCAAAAGATGCAATCCTTTTTAGAGTTTATTTCTACCTTGGGATATCTCATCCGGGGTGGAACGGCAGCCCGCATCTCCCCCAAAGCCTTGCAGAGGGTTCTGGAAGAGGCAAAAGGAACCCCCGAAGAGAACGTGATCTCAACGGTTCTCCTCCGTTCCATGAAACAGGCTAAGTATGCCGACTACCATGCGGGTCACTTTGGATTGGCGGCAGACTATTACACGCATTTTACCTCCCCCATTCGCCGCTATCCTGATCTGATGGTACACCGCCTCATACGGGAGTATCTCTTCTCCGGGGAGGTGGATGAGGAGAGAATCGATGAGTTAAAGGAAAAACTCCCGGAGATTGCGAAACAATCCTCCGACCGGGAGCGGATCGCCATGGAAGCGGAGAGAGAGACGGATGCCCTGAAGATGGCCGAATACATGATGGATCATATTGGGGAGGAATTTGATGCCGTGGTCAGCGGAACAACCTCTTTCGGCCTTTTCGTGAAGCTGCCCAACACCATCGAAGGGATGATTCACGTCAGCTATTTAACCGATGACTACTACCATTATAACGAGAAACAATATGCCTTGGTTGGGGAAAGAACAGGGAAGACATACCGAATCGGGGACCTTGTTCGGGTCCGTTGTATCGCCGTTCATAAAGAGGAACGGACGATTGACTTTGAACTGGTTGGCGATAAGACGGAGGGAACCTGGAAGAGGAAGAAGACACCTAAGGTGATCCTCGCTCCTGGCAAAGAGAAAAAGGAAAAGCACACGTTTTCTCCTGTGGGAGGAAAGCTAAAGTCTTTGAATCACCAAATGGAGCGTAAGAAGAAAAAGAAGAGAAAAAAGGGGAAGAAATAATTCCCGGGGTGAACAGGGGAGCTCATCTTCGCCTGGATAAAAATAGTATTTGACGTTTTATCCATATATGATGTAAAATATAGTTTACGGATTCATCTAAGTACCGTTTGTCTTATCATTGTGAAGAAAGGGAGAAGGAAAATGGCAGACGGAAAAAAGGTGGTGGCACAGAACAAAAAAGCCCGACACGATTACTTTATTGAAGATACCTTCGAAGCAGGGATCGTCTTGGCTGGAACCGAGGTAAAATCGATTCGTCGGGGGAAAGTAAATTTAAAGGATAGCTTTGCCCGAATTAAAGACGGGGAAGCTTTCCTCATGAACATGCACATCAGTCCCTATGAACAAGGAAATCGCTATAATCAGGATCCTTTGCGTACTCGGAAACTGCTCCTACGGAAAAAGGAGATTTTCCGCCTGATGGGTCTTACAAAGGAAAAGGGATATTCCCTCATCCCGCTGGAGCTTTATTTCAAGGGAGGCTTTGCAAAAATCGAATTGGCTTTGGCTAAAGGGAAAAAGCTCTACGATAAACGAGAGTCCATGAAAGAGCGGGATTCCAAACGGGAGATCGAACGGGTCTTCCGGGAACGGCAGAAGGGATAATGAGACTGAAATGAAAGGAACCCCGCGATCCTGGTCCTTCCATCCAAACAGGGATCTGCAATCATCCTGGAGTGAAGGGGATATTCCCGATGGGGCGCCTGGATGGAGGGGAAGCGAACTCTCGACCAGCGAAGGGGAGAAATCGAAATGGATATCCGGCAATGGCGCTGTGGATATTGATAAGGGGAAATTTCCCTTTGCCACATCCGTAGAGGTATTTTATACTATAAGGTGTCACCTAAACGGGGGCGTTTTTGGATTCGACGGGGATTGTTCGAGCATTCGTAGCGAGCCGAGGGGCTGCGGACTCGTAAAAAACGCGGAAGCCAAGAATAACTGGCAACAATAATCGTTTAGCTTTAGCTGCTTAATCGCGGCTAACCTCTGCCACGCCATCGCCCATGTGGCGTGAACAGGGGCCACTTCAGTGGGATACGCAGTCTCCCTTCCGCCTGTAGGGAACTGAAGAGTTAAACCAGGCTAGCCTGAAGGAGATCCGGTTACAGGGAGCTGTGAGGGCGAATCTTAAAACTGTAACTGCGCTCGGAGAAACGGATGTGACGAGATCTTCGGACAGGGGTTCGACTCCCCTCGCCTCCACCAAATGAAGCTACATTATGTGCAGTTTGCAGATCACTTTAATGGGCTCTTCATAAATGGGGTACTTTTTTTGTTTTCCACAAACTGGCGGAACTGCAGAAAAATCTCGATAAGCGTTTTCTCGTCACTTATCGTTCTAAGGTTGTACGTTTATCATTCATGGAGGCGGGGCTCCAGCTCCGTTTTTTCTTTTTCGATATTCCCTAAATCTTCTGTTAATATCTTGGAAGCACAGCCGCTATCGAAAAGAATCTTGAGCGAATGAGGAACCTAAGTTTCTTTATACCAACTTTTTTGACAGTATCCTCGAAAGTTCAGTTGTAAATTTTGGTGAGTCATTGTGGTATAATAATTTTGAGGTGAAATTAATGAATGCAGGTAAGAGCATTTTATTAAAATTAATTGATGAAATTCCAGAAAATCAAGTACGAGAAGTTATTGATTATATTTTATTTTTAAAAAATAAGCAGAATAATCAGGTATTCAAGGATTTATTGTCTGCCGGTGAGAGCGGCATAGATTTTTGGGACAATGATATTGATGACGAGGTTTGGAATAATGTATAAACAGGGCGATATTTTATTAGTTCCTATTCCTTTCAGTGATTTGACTTCGAATAAAAAACGCCCTGTTCTTGTTTTATCTAATGATGATTATAACATCAGAACAGCGGATATAGTGGTTGCGGCTATTACTTCGAACTTAGCAGCAAAAGATTATATTGTGATGTTAACCGGTAGCGAACTTGATGAGGGAACCTTAAAGGTGGATTCCTGCATAAGGGTAGATAAAATTTATACCTTATCCCAAAGTATTGTAGATTCCAATTCTAAACAGTTTTTACTCCAAATTTATTTGATTCGTTGCCACCCTACCTCACCGCAACCGCGCGCAGTAAGCCGATCGAACTGCTTCTTTGGGATGCTTCAGCAGACCAGCACGGCATCTGATTCTACCACTAAGGGAATTCATCGTCGAATTAACTTCATGAACATGTCGGATCAAAGAATTAGATAATCCCCTCGACTCCATAAACCTTGTAAATAAGTAGCGCAGATGCAATGTAACGGGTGTGGAGAAAGAGGCGGCCACAGAAAGACCGTAGTGGTTTAGCTATCGGATGAACCAATGGGCCAAGGCGGAGCCTAGGATGACGAAGAGAATGCCCAGAAAATTGGTGCTTACCATATACAGAAGAGCCATGGTATTAAACCCTTGGCGGAACAGAAGAAGGCTTTCGTTCGCGAAAGAGGAAAAGGTGGTAAAGCCGCCTAAAAAGCCGGTGATAAGAAAGAGCCGCAGGTTCGTCGAAAGGGCTGTGGTCTCCACGCTCAGGGTAAAGATAAAGCCAATCAAAAGAGAGCCCACCAGATTAACCACCCATGTGCCCCATGGGAAAACCCCTCCGATTCGATCCCCGATAAAAAGCGTGACCAAGTACCGAGCGATTGCCCCTAAAGCCCCCCCTGTCGCAACGGCGATTAAAAACTGTAATTTTTCCACTCATATCGCTCCTTCATTTCACCGGAAGACTCCGGACAAAAACCTACCCCCAATTATATCTTATTTTCCTTTATTCGTGAAATGAGCCAAAAAAGAATAAAGAAGCGAGGGGTTTATTCCCATCTTTCCGGATGAAAGAACGTAGCTTCCACAGAAGAGAGGGTGAAAACCCCTCCAACGCTCCCGTATTCCCGGAGGAGTGTCTCTACTTTGGGAAGAAAAGAGTTAATTTTCTCTTCCGTATCGATGATGTGAATCATCACAGGAAGATAATGGAGTGCTTCAAATTTCAGAATCGATTGAATGCGTTTGCTTTTTCCAAACCCTGCAATGCCTCGAAAGACCGTAACCCCCAGCATGTTGTGTTCCCGGGCGTTTTGCAAAATGAGATGATGGAGGGGTTCCGATCGATGACGGTCCTGTTCATAAAGATAAATCGCCAATTGTTTCAGGGGACGTTCCGTTTTTTGATAATAAAAGGGGGAAGGGAATTTTTTTTCGGTCTTCAGCTCATTCATGAGCGGCTCCTTTTTTTTCATCACCCTTTTTAACCAGGCGCCTGCCATCCAGGAAGTAAGGACGGAGAGAAAGATAAACATCGTGAAAAGATCACCGTTAATCACTTCTGCCTGGTAGGCGACGGATGCCACGATGATTCCAGGACCGCCTCTCGCATTTAAGGCTGCCGCGAAATTCAGGGCACTCCTGGGAGATTGCCCGTTGAAACGGGCTCCGAACCATGCTAGGAGGATTTGTAAAATCGTAGCAGAGATAAAGAGGAGTAGAAAATCAAGAAGGGGAAACGGATGACGTAAGTCAATCTGGAAACCCACCAATGCAAAATAGATCGGAACGAAGATGGACATCGAGATGGCATGCAAGCTTTTCCCTAAGGTGAATTGTTTCGCATCGACGATGGTGCGCATCAAGATCCCCGTGATCAATGCGCCAAGGAGGATATCCATCCCTAGGGAACTGATCATGCTGGAGAAAAACCATAAAAAAACAAGGGAGAATGCGATCGCTCCTTCTTCGTGGATGGCGATGGGAAACCGGGGAAATTTTGAGCTTCCATTTCTCCACAGAATAACCCCAATGAGCAGGATGAGAAGAAGGATGGGGACGAAATAGGCGTACAGCGAAGGAACGAAAAGAGTGGTTCCCAGAGAAACGCTCAAAGCGACCGATAAAATCCCCCACAAGATTAAATCATGAAATCCTGCAATAATTAAAATGATTTTCGCAAATGAGGTGTGTGAGATGTGCAGATCAAGAAATATCTTGGAAATCACGGGGATGGAAGTGAGGGAAAAGATGATTCCCATGACCAAGGAAAAAGAAAGTTCGTTTCCGGAAGCCCCCATATAATGACGCCAAGGGAAAAGGTCGCTATAAAAAAAACCGATGGAAAAGGGAAGGATCGTCGTTGCGAGTAACAAGGTGGTGATCAGTTTTCCTTCCCCTCTATAGAAACGGAATTGCATATCGTACCCCGTTACAAAAAGGAGAAGAGCAAAGCCGAGCCAGTAGAGGACAGAAAGAAGCTGATCCTCTCCTTTAATCCCTGCAAAAAGCCATTGCCATAAATCCGGGGCCACCATCCCGAAGAAAGAAGGCCCTAGGAGGATTCCTGCCCCGATCTCCCCCACGACCCTAGGAGAACCGATTTTCTCCATCCACATCCCGAATAGGCGAGCACAAAGAAGGAGAGTCGAAGCGGCCAGGAGAAGATGAACCACTTCCGTGCTGGTTAATGACACGTACAAGCACCTCTTTCAGACGAAGTATGTGTATTATCCTATGAGTTGTTTGCTCATGTTGTATGGTTAAGGGACTATAGCCGGTCGTTTTCGGGCGAGAATAGGTATTTTTTCCAGTTGGGATAGGTCTTTACGTTGGGGTGATACTAAAAACTGCCTAAAAAAGAGTATGAACAAGGAGTGATAGGTGTGAAGAAGAGATTATCCCTCATCATGGCTCTTTTGCTCAGTTTAACGGTGGCTGCTGAGGCGAAAAGTGCCCCATCGACTATGAACGTAGACCTTTCCCCTGCGCCTACCTCGGTCGGGCGCGCATTTGATGATGATTGCGTCAAGAAAGTGGAATATTCCGAAGCCCAAAAAAAAGTATTGGATAAAGCCTATGAGCAGCTCTATCAGGATTATGAGAGGCTCTTTCAGTCCTATGTAGAATTTGGGGCGATGGAAAAAGGACAGAAGGAGAGGCATCTCCGGATGCTTAAAGAGTATATCGCCCGGGTTAAGAACCATCATTATATGTGGTGCAATGATGATGACGAATGGGATGAGGATGATCGTTGGACAGAAGGAGATGTTGGATCGTGGAAATTGGAGAATAAAGAGAACATCCATAGGGACCGAACGGAGAGTGGGAATGTAAAGTTCGGAACCCAGGATAAGAAAGGAGGGGATAAAGACCACCCTAAGAAAAAGGAATGGGAAAAAGGAGAGAAGAGAAGCAAGGAAAAGTGGCGACGGGACGATGACCGATGGGAGCGGGACGACGATCGATGGGAGCGAGACGATCGATGGGAGCGAGACGATCGATGGGAACGGGATGATGATCGATGGGATCGGGATTAAGAGCAAGGAGATAAAGCCCTGTTCAACTGTACAGGGCTTTATCTATTCTTCCTTCATCAAGGACCATTTCCGGTGAAGGGCGTAACGAAGCCATGTTCCCGCAATCCAGGAGGTTACGAGGGAGAGCATCACAAAGATGGCGAAAAGATCCTGGTTAATAATTTTCGCCTGGTACGCTACCGTGGCCAGCACGATTCCTGGCCCTCCCCGGGCATTTAAGGCAGCTGCAAAATTGAGGGAAGTAAGAGGGGTCTGCCCCATCCATTTCGCTCCCAGCCAAACCAGCGAGCCTTGAATGAGGGTGGCTAGAAAGAGGATCAGGAGAAAGGAGAAGAGAGGAAAATGGTGAAGTAGGTCAAGCTGGAATCCCACCAGTGAAAAATAAAGGGGAATGAAACTGGACAAGGAGACCTTCTTTAACAATTCCACCATTTTTCCGGTTTTAACCGATGCGTTTTCCACTCTTCGCACGAATAAACCGGCGGCCAAAGCGCCAAACATCATATCAATGCTCAATAAACCGGCCAGGCTCACGGAAACCCAAAGAAGGATCATGGTCGAAGAGAGGCTGTTCTCCTCCGAAGCCAACGACCATCTGAATCGTGAAATTAGGTTGGGGAGAAACCAGGCAAAACTAAGGATAAACCCTGTTGTGGTAATGAGGGGGGTAAGGAGGGAGTAAGATCCATAGCCCTCATGAACCAGTGCCGTAGCAAAGGCAAGGATCACCCATAAGAAAAGGTCATGTATTCCGGCGATGGTTAAATTAATCTGGGCAAATGAGGTGTGGGATATTCCCAGATCAAAGAAAATTTTTGAGATGACGGGTATGGAGATGACGGCGAAAGCGATTCCCATGACCAGAGAGAACGCCAATGGGTTCTTGGCTTCTCCAAAAAAGACCTCCCAATGGAAGAGATCTGTAAATATAATCCCGGTTAGAAAAGGGATTGTCGTCGTGAGCAGGACAAGGGTCGCCGTTAATCGGCTGTATTCCTTTTTCCATTCCAATTTGAGTTCAACGCCGGAGATAAACATGAGCAAGGAAAATCCCAACCAATAGAGGACAGAGAGGAGAAGATCTTCCTCCAATACACCTGTGAAGATAAATCGCCATAGATCAGGAAGAAGCCACTCCAGGAGGGTTGGGCCGAGGAGGATTCCTGCGCCTATTTCTCCGATCACCCGGGGGGACCCCAGCTTCTCCATAATCCAACCGAAAAGGCGGGCAAAAGCTAACAAAATCGAAGCGGCCAGCAATACGTGGATCACTTCTTGGTTTTGTAAGATCATCGCAAAACCCCCATCATTTATATCCATTCGCCTCCTATATCGTATGATGTGCTTTCTCGTTTCGAACGGGCTGTTTACCCAATACGAAATGGGCTCCCGGAAAATGGGGGGGCTTGTACGGGACCTCTTTTGGAACGAAGGGAAACGGAGTGAATAGGATAGAGTATACATTCCGGTAAAGGGAAAAAGGAAAGTTCAAAGGGGAAAACCTTAGGTGGACAATACAAGGGGGGATTCCCATGGGGGAGAAGAATTCTTTTTTTGACCAGAATCATCTGAACGAACTATTCGCCCAATTACAGAGAATGATGAACGGGGACTTTTGGGGTGCTATCACTGATCTTCAGCGATCTCGCATGAATAGCTTTTCATCGCCTTTCTCATTTCCTTTTCCCGGAATGGACATGGATCAATTGGGGAAGATGCTGGACCAACTCCGGTCCATGACAGGAGAGACGGTACAGGGAGCCCCTTTTACCGAAGAGATCAGGACCAACTTGAAGGAGAGTTTCCCCGTTCAACTTTGGGAATCGAGAGACAAATTTTATCTACAAGCTTTTCTTCCTGGACTGAAAAGCGAGCAGGATGTTCAGTTTACCCTCAAGGATCCGACAACCCTGCTCGTTAAAGTAAAGTTTCCCAGTTTAAAACCGCAGCAGGAGAGCCGCCTCGTCCACTCCGAATTTCCTCATCATGAGGTGAACCGTTCCATCCGTTTACCCTATCCTGTAAGCACAAAACACTACTCAAGCCATTATGTAAAAGGCATTTTTACCATGATCCTCGATAAGGAGGGAGAACGGGAGGATGAGTGGATTTTCGACGGGGAGGAATGAGGGGGAGGTTCTTTCATGATGTTAAGGTTTTGACAAATCGCCTAAGCCTCTTCATTCCTTCCTTCAAGTGATCCATGCTTGCAGCATAGGAAATCCGGACATACCCTTCTCCGTACGGGGAGAAGGCACTTCCCGGGACGACGGCCACTTGTTCTTTCTCCAGCAGTTTTTCTGCGAATTCCCATGAAGTAAGGGAAAAGGAACGGATCGAGGGAAAAAGATAAAAGGCGCCTTCTGGTTTGGTCACGGGAAGGCCCATGCCGTTCAATTCTTCCCACACAAAATCTCTTCGTTTCCGGTATTCCTCCCGCATTCCCTCAGGATCTCCGAGCCCGTTCTCCAGGGCTTCCAAGGCGGCGTATTGGCTGATGGAAGAGGCGCAGGTGGCGTTGTATTGGTGTACTTTAAGCAGATGGCGGCTTATCTCTTCAGGTGCGGCGGTGTATCCGATGCGCCATCCGGTCATGGAGTGGGATTTGGACAATCCGTTGATTAAAATCGTCTTCTTTCGCATGCCTGGAAAAGAGGCGATGGAGCGGTGCGTTCCCTCATAGATTAATTCACTATAAATTTCATCGGAGAGGAGAAAAATCTCCCGATCCTCCAAAAGGTCAGCAATTTTTTTCAATTCGCCGCCAGGCAGAACTCTTCCGGTCGGGTTGGACGGATAAGGAAGGAGTACCAATTTCGTCCGCTCCGTAAGGAGAGGTTCTAAAGTTTCCGCCGTCATCAAGAAGTGATGATTCCGCGTATCAAGGTAAATGGGACGAGCCCCGGCCAGGAATATGAGGGGTTCATAGCCGGGATAGATGGGGCCGGGGAGAACCACCTCATCTCCTTCGGTGAGAAGGGTGCGGAGGGTGATGTCGATGGCTTCGCTCGCCCCGTTCGTGACGATGATCTCGCCTTCCGGATCATAGGAAAGTCCATAGCGGGCGTGAAGGAAACGAGAGATGGCTTGGCGGAGGGGCAGAATCCCGGCATTCGGGGTATAGGTGGTATGGTTCTCCCGGATAGCCAGGACCCCTGCCTCTTTCACATGTTCCGGCGTGGGAAAGTCGGGTTGTCCCAATGTTAAGGAGATGGCATCGGGATATTGGGATAATCGGTTAAAAAACTTGCGGATGCCTGAGATTTGGATTTCCCGGACACGGGGATTTAACTTCTCTTCCAATGGATTGCCTCCTGCGAAAAGGTATAGTTCTATTTTAGGAAAGAGCAAGGGGAAAAGGAAGAGTGTTTAATGGATACCAAAGAAAAAACCCGGCATATCTCCAGGTTTTTTCATGAAGAGAGAGATCGGATGGGAAAATCACAATGGGTCCGGTCTTCTACGATTCCGATCTTGGAGCAGGCAGATGTTGCTCCAGCCGATCCACCCTTCTTTCCAGACGGTCCAGACGCTGGTCTAATTGGGCTACTCTCCTCTCCAGGCGGTCTACCCGTTCCATCAGATGACGCCCGGGCATACCGTCAGGCATGGGATATGGTGGCATGGGAGGATGGGGTGGAAAATGGGGATAGATTGGCGTCGGCATATGAGGGGTTGGCGTGGGAATGAAGAGACGCTGTCCTACCTGTAAATTGGGCGAAGTCAAGTTGTTCGCTTCCATAATCGACTGATACGTGGTGCCAAATCGATTGGCAATGCTCCACAGGGTGTCGCCGGGTTGGACCGTGTAATACACACATAAACCCTCCTTTTGATTTCAATAAGAATTTCTTTTGAAATGGGATTCCATATTAAGATATAGAGTGGGCGGGATAAATGTGCATCCTGCACGAGCCCATTTCACCATTTGCCTGCCATCTTTTAAAAAATCATGTGCTGCCCACCTCGCCGGATGAGCAGCACATCTTTTGTAACCCTTTCGATTGCCCGTTTATATGCGGAAATACCGGTTTAGATCCTCTTTAGGAATCCCGTATCCCACGAGGAAATCGCCAAATTCGCCGAAGCGGGCGCTCACCTCGTCGAACCGCATCTCATAGACGATCTTTTTGAACTGGAGAGGATCCTCGGCAAAGAGGGTAACGCCCCATTCCCAATCATCCAATCCGACGGAACCGGTGACGATCTGCTGTACCTTGCCTGCATATTTTCTTCCGATCGCCCCGTGGTTTTTCATCATGCGGATCCGTTCCTCGGTAGGCAGCATGAACCAGTTCTCGTTTCCCTGCCGCTTTTTGTTCATGGGATAGAAACAGATGTGTTTATCCTTGGAGAGGATCGGGTAGAGACGGGATTTTACGGTGGGATCCTTTTCCGGATCGCCGGTGTATCCACCCAGCTCCACGATGGAGACATAGGAGCGGGTCGGGTAAAGGTACTGGGCGAGCCGGCTTTTATTCACCTCGTTTTCAATCTCGTTTAACTCCTTTAAGGTAGGACGCATATGGAGAAAGAGGAGATCCGCCTTATGTCCGACGATGGAGTAGAGGCCATAGCTTCCCTTGCCTTGATCTTCGATATCCTGCCAGCCGTGCAGAAATCCCTCAAGCGTATGGAGGACCTCCGCCCGTTCCTCATCCGAAGCGGCCTTCCATGCCTGCCAATCCATGGTGCGAAAATCGTGCAAGGTATACCAGCCTTCAATCGTATGTGCTGCTTCGCTCATTCTGCCACCTCTATTCATAAGAATTATTCTCACTACGGATTCATTTTAACACGTTATAAAAAAGTAAGCCAGAAAACCGGAGGGCTTGCTCTCGGGATGAATGGCCTTTAAGATAAAAAATGAATTTGATGGGAAGGAGTTTAGAGGAACGTGGGGAATATAGAGTAAAGGACGCATGAAGCATCATGAATAAATCGGACTGTGGCATGGGGATGGCCCGGCGTGGGGAGAATCGGAATAAGGTCAAGTGGAAGCGGGCTGTGAGGAGAAACAGAGTGTCCGTAAAAGGGGAGGATGGCAGGATGGGAAGACTTCAGCTTCATGAGGTGGTTTCAGCGATTCAGCATGAAAAGCCGGAAGTGTACGGTTTCGCCGAGCTCACCCGGTATGCGGTTCTACTTCCCCTCGTGGAGAACGAGGGTGAAGTGGAGGTTCTCTTTGAAGTCCGGTCCCTCTCTTTACGCAGGCAGCCGGGAGAGATCAGCTTCCCGGGCGGGAAGATGGAAAATGGGGATGGAAGCCCCAAGACGACGGCGGTACGGGAGACGGCGGAGGAACTTGGCCTTCCCCGGGAAGAGATTGAGGTGATTCATGATCTGGGTGTCATCGTTCCCCCGTACCAGATGGCGATTCATACCTTTGTAGGCATTTTGAAAAGGGCGGAGCTTATCTCCTTTAATCCGGAGGAGGTGCAGGAGGTTTTCACCGTCCCTTTGGAGACCTTGCTCGCCCAGGAACCGGAGGTTTATGAATTAGACCTTCGCCTGATTCCCGACAAGAATTTTCCTTACCAGCACATTACAGGTGGGAAAGAGTATCGTTTCCGTCGCAAAAAGATCCCCGAGTACTTTTTCTTCTATAAGAATTATGTCATTTGGGGCCTCACGGCCCGGATTCTCCAGCAATTTCTGCAGTTGGTAAAAAAGAATATTTGACATTCTCCGTAACATGGGTAAAATAAAGTATGTGACTTTTCGCCGAGTTAGTTAAATGGTATAACGGCGCACTCGTAATGCGTAATTGGGAGTTCGATTCTCCCACTCGGCACCATACATAGGAAAAAGAGGCATTCCTTCGTGGAATGCCTTTTATAGTGCTTTTCACCTGTTTGCTTTTCATCCCTTCCGTCGCGCTGGAAAGCGGAGCGTCTTATCCCCATCATTTCACCGACCTGCAGCTTTTCCCCTAACGGTTATGTTTGGCATGCTCCCCCTGGCTGTACTATAATGGGCTTATGGCTAAAGGGGGTGAGTTCAGTGAGCGACCCGTTCAAATTAACATCGCTTTCTTCCAAATCCGGCTGAGGCTGTAAAATCGGTCCGGAGGACCTGACGCAGGTTCTGCGTCATTTACCGAGAGGAACACCTCATCCCGATCTACTCGTCGGGTTGGACACCGCGGATGATGCAGGAATTTACAAACTCTCCGATGATTTGGCCCTCGTGCAGACGGTCGATTTCTTCACGCCCATTGTGGATGATCCCTATATGTACGGACAGATCGCGGCGGCCAATGCGTTAAGCGATGTTTATGCGATGGGAGGAAAGCCGGTCACCGCTTTAAATATTGTAGGATTTCCGATCAGCAAGGTGGAGAAGAGGATCTTAGCCGAGATCCTCCGAGGCGCGGCCGATAAACTACAGGAGGCGGAGGTAACGCTCCTGGGCGGCCATTCCATCGACGATGAGGAACCGAAGTTCGGCATGGCGGTAACCGGCCTCATCCATCCGGCAAAGATATGGACCAACGCAGGGGCATGTCCGGGCGACCTCCTCATCCTTACGAAGCCCATCGGGATCGGCGTCTTAACCACCGCCATCAAAAGGGAGAAACTGGATCAGGAAAGCATTGAGCAGGTGATGAAGTTGATGGCCACCCTCAATCGGGAGACGGCCGAAATCGCTCGCCGTTATCCGGTTCATGCGGCCACAGATGTGACGGGATTTGGACTCCTGGGACATGCCTCAGAGATGGCGCGGGGGAGTTCGGTAGGAATGGAAATCGCCTTCTCCCGGGTACCCATCCTTCCCAAGACGAGGGAACTGGCGGAGCAGCAGGTTTTTCCCGGGGGATCGAAAGCAAATTACCGCTGGTTAAGGGATAAAGTGGATTATGAACGGGAGATCGATGAAACGGACCGTCTCATCCTCTCAGACGCCGTTACCTCCGGAGGGCTTCTTTTGAGCCTGCCCCCTGAAGAAGGGTGGAAGATGGTGAAGGAGATGAACCGGCAGGGGATTGGTGCCGTGGCCATCGGGAGGGTCGTTTCCGAGCATCCGGGCATCATCCATGTGGTGAAGGAGCTCACCCTCTAGGAGCTCCTTCCTTTTATCTTTCCGGTCTCCCTTGTTGCATGCGCACCCCCATCAAAGTTGAATAGGCTCTTCGGTATTTTCAGCCGCAGTATCTCCTTTTTTCGTAATCATCCCATTCCCCGAAAAGAGTCTCCTCCCCAGGTTGAGGGCGGAGATGGCTCCACCATATGGCCCCAAATCTTGGGGCATCCCGGCGACCTCCGCATGTTTCTCTTTTGTAACTGCCGTATTGTAGAATAAACGTATCTTAGGAGAGGAGGATTCGGGATGGAGCGAACGATTGAAGTTCATGAGGTGGTGCTGCTGCCCAATGGGGAGAGGATGGGGTACCGGACGGCGGGGGAGGGAGAGGAGCTCTTGCTCCTCATTCATGGCAACATGACCTCTTCCCGGCATTGGCAACCGGTCTTAATGGCCATGCCCGAGGGAGTTCGGATGGTGGCGGTCGACTTAAGGGGATTTGGTTTATCTACGTACCATAAGCCGATCGACTCTCTTTTTGATTTCGCCGCGGATGTAAAGGCTTTCGTAGATCTTCTGGGTTTAAAGGACTTCACCATCGCCGGCTGGTCCACCGGCGGAGGGGTGGCGATGGAGTTTGTGGCCAATTTTCCGGGATATGCAAAGAAGTTGATCCTCCTGGAGAGCGTGGGGTATACAGGCTACCCCATCTTTCGGAAGAATGAGAGAGGGGAGGAGATTCCGGGGGATTACCTGACGACGAAGGAAGAGATCGCCAACGATCCGGTGAAGGTGATTCCCATAGTAAATGCCTATGCGAACCGGGATAAAGAAACCCTGCGCATGATTTGGAACGCCGTCATCTATAACCGGAATCAACCGGATCCGGAGGAATATGAAGCCTATCTGGAAGATATGCTGACCCAACGGAACCTGGTCGATGTGGATTACGCCCTCGCCTCCTTCAATATGGGGCACGGGTTTAACGGGGTAACCGAAGGAAGCGGCCGGATCGACCGGATTGAGATTCCCACCCTCGTCTTATGGGGCAAGCAAGATCTGGTCGTTCCCGAATATATGGCCACATCCACCGCACTGGCGATTGGTGAGAATGCGAAGCTCGTGATCAAAGAAAATTGGGGCCATTCTCCCATTGTGGATGATTTGCCGGGATTGGTGGAGATCATGGTGGAATTTATCCGTTCCTAGAGGAAATGCCGGTTAAAGCGGATTTGATTTCATCCTACGTGGAGATCCCCCGCTTGAGGGGATCTTTTTTTGTTTATATGGGAGGAGATTGTTTTATCCATTCCATGAGTTATCAGGATTTGGTTCGAGAAGCCGGACCCTGTTTCATGATCCCGCGTATCGCAAAAAACCACCAAATGATCAAGTATAAGAAAAAGAGTAAAAGCAACCAGGCATAAGGATCGCCTCGCACAATCCCGTTTATGAAATGTTCCCATTCATTTTCGTTTTCGGGCCGATAAAAACTGTAACTAAAGGCGAGGGGTAGAAACGAAATGGTTCCTACGACGGCTATAGTCGACCAGAGGCGGGGGATCACCCCTTTGATTAAAACCAAGATTCCGTACACCAAGGTTAGAGCGAAGAACGTGTAATAGATGAACCATACATAATCGGGTAACGGCATTTTCTTTTCTCCTTTATCTGGGCAGAATGATGAAATCCTGTACTTTTACTTCCTTATTTGGCAGTAAGCGTTGTGCCAGTTTCTTCCCGTCGTGAATTGAGAAGACCCCTATTATTCCATTAAAACTTTTGTGGTTGTAAGATGGCAATTGGGATAAAACATAGATTCGATCATTAAAGAATTCGGCACTATTATACGGAAAATGAAATCGGTAATTCGCTATTATGTTCAAGCTTTCATTCATTCTTAGCAATCCTGCTTCATGCGTAACATTGTCTCCGTAAGAAACGTATAAATTGTTTTCGAAAAGATAAAAGTGATCGGGTTGGATAGTTGAATTGGGAAGCTCAATGTACTTCACACTCCAGTCCCGAGTATCTACAGCAGAAACATGCCGTTTTGTGCTTAAAACAATGTAGTGACGGTAATGAACGATGTCAGATGCAAAAGAATCATTCAAAGATATGGTATGGATGATTTTTCCATCATTTATATTGATCACATAGAGAACGGATTTCTTTTTTTCTACGATATCCGAAAACAGGTAAATATGGTTTCTGTCGATAAGTGCTTGAAGAAGAAATGGTGGTAACTGAATGGAATGTTCTTTATCTTTGAAGGTATATTCCAGTCGATTTTCTTTAAAATCAATGTTAAGTCCCTTAAGTATCGTTTGTTTATGATCTTCAAATAAACTGAGTGGGGCTTTTAAATTCCGCATTTCCAACAACCTCATTGTTTCATAATCAAATCGATAAAGTTGATCTACTCGATCTGACCACATCCATATTTCCCGTTCATTTTCGCTTGATTGTTCCATCTTTAAAATACCTGCTGCTTTAATTTTAGCGGATGTGATTTTATCATTTGAAATCTTGACGAAGTATGATTTGTTATAAAAAGGATGTGAATAAATAATTCCTATTGGAACATCAATTTGTCCTTCATTTTTAGCATTAATGTACTCGAATTCCACAGTTGTTCCGGCCGATGGAGAATAACCTACATTATTCATAACGTTGTTGGAATTTTTGTACGCAATATATGCAATTATACCTGCAGTTATGATAATCACTGCAGGAAAAAGCCATAATCCTTTTTTCATCATTACCTCCAGTGATCGTTGACTTTAAAAAGTAAGCGTGATTTCCATGTAGGAGAAAATCACGCTATCTTAATTTTATTGAATGAAGAATCGGTAAGTTAAGTCGCTATCTTCCAAATCAGACGGAAGTACATAATACCCACCATCTGGGTCTAAATCATACCCTTGTTGATTCCAGGCGTACCAGACTAACTTTGAGCAATACCATCTGGTCGTGTCATCTTTACTAGTCGTGAGCGAATATGGTTCTCCTATTTGGCGTTGAGCGACGTCTTCGGCATAATCATAATCATCTTCACTTGCACCTGTTACCCAAAAACCACGTGCATCTATAAAGCGACTAGCCCAGTTGTTCACATAATATCGGACACCATCATCAGGCCATGCTTCGATAATATATGTGTTATCCCACCTCACAATTGCAGCGTGTCCGTGATGCCAACCGCTGGTTTTATTGTCGTATGTGACTAAAATATCCCCCTCTGTTCCAACTTGACCAGAGTAACTTGGTACGTACCTAGGAGAGTTCAACTCCTCAGACATAATTTTTTCGTATTTCTGAGGAGCGTTTTTCTTCAATTGATTCAATACCTTCACATACTCCTTCGGCGACACGCTCTTTGTTTCATTTCTCTTTTTTTCTACCACAATCAAATCTTCTTGCAACTCCTTAAGCGCCTGATCCTTATCAAACTTATTTGGTTCTTCAGCGTACATTGGTTGCGAAAGCATCATCAACAGAAGTGAAAGAAAAATAGTTACTCCCAATTTACCCTTTTTGAAAAAGACATTTTTCATTTTAAGTCTCCTTTAAATGTTTTTTTAATTATTTCCCATCGATCGGATCGTCCTCATGAGGGAATAATTGAGTTGAACCGGTACCCTTACCTGTAATAACCTTAATATCATCTGTGGTGTAAGTAGCAGAGAAGAGAAAAAAGGCGATGATGAACATAGAAATAATGATTTGTCGCATCTAAATCTAACAATCACCTCAGTTCTTTGGTATAATAAAGTTATAGGGTCTTATTTGAGTTGAGTCCGTATAATTGGTGTAAAATCAATCGTTCAGCTGGGTGACATAATACACAGGTGCCACCCCCGCCCTTCTCTGGTAGAATGAGTTTGTGAACAAAATCTACAGGGAGGTATGGAGATGGCACAATATAATATTACCTTGAACGATGAAATTTTGAAAGATCTATTTTCTGGAGATAAGGGGGTGGCTGTCTTACTAGAACAGGTGCTGAATCAGGTTCTTCAAGCCCAGGCCACTGAGCAGTTGAATGCAGAGCCCTACGAACGGTCTGAAGATCGTCAGGGTTATCGCAATGGTACTCGCCCCCATCCCATCACGACCCGCGTCGGTACGCTGGTATTGCGGGTGCCACGACTCCGTAGCGGCAAGTTTTCCACAGAGCTTTTTGCCCGTTATCAGCGCAGTGAACAGGCACTTTTACTGGCGATGATGGAGATGGTTATTAATGGTGTATCCACAAGGAAGGTAGCCGCTATCACGGAGGAGCTATGTGGAGAAGAGTTTTCCAAGTCTACCGTATCGGAGCTCTGTAAACGATTGGACCCCGTTGTCCAAGGATGGAACGAACGAAGCCTGAAGGACAAGGAATACCCCTTTGTGATCGTGGATGCCATGGTGCTAAAGATTCGTGAGGATGGCAGGGTGCGCTCGAGGGCTGCTTTGATTGCTACTGGTGTGGGTGAAGACGGATACCGTGAAGTGCTAGGAATGCGCATCGGGGATAGCGAGTCTGAAGCCAGTTGGAGTGCGTTTTTCGGCTGGTTGAANGACCGAGGNCTGCATGGTGTGGATATCGTTGTCTCTGACAGCCACAGCGGGCTTGTGAAAGCCCTACACACCCAGTTTCAAGGCTGTACCTGGCAACGATGCCAAACGCACTTTATGCGCAACTTCTTGGACGCCGTGCCTAAGAGTTTACAGGAGGAGCTGTATGGGAAAATGCGGGCCATCCTTGATGCGCCAGATGTGAAGACAGCCCGTTTGTTGATGGAGCAGGTTGTGAAAGAGTACAGCGATAGAGCACGAAAAGCTGTGGATATCCTCGAGTCGGGCTTTGATGACATCACGGCAGTACTGGAGCTGCCAGAACGGTACAGGAAACGTCTCCGTACTACCAACGGTCAGGAGCGTCTTAATGAGGAAATTCGCAGGCGAGATCGGGTGATTCGAATCTACCCGAATCGAGACTCGGCGATACGGCTTCTAGGTGCCTTGCTGATGGAGATTGACGAGAAATGGCAATCTGGTCACCGGTACTTTGACATGGAAGACTATTACGTCTGGCGGGAGGAGCGTAGGAAGAAGGAGGTGGCGGAGTCACAGCAGAGCGTCCGAAAGGTTAGTTAACATAATGCAATCACCGGGGAGGGGAGAATTTACACCACAATTAGGACTTGACCCTTATTTGTTATGCTCTGTGTTCATAATATCATGCAAAAATGTGAACGTCCACATGAAAGATTGCAGAAAAGAAAAAGAAAATTGTGAACATCATCGACGACAAGGAGGAGTTTGATGAATTCCATTGGAAAAAACATTCGCGATTATAGGAAGAAAAGAGGATTTACCCTTGAAGAATTGGCGGATGAGATATGTAATCCGGATACACTATGGAGAATCGAAAAAGGTCATTCCACTCCCTCACTTCCAATTTTAGAAAAAATCAGTGAACGTTTATCGATCCCTATAGGGTTTCTTCTTCTTCCTTCAGGAGAATCTCCCCAAATGAAAGATATTCAACGGATGATGGATCTTTGCAGGGAATTGGATTATTATGAAGAATACGAGTTATTAGACGATGTGGTCAGACATCTCAAAGAACTGGTGAAAGGAATGAGGGAGACTCCCAAATCTATTTATATCTATATTAAGTGGTATGAGGCCATTCTAATGTTCCGGAAGGAAGGGGATCTTTCTAAAGCGGAATATCTTCTCCGAGAACTCTTATCTCTTTCCCCGATGCCGATTACAGAACTAGAAATAGGAATTTCCAATTCATTAGGGCTTGTGCTGATGAAGTTATCTCGGGATACTGAGGCGGAGGAGATTTTCCTACAGGCTTTACGAAGCCTTGAAGAAATCCCATATTTGAAAGATCGAAGTCTTTATCCTAAAATTGGCTACAATTTATTATCGGTCTGGTACCGTAATAGTAGATACGATGATCTTTTAAAAGCGGGATATGCCATTCTCTACGATCTTATACGAAACCAAATACTGTACCAATTGGGAGAATACCACCACTTGCTTTCCCTCACCCACGAGATGAAAGGAGAATTGAGAGAAGCAATAAACCTGATGCGGAAGGCAGTATACATCTTTTATACAGAAGGGCGATATGAACTTTATGTCCGGGCCCTCCGAGCCTTAGCTGATGTTCAGTTGAAAAATGGGGAGATAGATGAAGGGAAGAGAAATCTAGAGAAAGTGGAAAAAGAACTTCCTCTTCTACCTGATGCAAATCCAATGAAAAAGAAGATTTATGAAAAATTGTTTGAAACAAAAAGAAAATACAATGTGAGTTAAGAAAAAAATTCATGATGTAGGATTGGCAAGCATTGATGTAAATTACTGATCACTGTCCTGAATCTTCCGAAAAACTGTTTTGCCGGACATTTTGACTGCTTGGCTGGAGGGCAGGAACCGTGGGAGCATCGTCGGACCACAGGTTCCACTTTCGAAATAGCCAGAATACCGAAAAGAGAGCACTGAGACCTAAGATAACGAACGTAATCTGAACACCGACGAAGTGCTGAATCAACGGGACCAGAAACTTCGATGCGACCGAAGGGATGCTGTAAAGCAGCAAGATGATCCCGTTGATGCGTCCGAAGGCTTCGGCAGGGATAAATTTCACCATCATCATCGAATCGGTTGTACCCAATATACCATCCATGATGTATTGTAGGATCACGGCAAACAAAACAATTGGAAGGATAGGTACGGGCAACAGAAATAATGTGATTATCGAGCCAACCACCGTAATGGTTAATAACCAACGCAAGTCGAGCTTCTTTTGTTCACTGGCAAACAAAGAACCTGCTAATGTGGCTAGGTTTACGATTATCCATACGGAGCTTACGTATTGAGCGGAAAGATCCCAAAAATTGCGCAGGTAATAGATAATCAGGGCCTCAATCGTCGTCGCGAAAGTAAGGGGAAACAGAACAAATAAATAATTAAAGATTTGTGGCTGTTTCCGCAAGATCATCCACCCCTCGGCGAGATCTCGGAAAAAAAAGAAGCCTACATTACCCGCTCGAGGAGAAGGATCTGGTGGATGGGCGCCGAGCCACCAGACGATGATCGGGGCGACGTATGTGAAGAGGTTGATCCAGAGAAGCCATACGTACCCGATGAGTGGAAGACCGATCGTCACAAATAGAGGTCCTAAAATCGTTGAAGCGACATAGAGCGTGTTAAGGCTGCCTCTCGCTTTCACCGCATGCTCCCCGAACATTCTTGGGACTCCCGCCATCCATCCTCTCCGGTAAGCGTTTCCACCGAGTTGGACCAACAGTGCAAGCGCCATGAGCGGGATTAAGGCGATGTTCTCTTCTCCACCCCCTAAGGCGCCCATGGCCATCAGGTTGATCCCGAGTGCCGCGATCAGCTGTACTCCAAGCCCTGGGATCACCAATACCTTGGAGCCAAAGCGATCGGCGAGGACCCCGAAAAGCGGCGCCGTTAAAAAGCTTAGGGGTAGGGTGGCGGCTAAAAAGGACATAACCGTAAGTGACTGGGTTAGATCATAAGCCAGTAAAGGGAGGACCACGTTGTAGATGGAGTTGCCCACATTGTCGATGAAGTTTCCACTGGCAAAGAGAAGAAACCGTCTGTCCCGCCAAGGGGACCATTCTGTCACAGTTTTCATAGGCGACGCAATAAACCCCCCTCTGATACGGACAAGACCGGAGTTGATTGTAAACCTGGACGTGGAAGATAGATGACGTGAAGATAGGCAAGCGCTCCCGTTATCC
This sequence comes from Thermicanus aegyptius DSM 12793, assembly GCF_000510645.1. Classification (NCBI taxonomy): domain Bacteria; kingdom Bacillati; phylum Bacillota; class Bacilli; order Thermicanales; family Thermicanaceae; genus Thermicanus; species Thermicanus aegyptius. Next base: position 3,050,574 of record NZ_KI783301.1, on the reverse strand, counting down.
TGCGATCGTTATTTATAAAGTAACATTAATCAATTAAAAACTTAACAAATGATACAAAGAGAATATATCCAAACAAATATGAATTGTCAAGTGATATAGATTATTTTATTGTATTTTATGATGGCTTATTATCTAAACGTCTTGTATACCTTGTATACTTTGTTGAAATACTTTACCCCTCCCGAGATCCTTAAAGTGTAGCCTCTACATATCGGATGCACGCGTAAATACAAGGATACGTAAATAAATGTTCAGATTCATCGACCTTAAATAAGTTAGAAAAAAATAAACTTTTATCTTAACAATCGTTTACTATTGAACGATCCCCGATAAAATGATGAAGATAATAGGGTGCAGCAACAATTGCCCTCATCTTCCCGATTGGGTAGAATGAGGGTAGTTGATTGTATAAGGGGTTATGAAATTCGATGAGAAAAAGAGATCCTGCCGGGAAGAGGGAGGCGATCTTGGCGTCCGCTTTTCGGCTCTTCCGGGAAAAGGGGTATAAAGGAGCCACCATGGATGAAATGGTAAGCCTCTCCGGCGTAAGCAAGGGAGGCATTTATTGGCATTTTCCCAGCAAAGAAGAGCTCTTTTTCGCCTTGATGGAAGATTGGATCGAGAAGCTGGGACATCATTACTATGCCTTACGGGAAGAAAAGGGTCCGTATGAGGAAAAGATCCGGCGTTTCTTACACTTTCCGTATCGGGACTCGGGCGAGACCATGTGGGTCATCAGCATGGAGTTCTGGCTCCTTCATCTGACCCATCCCATCACATCGGAGAGGATGCAGGGCTGGATGGGGCGAATACACGATATGCTCCGGGAACTCCTCTTCGATGGCATCGTCCGGGCGGAGTTCAAGCCCCTGGATATTGAGGAGCTTGCCTATTCCTTCATGGGGATGATGGAGGGAATGGCCGGCTATCAGATCCTCATGAATAAATCCCCCCAGAATCGTGTGGGCACACTCGGTTTGCAGCTTTTTCTTGACGGAATTAAAATGAGAAAAGATGCGGAAGAAGAGAATCGGAATTCCATGAACGGGAATCTCACGTAAACGAGAATCAAATCGTGTGGATCATCTGGATAGAAAGCGTGCTGGAAATCGAATCTGGCGGAAGTACGGATAGAAGTACGAAGGAAAGATGGCCATTAGAGGAGGGGATAGAAATAGAACATTCGGGACGTGTTAAAAGGGGGAGTCTATTTTTATGCTGCAAAGATATTTCACGGTCAAAGGGTACGGGGAGGAAGAGATCGAGATTGAACGCTCCCGTTTTATCGCCCAGGTAAATCGGGCCGAGACGGAAGAAGAGGCCCTGGCCTTTATCGGGCAGATCCGCAAAAAACACTGGGATGCGACGCATAACTGCTCCGCCTATCTCATCGGGGAGAGAGATCAGATTCAGAAAGCGGATGATGATGGGGAGCCTTCCGGTACGGCAGGCAAACCGATCCTGGAAGTCTTGAAGAAAAGAAATCTGAAGGATACGGTGGTGGTGGTGACCCGTTATTTCGGCGGGATTAAGCTGGGGGCGGGCGGGCTGATCCGGGCTTACGGGAAGAGCGCGACCCGGGGGGTGGATGCGGCCCAAGTGATCGAACGGGTCTTGCACCGGGAAATCACGATACGTATTCCTTATACCCTGCTGGGAAGAGTGGAGAATGAACTTCGCACCCGCGCCATTCGCCTGTCCCAGATCGACTATACGGATGCGGTCACCCTTCATGTGGAGGTGCCAATGGGGGAGGAGGAGGCTTTTTCCGCCTGGATGACCGATCTCACCCACGGGCAGGGGGAAATCCGCTTTTTAGAAGAAAGATATGTCGATTTTCCCGTGCTGCAGCATTCCGCCGAGGAGGAGTAGGAGCGAGGGGAAAAACCCCGGACAGGCCCCTTTACAGACGGAGGAGAAAGGGCTATACTTATAAAACATAAATGAAAATGAATAGTTCCTTCAGGGCAGGGTGAGAGAAATCAATTCCCGACCGGTGGTAACATCTCTTCAAAAGGGAAGAGTGGAGTCCACGAGCCGAAAGGCAGAACCGGTGAGAAGCCGGTACCGACGGTATAGTCCGGATGGAAGAAGGAACGAGATCCCTCTATTTTTACGCACATTTTACGCACAGGATCGACCGGAATGGATCCTTTCCCTTACCCATTGGATCGGTTATAATTCCTCTTTTCCTTTTTATCCTGTCTAAGGGGAAAAGGTCATTTTTCCTCTCCTTATGCCAGGATGAGGAGGGGTGAAGTGATTCCTCCACCTCCGGATGGGGAAAGTGCTCTTTCCTCTCCTTGATGAGGAGGGCTTAGACCTGTGCGGACACCCCATCGACCGGTTGGCTCTCTTCATCCTTACGGTTGAAGAGGAGCTTTCGGGCACGGAATCAACGGTAAGACCGGGGGAGCAAATGGGAAAGGTTTTGTTGAGGGATTCTCTTGTGCATGGATAAAAAAACGCCCTGAAGGATTTTTCCTTCCGGGCTTTTTTGTTGCCTTGTTTTGATCGAAGAGAAAGAGAGATCCATAAGGAGAGGGGAACGGATGAACGATGAATTCTATATGAATCACGCCTTCGCCTTGGCCGCCTCCACAGAGGGAAGAACATGGCCCAATCCGATGGTGGGCGCCGTGATTGTAAAAGAGGGAAGAATTGTCGGCTTTGGTGCTCATCTCAAGGCGGGTACTCCCCATGCGGAGGTTCACGCCCTCAAGATGGCCGGAGAGGAGGCGGAGGGAGGAACCCTGTACGTTACATTAGAACCGTGCAGCCACTATGGGAGGACTCCCCCCTGTGCCGACCAAATCATCGCAGCCGGTCTTAAACGAGTGGTGGTGGCGACGCTTGACCCGAATCCCCTTGTCTCCGGCAAGGGGGTGGAGAAGATGAGGAAGGCAGGGATTCACGTGGAAGTGGGGTTAGGGGAGGAGAAGGGAAAGAGATTAAACGAGGTTTTTTTCCACTACATCACGAAGAGGCGCCCCTTCACCGTCGTAAAGATGGCGATGACCCTGGATGGGAAAATTGCCGCCCATACGGGGGATAGCCGCTGGGTGAGCGGCGCAGCCGCCCGGGAGTATGTCCATCGTCTCCGGAATCAGGCCGATGCGGTGATGGTGGGGATCGGTACGGTATTGGCGGATGATCCCCTTTTAACCACCCGATTGCCGGAAGGAGGAAAGAACCCGCTTCGGATCGTCGTGGATACGAGGCTCCGCATCCCTTTAACCGCCCGTGTCTTGGATACCTCGGCGGCTCCGACGCTGATCGCCTGCGGGGAGGGAGCCGATGCGGCGAAGATGGCCCAACTGAGGGAGAAAGGGGCGGAGGTTTTGCCCCTCCCCGAACGGGAGGGAAGAGTGGATCTGAAGGAGCTTCTTCGCGTCCTGGGTCTGCGGGAGATCGCGTTCCTTTTGGTCGAAGGGGGTGCAGAAATGAACGGCTCTTTACTCATGGAAGGACTGGTCGATAAGGTACTCCTTTTCCTGTCGCCAAAGTTGATCGGCGGGAAGGGACCTACCCCCTTCGGAGGGAAAGGATTCCCCCGCATGGATGAGGCTCTCCCGCTGACGGAGGTTCAGGTGGAAAAGGTGGGGGAAGACTGGTTCATCCAAGGATATCTCAGAAGAGGAGGGTGAGGCATGTTTACAGGAATTGTGGAGGAGATGGGGCAGGTGGCCGCCATCCGCCAAACGGGTGAAGTTTACTCCCTTACGATCGATGCGACGAAGACGATGGAGGATCTAAAGATTGGCGATTCCGTCGCCGTAAACGGGATCTGTCTCACGGTGGTCTCTATGGGAGAATCGGCATTTACGGTGGAGGTGGTTCCGGAGACGGTAAGGAGGACCAATGTATCCCGCCTTGCTTTAGGCCGGAGAGTAAATCTGGAGCGTGCCTTATCCCTGGGAAAGAGATTAGGCGGGCATCTGTTGAGCGGACATATTGATGGAGTGGGAGAGGTTAAGTCCATCCAAGGAGAAGGGGAGGGAAAAGTGATCCGCATCGCTGCGCCGGATCGAATGATGAGATATGTGATTGAAAAAGGCTCCATCGCGGTGGATGGCGTTTCGCTCACGGTGATGGATGTGGAGGAAGAGAGCCTCCGCATTGCCCTTATCCCCCATACGTTGCAGGTGACGACGCTGGGAGAGCTACAGGTGGGAGATCTGGTCAATTTGGAGTTCGACCTCATTGGGAAATATGTGGAAAAATTGCTTTGGAGAGGGGAAGAATCGGTACTCTCCACTTCTCGGAAGGGAAGGGATTGACCGGGGAATTTTTGCACCAACATGGATGATTAGAGTAGGAGGGTTTCGAATGGAAAAATCCCCTTTTTCAACCATTGAAGAAGCGTTGGAGGATTTGCGTCAGGGGAAGGTGGTGATCGTCTGCGATGACGAGGATCGGGAGAATGAGGGGGATCTCGTCGCACTGGCAGAAAAAGCGACGCCGGAAGTGATCAATTTCATGGTGACCTATGGAAGAGGATTGGTCTGTGTGCCGATGACCGAAGAAAGAGCGAAAGCGATCGGTTTACCCCCTATGGTGGGAGAGAATACGGAAAGCCAATCGACCGCCTTTACGGTATCCGTCGATGCCAAGGCGGGGACAACCACAGGGATCTCCGCCCATGACCGCTCCGTTACCGTTCTGGCCCTAATCTCCGAGGATAAGAGGGGAGAAGATTTTCGCAGGCCCGGGCATATTTTCCCCCTGATTGCGAGGAAGGGAGGGGTTTTAAGGCGGGCGGGGCATACGGAGGCCGCCGTCGATCTGGCGCGCCTTGCAGGCGCATATCCCGCCGGCGTGATCTGTGAGATTCTGAACGAAGACGGAACGATGGCCAGGGTTCCTGACCTCATCGAATTCGCCAGGGTTCATCGGTTGAAGATGATCACGATCGCCGATTTAATCAAGTACCGAAAAGAGCGGGAAGTGCTGATCAAACGGGCGGCGGAGGCAACCCTTCCTACAGCGTATGGGGATTTTCAGGTGATGGTCTACACCACCCTCATCGATGATAAAGAGCATGTCGCTCTGGTAAAGGGGGAGATCCGGCCGGATGAACCGGTTCTCGTTCGCGTACATTCCGAATGCTTAACGGGGGATCTCTTCGGTTCCTATCGCTGTGATTGCGGTCCGCAGCTCCATGCCGCATTGGAGAAGATCGAGAAGGAGGGAAAGGGGGTTCTCCTCTATATGAGGCAGGAAGGACGGGGAATCGGCCTGGTGAACAAAATAAAGGCGTACCGGCTGCAGGAGGAAGGGTATGACACGATCGAAGCGAATGAACGGTTAGGTTTTCCGGCGGATCTCCGCGATTATGGGATTGGCGCGCAGATTCTTAAGGATCTGGGGGTAGGAAAGATGAGGCTTTTGACCAACAATCCCAGAAAAATCAAAGGACTGGACGGGCATGGTTTAGAAGTGGTGGAACGGATTCCTTTGGAGATCGATGCGAATCCCAATAATGAAGGGTATTTGCGTACCAAGAAGGAAAAAATGGGACATCTTTTGATGATGATTTAAGAGGAAGGAGTGGGAAAATGGTTCGAGAATTGGAAGGGAACCTGATCGGGACGGGCTTACGGTTCGGCATTGTGGTGAGCCGTTTTAATGACTTCATCACAAAACCTTTATTGGAAGGAGCCCTGGGCGCATTAAGGATGCATGGGGTGGATGAAAAAGAGATCGAAGTGGCCTGGGTTCCGGGGGCCTTTGAAATACCGCTCATTGCCCAAAAAATGGCTTCCTCCGGGAAATACCAGGCCGTGATTGCCTTGGGTGCGGTCATCCGGGGAGCTACCCCTCATTTCGAGTATGTGTCGGGAGAAGTGGCGAAAGGCGTTGCTTCCGTTTCGCTTAAAACCGGAATCCCCATCCTCTTCGGGGTGCTGACGACGAATACCATCGAGGAAGCCATAGAGAGATCCGGGACAAAGGCTGGAAATAAAGGCTGGGAAGCGGCTTTGGCCGCCATTGAGATGGCCCGGCTATGCCGGTTATTCGAAAATGAATCGGTCGACTAGCGATCACCGCTTGAAGAGGGTGCTTTTTCTCTCTTGTAAGGGGATGAGAAAAGGAGTATAGTTATCTTCAGCGTATGAGGGAAAGGAATGCATCATGTACCGCTATACTCCTGAAGAGATCGCCCTAAACATGAAATATAGCATTAAAAATGCGATGTTTTCCGCCGCCGCCGGCAATATCTATGCAGGATTTGTTGCGTTGTTCGCGATGGAAGCCCTCCGCGCCAATGAGTATCAGGTAGCCCTTCTTTCTTCTCTGCCCCAGATGATGAATCTCCTCGCCATCATCCCGGGCACGTTGATTTTAAACCGGCTGACGAAGAAGAGGGAATTTACCGGGTATAATATCGCTTTGGGGAAAATCATTTACCTGTTTATCGCCCTCATTCCTTTTTTGCCTTTCGATCAGGCTTGGATGCTCGTGATCGCGGCGGCCCTTCTCGGCTTGCCCAATTCCTTCGCCAACCTCTCCTGGTCCTCCTTTATCGGGGACCTCATTCCTGCCGAAAAACGAAACAACTTTTTCGGGATTCGGAATAAATATGCCACCTTGGCCTCGATGATTACGGTTCTTGGGGTCGGTCTGATTCTTAATTTCTTTGATAAAACCAATCCATATCCTTATTCTTTCTTCTTTTTTCTCGCTTTTCTCTTAGGGTTGATGGAGTCGTTTTATCTCTTCCGCCATATTGAATATCCGGCAGATGCTCCGGTTACGCCGAAGGGATCTCCTCTTAAATCGCCTCTCCGCTTTATCCCGGCGATGATCAAGAATCGGCCTTATCTACTTTTTATGATCTGTGCCATTCTATTAAATTTCGGCTGGCAGATGGCCTGGCCCCTTTTTAATATTTACCAGATTAAGAATGCCCACGCGACGGCCATGTGGTTTAGCTTCTTTACGGTGGCGAACCAATTGTCCCAGATATTTGCTTATCCTTACTGGAGCCGGTTCGCAAATAAATATGGGAATTCCGCCATGCTCTTTTTAAGTGGATTGGGGCTTGCGACAGCGCCTACGCTCACCATCCTTTCTCCCAATCTCTTTTATCTGGTCCTGGTAAACCTCTGGACGGGAATCCCTGTGGCGGGAGTAACCATGCTTCTCTTTAACCAGCTTCTTCATGTATCCCCCGAGAACGAGCGGACCACCTATATCGCAGGATACAACATCATTATCGGCCTCGTCGGTTTTATCGCTCCCCAGGTTGGGGTCTGGCTTTTGGAGTTAGGCGATATTTATTCTTCCATGAACATCTCTTCCGTCTTTCGGTTGATTGGGGCCTTTTCTTTCCTCGGTGTATTTCTCCTCTACGAAAGAAAAGAGTTGTTGCAAACCCATGGGGAAGGGGCTTCCCTATTGAAGCACTTGGGCGGTCGATGGGCTCAACTCTCCTTGTCTTTCACGAAACTTCACAGGCGTGTGTGGCCAAAAAGAAGGGATAAATGAAAACATAGGAATGCTTGAAAACCCGCTCCTGAATAGGGAGCGGGTTTTCGTCAGGGGAACTTGAGAGAGTTCACTCTATTAGACGAAGGAAAACGAAGGATGTTGCACTGCATGATAAATTCTTTTCAGGATCTCACCGAACGCCCAAACAAGGAGGTCCACCATTACGGATGTTCATGGTGATGGCAAGTTCTTTTCGGTGCAAGTTGTCCGATGGGGAAAGCCACCATCTCGCCGGACCGGTCCCCATAGAGATAACCCCAGGCCATGACACCGTCGATCCATTCCACCATAAGCTCCCGGCCGTCGCCGAGGATGGAGTAAGTGACTCCAGGGAGAATTTCTCCGGGATCTTTCAGGTAGGAGAGGGCCAGATAGTACCGCTTCTCCAGGACGTTGGCCCGGCTATGCTCCCCTTCCGCCCGCTTTTTAATCATCTCTTCTTTTAGGCGGTTTGCTTCTTCCTTTAACTCTTCTTTTGTGCATTGGCTAAATAGCTTTTGCATGGTTAAACCTCTCCGTTCCTTCTCATTTTCCCTGCCTTGATATGTAACAATCCCCATTGCGGAAAAAGACCGGTAATTTTCATTTCTGAACCAAAAAAACGTCTTTCTGAACCAAAAAACGCCGAAAAGGGCTTTTGTGTATTTCACGACTATTTTATCATGCATAAAAACGGGGGTCTATCCCTCCATGTTTGATGATCGCTTTTAATTAAAATTATTATAAATAGATATTGACTTTAAAATTAAAAAAGTTATTATGAATTTGTAAGGAGAAAAACTGAAGAGGAGGAGAATGAGGATGTCCGAAAAGAAAAAGCTGACCACGAGTTGGGGAGCTCCGGTTGGTGACAACCAGAATTCCATGACTGGGGGGCTTTCTGGTCCGACGTTAATTCAGGATGTGCATCTTCTGGAAAAACTGGCGCATTTTAATAGGGAACGAGTACCGGAACGAGTCGTCCACGCGAAAGGAGCAGGTGCTCACGGTTATTTCGAAGTAACGAACGATATGTCAAAGTATACAAAAGCAAAAGTGTTTAACGACGTTGGGAAACGCACCCCCGTTTTTGTCCGTTTTTCGACGGTGGCCGGCGAGTCGGGTTCTGCCGATACCGTTCGCGACCCGCGGGGATTCGCGGTAAAAATGTACACGGAAGAAGGGAACTACGACATCGTCGGAAACAACACCCCCATTTTCTTTATCCGCGATGGGATTAAATTTCCCGATTTTATCCATACGCAAAAGCGTGATCCCCGTACTCATCTGAAAAATCCGACGGCCATGTGGGATTTCTGGTCGTTATCACCGGAATCTTTGCACCAGGTTACTTATTTGTTCGGAGATCGCGGCATCCCATTAACTTACCGCCATATGAACGGATATGGGAGTCACACGTTTAAGTGGGTAAACAAAGAGGGCGAAGCGGTTTGGGTGAAGTATCATTTTAAAACCGACCAGGGCGTAAAAAATATGGACCCGGAACTGGCCGCCAAAATCGCCGGAGAAAATCCGGATTATCATACCGAAGATCTCTTTACGTCGATTGAAAACGGAGATTTTCCTTCCTGGACCTTATATGTGCAGATCATGCCGTTGGAAGAGGCGAAGGCGTATCGCTTCAATCCCTTTGATGTGACCAAGGTGTGGTCGCACAAGGATTATCCCCTCATTGAAGTGGGCCGTATGGTGTTAAACCGCAATCCGGAGAATTATTTCGCCGAAGTGGAACAAGCGACGTTTTCCCCTGGGAACATGGTTCCCGGTGTTGAGCCATCCCCGGATAAGATGCTGCAAGCGCGTTTATTTGCCTATGGTGATACGCACCGGTACCGTGTCGGCGTAAACCATCATCTGCTGCCGATTAACCGGCCCCGGGTTGAGGTCAATCATTATCAACGGGACGGTTTTATGCGCCTGGACAATAATGGTGGAGGGTCTGTCTATTATGAACCGAACAGCTTCGAAGGCCCGGCGGAAGTTCCGGAGCATAAAATCACCCCATTTGAGGTATCCGGTATGGCGGACAGCGTCCCCTATGATGATCATGATCATTACACACAGGCTGGCGATTTGTACCGTCTCATGAGTGAGGAAGAAAAGGCGCGTCTCGTGAAAAACATTGTTGAATCGTTGAGACACGTAACGAGAGAAGATATTAAGCGCCGTCAAATTGAACACTTCGCCAAGGCGGACCCTGACTATGGACGTCGAGTTGAAGAGGCGCTTTTCCAGACAAGCGGAATAAAGAAATAGCCGAAGATCGTGGAAAGTAGCGCATAAAAAAGGCCGATTGCCATGCAATCGGCCTTCCCCCCATTCTTTACTGCGGATTAGGCATAGTACCGGAACTCATGAAGCATCCTCTCGTACGCGTCCGGGTCTTCGAAGTCCTCTTTTCTCCAATTCTCTGTGATCCAAGAGATCAATTCAAGGGGGGAATTGAAGAATTCTCCGGTCGTGTCCGAGTTGCGAACGGTGAAGCGATGATTCTCCTCATCAATCGTCACCTCGACGGGAAAGGCACCGTGTTTGCTTTTCAAGGAAAAATCCATTCTTCATCCCTCCTTCTTCTGTTTCTTGATCTCTTTGAGATGAGATAGTAATTCTATTATACGCCAAATGCTTGATTTTATCCATATAGATGAATGACTTTTCTGTGAATTTGAAACGCGGGGGAAGGTGAACATAACCCCACACCTTAATGCAACGAATTACCGATGGAGTTCATATCGATCTTGCCAGAATAGGGATTGAAGCGCCTTCTTCTCTTCCTCGGTCAGGGGAGGAGTCTTTGCTGCCCTTACATTCTCCTGCATCTGCTCGATCTTGCTTGCCCCAGGGATGACGGTGGCGACAGCAGGGTGAGAAAGCGGGTAACGCAGGGAGAGACTTGAGAGACTTATCTCCGGGCGGATCTTTTTCATCTTTTTTACCGCCGCTCTGATTTCCCGATAGGAATGGCCCAAGAAATCGTCCCCTCTCTCCTCCTTAAGGATACGATCGGTCAGGAGTCCCTTCGCCAAGGGTCCCCGGGCGATGAGGCTTACCCCGTTTTGATAAAGAAGATCGAGCATCTCTTCTTCCGGTCTGCGATCCAGGAGACCGTACTGCATCATGACGCTTGCGATGCGGGACCGTTTCAGGTATTCCCGAATCACGTTAGGCCGAATGGAGGATATGCCGTAGTAGCGGATCGCTCCTGCCTGGACCAATTCTTCAAAGGCTTCGATGATTTCATCGATGGGATCTTCAATCGTCCCCCCGTGAAGCTGGTACAGGTCGATGTAATCGGTCTTAAGACGGGCTAAGCTTTTTTGGACTGCCTCCTTGATGTACTCCTTGGAAGGGACCCAATCCCATCCGGTCCCATCCTCTCGCCAGCGGTTTCCCACCTTGGTCGCCAGAACCACCTGATCTCTTCTCCCCTGGATGGCTTTGCCCACAATCTTCTCATTCTGTCCATGATCATAGAGATCGGCCGTGTCGATGAAGTTCACCCCGAGATCCAACGCTTCATGGATGAGGCGGATTCCCGTTTTTTCATCGGTGCCGATGGACATGGCTCCGAAGCCGATCTCTGTTACGAATAATTGGGAATGGCCTAAGGGATTTTTCTTCACACGTTTCTTCCTCCTATCCTTTTTCCTTCATTGTATAGAGAGTTTCCGCTTTTGAAAATAAAGAAGAGTACGGAAAATGCAACTTTCCCCATTGCATGTAAACCCTATTTGTTTTATAGTAATAGAAAGAATAATGAATGAGTATTCATTCACGCACCGTACGACTGAAGGAGCCGGCTCCGGAATAAAAGTAAAAGTGAGACCATTCAAGAGGAGGGATTGGTTTGTCGCGCAGCATTAAGAGAGTAGCCGTCATCGGCTCCGGTGTGATGGGGGCAGGGATCGCTGCCCACTTGGCCAATGTGGGGATTCGGAGTGACTTACTGGACATTGTGCCGAAATCGCTTACACCGGAGGAGGAAGCAAAAGGATTAAGCCTGGATAAGAGGGAGGTAAGGAACCGTTTGGCCGAACAGGGGAAGAACAAACTTCTTAAGGCGAGCCCGGCCCCCCTGTACGATCCAGGGCGGATCGACCTGATCACCCCCGGGAATCTGGAAGATAATCTGGACCGATTGAAGAAGGCGGATTGGATCATCGAAGTGGTGGTGGAGAGCTTGGAGGTCAAAAAGGAGGTTCTGGCGAAGATCGAAACCTATCGCCGGCCGGGCAGCATCGTAAGCTCCAATACCTCCGGCATCTCCATCACGGCCATGGCGGAAGGAAGGAGTGAGGATTTTCGCCGCCATTTCCTGGGCACCCATTTCTTTAATCCGCCCCGTTATATGAAGCTCCTGGAGATTATTCCTCACCAGGAGACCGATCCCGACGTGGTGCGGTTTATGAAGGATTTTGCGGAGCGGATCCTCGGCAAAGGGGTGGTTCTCTGCAAGGATACGGTCAACTTTATCGCCAACCGCATCGGAACTTACGGGCTGATGGTGACGGTGGATGAGATGCTGAAGGGAGGGTACGGCGTCGATGAAGTGGATGCGGTGACGGGCCCGCCCCTGGGTCGTCCCAAAAGCGCCACTTTCCGCACCCTCGATGTGGTGGGGCTGGATACCTTTGTCCATGTGGCTCGGAATGTCTATGAGAATGTGGAGGATCCAAAAGAGAAGAGCATCTTTCACATTCCCCCCTTTATGGAGGAGATGCTCTCCCGGGGAATGCTGGGATCAAAGACCGGTCAGGGTTTTTATAAGCAAGTAAAGCAAAATGGGGAAAAGGAGATCCTTGCCTTAGATATAGAGAGCCTTTCTTACCGTCCCCGGAGGAAGCTGGCCGCGCCTTCCTTGCAGGCGGCGAAGACGGGGGATCGGAAGGAACGGCTCCGCACGCTCCTCTATGCGAAGGACCGGGCGGGTGAGATCGCGTGGAACGTGACGAAGCGCACCCTCCTCTATGCGGCGGAGAAAGTGGGAGAGATATCCGAAGATCTCGTCTCCATCGATCAGGCGATGAAATGGGGTTTTGGATGGGAGCTGGGCCCCTTTGAACTATGGGAGGCGATCGGCTTTGAAAAAGCGACCCGCCGCATGAAGGAAGAGGGCGAAAACCTTCCCGATTGGATTGAAGAGATGCTTCGATCCGGAATCAAAGGATTTTACCGAACGGATCGGGAAGGGATTTTCCAATATTTAAAGGGTTCTTACCGGAAGGTGGAGGAAAGGCCGGAGTTCATTTCCTTAGAACGGTTAAAAGAAGAAGGGAAAGAGGTGAAGGGGAACAAGAGCGCCAGCCTGATCGACTTGGGTGACGGCGTCTTATGCCTGGAATTTCATTCGACCGGGAACGCCCTTGGAAGCGATATCATTCAGGTGGCCCGCTTTGCCCTGGAAGAGACGGAGAGGAATTACGAAGGCCTGGTCATTGGAAATCAAGGGAAGAATTTCAGTGCCGGGGCCAATGTAATGATGATGTTGTTGGAGGCCCAAGACGAGAATTGGGATGAATTGGATCTGCTCGTTCGCGAGTTTCAGAGATTTACCATGAGCCTGAAGTACTTCCCGAAGCCGATCGTTGCCGCTCCTTTTGGGATGACCTTGGGGGGCGGGTATGAGGTTGCCGCAGCCGGCAGCCTCATTCAGGCATCCGCCGAGACGTACATGGGGTTGGTAGAGACGGGAGTGGGGCTTATTCCTGCAGGAGGGGGAACCAAAGAGCTTCTCATCCGTTTCATGGAGCGGATTCCGGAAGGGTCGAAGGCTGATCTCCAACCCTATGTGAATCAAGTCTTTGAAACGATCGCCTTCGCCAAAGTCTCCACCAGCGCGCTGGAAGCGAAAAAATTAGGGTATATGCGCCCAACCGACACGATCAGCATCCATCCGGATCACCTCCTCTATGACGCGAAACAGAAGGTTTTGGCGTTGGCCCAAAAAGGGTATCAGCCGCCGCAAAAAAGAAAGATCAAGGTGGTCGGTGAGCCGGGCTATGCGGTGATGAAGTTAGGTGCCTACTCCATGAGGCAGGCGGGCTATATTAGTGAACATGACCAGAAGATCGCCGAGAAGCTAGCCTTTGTGCTTGCAGGGGGGCGTCTGCCTGCAGGAACGGAGGTGGAGGAGGAGTATCTCCTCGATCTGGAGCGAGAAGCCTTCCTAAGCCTGGCTGGAGAACCGAAAACGCAAGCTAGAATGCAATATATGCTCTCGAAGGGAAAACCGCTGCGGAACTGACCCATACGCTGGATCGGAATATCAAAATTATAGAGATGATGGAAGAAATACCTCTTTATTTTCCCTGAGCGAGAGGGAGGCCATCTCTACGATGGCTTGATGGGAGCGACAAAACACGTTCGATAAGAGAGCGAAGGAGAAGGATACGTTCAAGTGATAAAGGTGTCAATGTAGAGATCAAGGAATAGAAAGGAGAGGGAAGATGAGGAATGCAGTAATTGTGGCGGGAGTACGAACCGCCGTGGGGAAGGCACCGAAGGGGAGTCTCCGGAATGTCCGCCCCGAGGATATGGGAGCAGCCGTAATTGAAGCCCTCCTCGCCCGGGTTCCAACCCTTAAGCCGGAGGAGATCGAAGACGTGATCATAGGATGTGCTTTCCCGGAAGGAGAGCAAGGGATGAATATGGCCCGGAATATTCTCCTAAGGGCCGGACTGCCTGATTCTGTCCCGGGGATGACGGTGAATCGATATTGCAGTTCAGGACTTCAAACGATCGCCATGGCGGCAGAACGGATCATGTTGGGATTTGCCGATGTGATCATCGCCGGAGGTGTGGAGAGCATGAGCCTCATCCCAATGGGAGGGCATAAAGTGGCTCCCAACCCCTGGCTGGTCGATCATCGCCCCGAAGTCTATATGTCGATGGGGATCACCGCCGAGGAGGTGGCCCGCCGTTATAGGATCTCCCGTGAGGATCAGGACCGTTTCGCCTTACGAAGCCATGAAAGGGCCGCAAAGGCCGTACAGGAAGGGAAATTTAAGGAGGAGATTATTCCCATTCAAGTGACGCAGCGAGCGTTGAATGAGAAAGGGAGGGTGGAGGAACACGAATTTCTCTTCGACACCGATGAAGGAATTCGCTATGACACCAGCCTGGAAAAGCTCTCCCAATTAAAACCGGCTTTCCGCCTCGGGGGGACGGTGACGGCGGGAAACTCCTCCCAAACGAGCGATGGGGCGGCCGCCGTACTCATCATGTCGGAAGAAAAAGCGAGGGAGCTGGGACTTCCCCCCCTGCTTTATTACCGTTCCTTTGCGGTGGCGGGAGTGGCACCTGAGATCATGGGGATCGGTCCCATCTACGCCATCCCAAAAGCGCTGAAGATGGCCGGAATTTCCCTGGATGAGGTAGATCTGATCGAATTGAATGAAGCCTTCGCGTCCCAATCACTGGCCGTGATTCGGGAGCTCTCCCTGGACGAAGAAAAGGTGAATGTAAATGGAGGGGCCATCGCTCTGGGCCATCCTTTGGGCTGTACCGGAGCAAAGCTGACGGTGACGCTCATGCATGAGATGAGACGGCGCAAAGCCCGCTATGGGGTCGTCACCATGTGCATCGGTGGCGGCATGGGAGCCGCCGGGGTTTTTGAGCGGGTGGGAGAGTAGGGAACGGCCAAATCTACCCTCTTCACCTGTTAGGGCGGAGACTCGCTTCCACATTTCTACCATTCGAACGGACGGTCGGACGGTCCCCTGATGGAGTTTGGACTATGCGAATTTGCGGATAAAGGAAAAGGATAAAGGAGGAGAAGAAGATGTTTGAGACGAAGAGCGTAAAACGAGGGGGAAGTTTCCTCATTGAGGAGACAGCCCCGGAGGAGATTTTCACGCCGGAAGATCTTTCGGAAGAGCAAAAGATGATCGGAGAAACGACGGAATCCTTCATCAGGGGGGAGGTATGGCCGGTACTGGACGAAATTGAGGAGCATCACCGCTTTGATCTAACGGTAAACCTCCTGAAAAAGGCGGGGGAGTTAGGCCTCCTCGCCGGGGACATCCCGGAAAAATATGAGGGGCTGGGATTGGATAAGATCAGCACCATGCTGGTGGCGGAGAAATTTGCCCTTGCCCGTTCCTTCGCCCTCTCCTTTGGGGCCCATGTGGGGATCGGGACGCTCCCCATCGTCTATTTCGGCACCGAGGAGCAGAAGAGAAAGTATCTTCCTGACCTGGCCAGCGGACGAAGGCTGGCCGCCTATGCCCTGACCGAGCCGGGTTCCGGCTCCGACGCCTTGGGCGCGAAGACGACCGCCGTTTTGAATCCGGAAGGAACCCATTATATTCTCAATGGTGAAAAACAGTGGATCACCAATTCCGGTTTCGCCGATCTCTTTATCGTCTACGCCAAGGTGGATGGGGAGAAGTTTAGCGCCTTTATCGTAGAACGGGACGATCCCGGCGTATCGACCGGCCCGGAAGAGAAGAAAATGGGCATTAAAGGATCCTCCACCCGCACCTTGATCCTGCAGGATGTACCGGTTCCGAAGGAGAACCTCCTGGGCGAGGTGGGCCGGGGGCATGTGATCGCCTTTAACATTTTAAATATCGGCCGTTACAAGCTGGCTGCAGGAAGCGTTGGCGGAGCGAAACGGGTCATTGAGCTTGCGGTTCAATATGCCAAAGAGAGGGAACAGTTTAAGACGAAGATCGCCAATTTCCCCCTCATCAAGTCCAAGATTGCCGAGATGACGATTCGCACCTATGCGGCCGAGAGCATGATCTACCGGACCGTGGGGCTCTTCGATGAGATGATGGAATACCTCGGAGAGAAGGTGGAAGACGGGCGGGAGGTGGCGAAGGGAATCGCCGAATATGCCATCGAATGCTCCCTCAATAAGTTTTATGCCACGGAAGTGCTGGATTATGTGGTGGATGAGGCGGTGCAGATCCACGGCGGGTACGGGTACATGGCCGAATATGAAGTGGAGAAGATGTACCGGGATTCCCGCATCAACCGCATCTTCGAAGGAACCAATGAGATCAACCGCCTCCTTGTCCCCGGGACGCTGGTGAAAAAGGCGATGAAAGGGGAACTGGACCTGATGGGAGCCGCCCTTCGCTTTCAAAATGAAATCCTTTCCTTCATGCCGGCGGAAATCGGGACGGAGCCCCTCGCCCAGGAGAAAGAAATGGTGGCGATGGCGAAGAAGATCTTCCTCCTGGTGGCCGGCCAGGCGGTGCAGAAGTACCAGGAGAAATTGGAGGGTGAACAGGAAATCCTTTCCCACGCAGCCGATCTGGCGGCGGAGATCTTCGCCATGGAGAGCGCCCTCCTCCGGACTTTAAAGGAGATCGGAAGAAACGGTGTAGGGAAATCGAGCAGGAAGATCGATCTCGCCCAAGCGGTGGTATATGAAGGGATGGAGAGAATCGAAATGCTGGCGAAGGAAGCCCTCGCCCATCTGGAAGAGGGGGATAGCTTAAAGACCCAGCTCGCCCTTCTCCGGAAACTGACCCGCTACCAGCCCATCGACCGGATCGCTTTAAAGCGACGGATCGCCGATTTCGTCATCGAAGTAGGCGAGTATACGGTGTGAAGGAAGAACCCTTCATCCGGTTCACCGGAAGAACGATATGTTTTCAATGCTTATGGGGAAATGGATTGTCGCCTCCTTCCACGAAGGAGGCGATGATTCGTCTATGTCCGGCATGGATGTGATCTCTAGACTGAGAGTCCCGAACGAGGTCTGGTCATTTATTTCTTCCAAACGACATCCGGACACGACTCCTTGAACCGATCGATCATCCAATGCTTGCGCGCTTCCCGCCACGTCACACATTGTAGAAGGCTTTGAATCCGCCAATACATCGGGGGATGATATTGAAACTGAAATTCTAGGAACCGCCAAAACCATGCAACCTGTTCCAGGATTGACGAACTTCGCAATATTGAACGTTTGTTTGGCAAACTGTATTCCATTGACTTTTCCAGGTCATGTTCCTGTGCGCGAGCCAAATCCGTCAGCCCGCCGGCCATCTGCCTATGTCCTCCTGAAAGCAAAGAGGCGCCCAGATGATCTGCCCGTACTTCCATCCACTGGGTAAAAAAAGACAAATAATTGGGATAGAGAAACATCAGCGTATACACCAATACAAAGGTGACAAAAACATGATTTTGGGCAAGCCATTTCAGTTCATCATAAAACAGAAACACCAATCCGCCGACAAGCCCAATGAAAACCAACCGTGCCAGTTGCTGCAAAAGTACATCACGATTTTTAACATGAACCGCTTCATGCGCCAGTATCGCTTCCGTTTTGTTCCTGAACATTCAGCAACCTGCCACACCCCAACAAAGATATGGTATCGAGCAAAAGTTTTAAAAAATAACAGCCAGTTGTTATGACGTGACTGAATATCCTCTTTCCGAAGTAACGTTTATATGATGTATATACAATGAACATGGAAGGTGATATAATGGGTCTAGAGCGAGAAAAGGAGCGATATGCGTGAGGACGAAGGTGCAGAAGTGGGGAAATAGCCTGGCAATTCGTATCCCCAGCCATATTGTGGAGCAACTGGCCATTCATCAGGGCTCGGAAATGGAGATTCGTGTAGAGGATCATAAAATCCTGTTAGTTCCTAAAAATGAGAAACCTACGTTAGAAGAGCTTCTGGCGAAGGTAACACCGGAAAACCGTCATGCTCACATTGATTTTGGGGCAGAAGGGAATGAGCTATTCTAATGCAAGTACCTGAAAGAGGGGACCTTGTTTATGTTAATTTTAATCCGCAAACAGGGCATGAACAAGCGGGAACACGACCTGGAATTGTACTATCCCCAAAAGCATTTAACGAAGTGACGGGATTTGCAGTCGTTTGTCCGATTACACGCCAACAGAAAGGGTATCCTTTCGAAGTCGTATTACCTGGTGGCTTGGCCTTCGAAGGAGTGATACTGACCGATCAAGTGAAGAGTTTGGATTGGCGTGCCCGCCGATTTCAAATCAGAGGTAAAGTTTCTGATGAGGTCGTCACGGAATGTTTAAATCTAATTCATACCTTTTTGTCGTGATATGATCACTCGATCTTTTTTCTGTTGAGATATAATCTGTAAAGTGAATATGGACCATGTATGATTTTCCTCAATCATAAAAAAATGGAAATAAATATTCTATGAAAGAAATGTGAAGAAAAGCGGTGAAGCTGAAATGGAATATACCATAAAAACCTCCAGACCGGAAGAAATGATCGAAATTACAGATATGGTCAGACAAGAGGTGAGAAAAAAAGGAGTGAAGGATGGCATTGCCATCCTATATGTTCCTCACACGACGGCGGGCGTAACCATTAATGAAAATGCCGACCCAGATGTGGTTCATGATATCTTATTGGGACTTAAAAAAGCTTTCCCGGAAAATATCGGATACCGGCATGCGGAGGGGAATTCTCATGCACATATGAAAGCCTCCGTGATGGGAGCATCCTGTATGGTCATGATCGAGAATGGCGAATTAAAGCTTGGAACATGGCAGGGCATTTATTTTTGCGAGTTTGATGGCCCAAGGAGTAGGCAAGTCTACATAAAAATAATGAAAAACGATGGTTAAGGTGAAAGGATCCGGAATGGACAGGTATTGCTTTAAACAGTCGAAATGGAGGATAAAAGGATGGAATTAGCTCATCTCATTGACGAATTATTTCAGTCGGTGCAATCAGGAGATGCTTCTGGGCTCAAAGAAATATTGGGATCTTATCCGAGGCTTGCAAATACGGAAAACAGCGATGGACTTACACCTTTAGGATTTGCAGCGCATTTTGGGAACAAAGATATCGTGCAAGTCTTACTAGATTATGGCGCAGACGTTAATGCCGTATCGCATTCCAAGATTTCTTACATTCCTTCCAATACTGCGCTGCATGCCGCAATCGCCGGGGAGCGAAATATGGATGTTATTGAACTTCTTCTCACACACAATGCCCAGACAAACATTTTTGATAGCAATGGTCATACATGTTTGCATACCGCAGCCTTTCATGATGATAACACAGAGATGATTCGCTTATTGATTGAACATGGAGCTGATGTAAACGCTAGGGTTGAAGGTGGAGATACTCCATTGTCTCTTGCGATCAAGCAAGGTAACAATAACGTCGCTGAGTTTCTTCGCCAAAATGGAGCGATCATGTAAAGCAATACTTTCATATAAAACGTGTTTAGGGATCTGCGGTCCTGAAAGTAGAGCTGAAAGAGGTTATAAATATGAGCAAACGGCCGCCTGTGGCGGTCTTACCACATTGCATCCGCTGCCGATTTGGATAAATACCTCGACAGCTTCCGCATCCTGTTTGCGTTCCATTCCGGTAAGAACGAGAATGAGGAAATTACCTATCTCGATACAAGGGAAATTGTGCATAGAAGCGAAAGCCATCTGGGAAGGGATGGCTTTTTTCTTCCTTTCCTTAGGGCTAATACACGCCCAAAAGAGGAGAATTGAGACATGCCTCCATATCATATGAACCTAAATAATGAACTTTCTAAATAATGAACTTTGATGTGTGGACCCGGTTGTAAGTGAAAGGAGAGATAAGATGATACCGATCATTGATGCCCATCTTCATCTGGATCAATACAATGACAAAGAACGGGAAAAGTTGCTTGCTGATGCAGGTTCCATGAACATAAAAGGACTGATCACGGTTTCCACGGACTTGGATTCCTGCAAAATGAATCGGGAGATTCACATGAAATATCCCAACCTGGTTCATCCTGCATATGGATACCATCCTGAACAAAATTTGCCCAATTCATCTGAAAAGGAAATGCTCCTTCAATGGATGATTTCTCACAGCCATGAGATGGTGGCGGTGGGGGAAGTGGGTCTTCCCTATTATACGAGAAAAGAAGCGGAGGGAAAAGGGGAAGAACTTGACTATGCCTCCTATATCGCTTTGTTGGAAGAATTCATTCTATTAGCAAAATCGCTAGGGAAGCCGATTGTCCTCCATGCGGTTTATGAAGATGCGGAGATCGCCTGTGATTTTTTGGAGAAACATCAGATGACACAGGCGCATTTTCATTGGTATAAAGGGCCGGAGGAGGTGACCCGCCGCATGGCGGGTCGGGGTTACTTTATCTCAATCACTCCGGATGTCTGTTATGAGGAAGAGATCCAGAAGCTCGTTTCGATGTATCCCATCGAACGAATGATGGTGGAGACGGATGGACCCTGGCCTTTCGAAGGCCCGTTCCTCGGGGAACTTACCCATCCTCGTATGATTCGGAAATCGATTGAAAAAATAGCGGAGATCAAAGGGATTGACCCCGATGTGGCGGCTTTGCAAATATTAAACAACACGAAGGCATTTTATCATCTGGGTTAACTTCACAAACCTTCATTTTTGGCGTATACTTCTTACATATTAAGACAGGTATAGGATAGAGATAGAGAAAACCTTACAAAGGGGTTTTGGAGGAGTTGGAGAGAGATGAAAGTCGCAAAATTTGGCGGAACTTCCCTGGCCAGTGCAGAGCAGATCCAAAAGGTCGGAGCCATTATCCGGGCCGATGCATCCCGTCGCATTATTGTGGTATCCGCGCCGGGGAAACGGTTTAAAGAAGATGTAAAAGTGACCGACCTTCTTATTGCATACGGGCAGGGCATCCTTCAGCGAGGTACGGCGGAGGCGGAGAAGGAGGCTGTCTTAAGCCGCTTTCAACAAATCATGGAGGGGTTGGGGTTTCCGAATCATCAAAAAGAGGAGATCTTAGGGGATTTAAATAAAGCGCTTCGATCGGCTCCCAAAGATCGGCCGGAACGTTTTCTCGATGCGATCAAGGCTGTCGGGGAAGACACGAATGCCCGGATCGTTGCCCATTATCTTCGTCTTCTGGGTGAAGAGGCGTTTTATGTCAATCCGTGGGATGCGGGATTCTATTTGACCGATGAAGCGGGAAACGCCCAGATTCTCCCCGAATCCTACGACCGTCTGCGTTCATTAAAAGAAAGGAAAGGGATTCTTGTTTTTCCCGGCTTTTTCGGATACACACCGGAGGGTGTCCTCGTCACATTTTCCCGGGGGGGTTCCGATATTACCGGCTCCATCTTGGCGGCGGCCGTACAGGCGGAACTTTATGAGAATTTTACCGACGTGGATGCCATCTATACGGTGAATCCCCGGATCATTCCAAACCCGCGGGAGATTCAGGAGATTACGTACCGGGAGATGCGCGAGCTATCCTATGCAGGCTTCAGCGTCTTTCATGAAGAGGCACTTCTTCCCGCTTACCGGGCAGGAATCCCGGTTTGTGTGAAGAACACGAATAATCCATCGGCTCCCGGCACCATGATTGTTTCTGAGCGTACCTTGAACGGGAATCCCGTTACGGGGATTGCGAGTGAACAGAATTTTTGCAGTGTTTTTGTGAGCAAATATTTACTCCACAGAGAAATCGGCTTCGGCCGCAGACTGCTGCAGATTTTTGAAGAGGAAGGCCTATCTTATGAACATACTCCTTCCGGGATCGACAACATCTCGGTGATCATTCGTGAACAGGCTTTGGACCGCGCGAAGGAAGAACGGATTGTGGAACGAATATACAAGGAGCTCAATGCCGATCATGTTTCGATCGAGCGGGATTTGGCGCTGATCATGATCGTGGGCGAGGGAATGAGGGAAAATATCGGAATTGCGGCGCGGGCAACCTCCGCCTTGGCCAAAGCGAAGGTTAATTTGGAGATGATTAACCAAGGTTCTTCGGAGGTTAGCATGATGTTCGGCGTGAAGGCCGCCGACGCAGAACGGGCGGTCATCGCTCTCTATCATGAATTTTATGGGGATTAGCCGATGGGAAGGCACCCGATCAACCCTTCGGAGAAGGATGTGAATCAGGAACCACAGTTAAATGTAAATAAAGAGGGATGAGAGGAGGCCCTGATGAAAGAACATTTATTGGAATTGCTCGGTTATCATGATTGGGCGACACGGAAAATTCTTAACCATTTGGCAAAGCTGCCAAGCCATTTATATCGGGAATCGATGGTCAGTGTTTTTCCGTCTCTCTCGCAGGTTGTGAATCATTTGTACGATGTGGACCAAATCTGGTATGCCCGAATCAACAAGGATTTTCAAAGAGTCGAAAGAGATCTTGACAACATCCGGAACGCCTTGTCCGCATTTGAGAGCCTCCATCATGAGATGGTGAGTTTCGTTCGCACCCAGGATCCCCGGATGACGATTCATTATCGAAACTCGAAAGGAGAAAGTTTTACCAACCGTCTTGAAGAAATCATTCACCATATCGTGAATCACGGGACCTATCATCGTGGAAATATCGCTGCGATGTTAAGGCAGCTGGGGCAAACCGGCGTATCGACGGACTACATTTATTATCTGAGGGAAATGGCAGACCAATCCTAAAGAGATTTACGTCGGATGAGACCGCTCTTCCAAATCGGAAGAAGCGCTTTTTTTTTTTAAATCGGTCGGTGATTTGGGCACACGATTTTTATTTACAGTTTTCACTTTTCGCGATATTATGATTAAAAATGAAATGAAAAAAGTTATTTAATCTACATATTTCCATTGTGCAAAGAGGTTTTAAAAAAGTCCCGTAGAGTTCGTTATCACACGGAAAGGAGATGCAGCAAGATGTCTTTTGGATTTCATCCCCATGGTGTACCGGAGGGAAGCACGGAAATCGACCGAGAGGTACTTGATCTCATGAATCGGTATAAGGTGGTCGGACTATCCATCCATCTGATCAACGAGGGGAAGATTTTTTGGTCCAATTCTTATGGATGGGCGGACCTGGGCCGAAAGATTCCTGTTCGCAAGACGACCTTCTTCCGTGTCGCCTCCATCTCGAAAACGGTGGTGGCAACGGCGCTTATGCAGCAGTATGAACAAGGAAAATTTCGCCTAGACGATGATATCGGCGATGCCCTGGGGTTTCCCGTCAGGAACCCCCACCATCCCCGGGAAAAAATCACCTATCGGCATCTTTTGACCCATACCACCGGCCTTAGGTCCGACGAAGAGATGGGGGAAGTTTATGTCCGCTATTCAATGGCCTGCCAATGCAGTCACCCTCCCTCCCTGAAGGAGGTATTCCTTCCGGGAGGCGCATTTTACACCCATGATCTCTGGTCGCCGTCCAAACCGGGGGAGTCGTTTGCCTATTCCAATCTGGGGACGATCATCCTGGCCACGCTGTTGGAGAGATGGTCGGGGAAACGTATGGATCTTTATTGCAGAGATCATATTTTTGCTCCTTTGGGCATGACCCGATCCAGTTTTCATTTGCGGGATTTTCAAAACATGGATGACCTCGCCGTCTTATACGAGTACGATCCCGCTCAAAATCGGTTTACCGTGGGAACGGACGACCTGAAAGGAAGAAGGCCGGAGCCCCTCGATTTACGGGATTATGTCCCGGGAACCACAGGGGCCGTCTTCTCTCCCCAGGGAGGGCTTCGCACCACGGCAGGGGATTTAGCCCAATTTCTTCTTGCCCATATGAATGACGGGGAGCATGAAGGGGTGCGCATTCTCTCGCCCGATACGGCTCGGCTCATGCATCAAACCCATTTTATCAATCCCCGGTCCGGGGAGCTTTTCCGTAAGATCGGATTGCAGTTTCATATCACGGAGGAGTTTGTTCCCGGCAAGCGAATGATCGGGCATTCCGGGGAAGCGTACGGGTTATTAAGCTCCATGTATTTCCATAAAGAAGAACGGTTCGGAATCATTTTTATCATGAACGGGTCGGCGTACGGTAAGGGCAGGCGTTCCGGTTTTTTTGACGTAGAGGAGGATTTGTCCGAACTTCTCTATCAAAAACAGATCTGCGGTTAGGATCTTTAGGCTGCCTTTCCATATCATTCGTAATTAGGGTGTTCTTACTCCGCCTCGATCGATGCGGAGCGATGAGGATAGAGGGGATCAAAACATTTGTTCGATAGAAAAAAGCATATTTAAGGCTTTAATGTTGACAGAAAACGAGCAATTCTGATACGATTGAACCAATTGTATGTTAGATTATCTTACATGAATGGTGATCTATGCTATCTTTACCCAGGGAGAGAAGGAGGAATACGATCGTGAAACTTTATCTATCTGTCGATATGGAGGGAATTACCGGATTGGTTGATCCCACCTTCATCGATTCGGATAAACGTCATTACACCCGCGGCCAGGAGATTATGACGGCGGAAGCCAATCATGTGATAGAAGCGGCATTGGAGGAAGGGGTAAAGGAGGTTATCGTAAACGACAGCCACTCCAAAATGAACAATCTGTTGATTGAGAAACTTCATCCGGAGGCACGCCTTATCTCGGGGGATGTGAAGCCTTTTTCCATGGTTCAGGGACTGGACGGGAGATTCTCCGGCGCGATTTTTCTGGGATATCATGCACGGGCGGCCCGCAGAGGGGTTTTAAGTCACACGATGATCTTCGGTGTGCGGAATATGTACATCAATGGGGTGGCGATAGGGGAGCTGGGCTTTAATGCCTATGTGGCGGGTTATTACGGGATTCCGGTCTGGATGGTGGCAGGGGATGATCAAACCGCGGCGGAGGCGGAGGAACTGATTCCGGGCGTAACGACGGCGGCGGTGAAGACCTATATCTCCCGTACCTCCGCACTTTGCCTCACGCCGCAGAAAACCGCCCAACTTTTGCGGGAGAAAACGAAAGAGGCGATTGCCCGCCGCGACCGGGTAAAGCCGTTAATTCCTCCGGATAACCCGGTGCTTAGCATAGAATTTGCCAACTTTGGCCAGGCCGAATGGGCGCACCTCATGCCGGGGACGGAGATGGATCTGGGTTCCCCTGTGGTTCATTTCCGGGCGAAAAATATCCTGGAAGCTTATCAAGGGATGTTGGTGATGACCGAACTGGCGATGCGGACAACCTTTAGTTAAGCGGGTGGGAATATGGCCGGATACTTAGCACGAAAACTGGTTTCTATGCTGATTACGTTATGGCTCATTGTCACGGCCACCTTTTTTCTCATGCATGCCGTACCCGGCTCTCCTTTTGACAAGGAAGGAAAGGCCTTAGGGGAAACCGTGAGGAAGAATTTAATGGAGCACTACAACCTGGATAAGCCCTTGTGGGAACAATACCTTCTCTACCTGAAATCCCTCGTTTCTTTTGACTTAGGCCCTTCCATCGCCAACCCAACCGATACGGTAAACGGTATGATCGCCCGGTCGTTTCCCGTTTCCTTCACGATCGGGCTCATCGCCCTTTCCTTTGCCATCGTGGCCGGTGTAGGTCTGGGTACGGTGGCCGCCCTGCGGCACAACCGCGTCATTGACCAGGTGGCGATGGTGATTGCCGTATTGGGCATTGCCGTACCCAATTTCGTCATCGCCTCCCTCCTGATTAAATATGTGGCGGTAACGTGGCACCTTTTACCCGCCGCTACGTGGGGAACTTGGAAACATGCGGTTTTGCCTTCGCTCGCCTTGGCCACCGGCCCCTTAGCGATTATCGCCCGGTTCACCCGGGCCAACATGTTGGAGGTCTTAAATCAGGAATATATCGAGACCGCCAGGGCAAAGGGACTCTCTCCTTTGACCGTCGTGGTAAAGCATGCGATGCGGAATGCGATCCTTCCGGTGATTACGCTTCTTGGGCCGATGCTGGCCAATGTCCTGACAGGGAGTTTTGTCATCGAGAAAATCTTCGCCATCCCCGGTATGGGCAAATACTTTGTGGATAGCGTAGGAAACCGTGATTATGCCGTCATCATGGGGACGACGGTCTTCTATAGCGCTCTTTTGATCTTTCTCATCTTTCTGGTGGACATCGCATATGGCGTGGTTGATCCCCGAATGAAATTGCACAGGAGGGAGGGTTAAGATGGAGGCGCCCGATCATTTATTTGTTCTCATGAACAAAGATCAAGCCGCCGCAGAGGCGATCGTCCGGCCCCAGCTCCCTTACCTGTGGGAGGTGTGGCTCCGGTTATTGAAGAACAAACCGGCCGTCTTTGGCCTCGTCACCATTTTGCTCATCGCCCTCTTAGCCATCTTCGGGCCATTCCTTACGCCTTATACCTATGATAAGCAGGTTCTTCTGCAAGCCAATCTGCCCCCATCGGCGGAACATTGGTTTGGCACCGATCATTTAGGGCGGGATGTCTTTGCCCGGATCCTGTACGGCGCGAAGATTTCCTTATTTATCGGCCTGATGGCGGCCTTGATCGATTTTTTCATCGGGGTGATCTATGGCGGAGTGGCCGGATATGTGGGGGGAAAAACCGATGAGATCATGATGAGGTTTGTGGACATTTTGTATGGACTGCCTTATCTGTTGGTCGTTATCCTGCTCATGGTGGTGATGGGTCCGGGGCTTGCCACCATCATTGTGGCGCTTACGGCGACGGGATGGATCGGAATGGCGCGTATCATCCGAGGCCAGGTGATGCAGCTTAAGAATTCGGATTATGTGTTGGCGGCCAGGACGATGGGGGCAGGGACGTGGTATATCATCCGGCGCCACCTGCTCCCGAACACGATGGGAATCATCATCGTGCAGATTACCTTTACCGTCCCCTCCGCCATCTTCGCCGAAGCCTTTTTAAGTTTTATCGGCTTAGGGATTCAGCCCCCTTTGGCCAGTTGGGGAGTGATGGCCAATGACGGTTTGCCGACCATTCTTTCCGGACATTGGTGGCGGCTCTTTTTTCCCTCCTTTTTCATATCATTGACGGTGCTGGCCTTTAACTTGTTGGGGGATGGCTTGCAAGAGGCCTTCGACCCGAAACAGAGGAGGTGACGGGCATGCCGAGCTTGCTGGAAATCAATGACCTCCATGTTTCTTTTAAAACGCATGGCGGTGAAGTGAAAGCACTGCGGGGGGTAAACCTTACCTTAAACGAAGGGGAGACGTTGGCGATCGTCGGTGAGTCCGGCAGCGGTAAGAGCGTGATGGCTCGCAGCATCATGCGACTCATCCCCGAACGGAGCGGCCGGATCATCCGGGGAAGCATTCGCTATAAAGGAAGGGAACTAACCGCCTTATCCGAAAAAGAGATGCGAAAGCTGAGGGGTGCGGAGATCTCCATCATCTTCCAGGATGCCATGACCGCCTTAAATCCCGTCATTTCCGTCGGAGAACAGATCATGGAGGGGATCCTGAGGCATCGCAAGGTATCCAGGCAGGAAGCACGGAGAGAAGCGGTGGAGATCCTGGGGCTCGTCGGGATTCCCAATCCGGAAATCCGCCTGAAGCAGCATATTCACCAGCTGAGCGGGGGGATGAGGCAACGGATCATGATCGCCATCGCCGTCGCGTGCAAGCCGTCGATCCTGATCGCCGACGAACCGACCACGGCCCTGGACGTCTCCATCCAGGCACAGATCATCCGGCTCTTCAAAGAGCTGCAGCAGAAGACGGGAGTCTCCATCCTCTTCATCACCCATGATCTTGGGGTGGTGGCGAAGATGGCCGATCGGGTAGGTGTCATGTATGCCGGAAGAATTGTGGAGTCGGGCTCGGTGCAGGATATTTTTTACCACCCCCAGCATCCTTACACGAAAGGTCTCCTGGCATCGATGCCGCGCATTGATGCGGATCGCAAAGTCCCCCTTCAACCCATCCCCGGAACACCGCCCGATCTCTACGCGCCCCCGCCGGGGTGTGCATTTGCCCTGCGATGCAAGTATGCGATGGAGGTTTGCGGTACCATAGCGCCGAAAGAGACGCTGATCCATCCCGACCATACCGTATCTTGCTGGCTGCAGGATCCTCGGGCGAAACCGATTAAGGAACTGGTGGATAAAAGAGCAAGTGAACCGAGGTTTCTCATTTCTTCTAAATAACGTTTACGAGGAGGAGATCTTATGAAGAGGCTTTTTTCGATCTTAGTCGGCATTTCTCTGATTTTCTCTTTTTTACTGGCCGGCTGTTCGTCCAATCCCGCATCGCAGGGGGACAATACGGGGAATCAAGCGGGCGGGGGGAAGTATATCCGCTATAACAGCACGAGGGAGCCCACCTCCTTAGACCCCTCCCGCGGGTATGATCAACCCTCTTATGATGTGGTGAACAACTTTTTGGAAGGCTTGACCCGTCTGGATAAGGACGAAAACCCGGCTCCGGCCGTGGCGAAAGAATGGAAAGTGTCGCCAGATGGGAAGACCTATACCTTTTATCTCCGGGAAGAGGCGAAATGGTCGAACGGCGATCCTGTCACCGCCGATGATTTCGTCTATGCGTGGAAACATATGCTGGATCCTGAGACCGCCTCCGATGCCGCTTTCCTCGCCTATCCCATCGTAGGGGCGGAGGAGTATAATTCAGGGAAAGGATCGGCGGACGATGTCGGTATTAAGGCTTTGGATGCCAAGACGCTGGAGGTTCGGTTAAAGCATCCGGTTCCCTGGCTCATCGGACTGGTTGCCAATCCGGCCTTTTATCCCATTCATAAAGCGACGGCCGAGAAAAACCCCAATTGGTATACGGAAGCCGCTACGATCCTCAGCAACGGTCCTTTTAAAATTACCGAATGGAAACATGACAGTGAAATTAGATTGGAAAAGAACGAATATTACTGGGATAAAGAGAATGTGAAGCTGGACGGTGTTATTTTTAAGATGATTTCGGATACCAATACGGAATACCAGTTGTACCAGTCCGGCGAACTGGACAGCTCCTCCCTTCCTTCCGACATGAGCGATCAGCTGTTTGCCGAAGGCAAGGTGAAAGTGAACGATTCGGCGGGGATTGAATTTTACCGTTTAAACACCACGGTTCCTCCGTTCAATAACTTGAATATTCGCAAGGCCTTTAATTACGCCATTGATCGTCAGAAAATCGTCGATTTGGTGCAGAAGAGAAAACAGAAGCCGGCCGTCGGTTTCGTCTCTTATGGGTTTAAAGATCCGGCCGGCGGGGAATTCCGCGATGTAGGCGGAGCGCTGGTGAAGTACGACCCCGTTGAGGCGAAAAAACTCCTAGAGCAGGGGATGGCGGAATTGGGGCTTAAGACCTTCCCCGAAGTGACCATCACGTATAACACCAGCGATGTGAACCAGAAAAATGCCGAAGCGATCCAGGAAATGTTGAAGGAGAACCTTGGCGTCGAGGTGAAATTGGCCGGAATGGACCGGAAAGTGCTGACCGAAAATCAGAAGAACTTAAACTACCAGATCTCCCGTTCCTCATGGCTCCCTGACTTTGCCGACCCGGTCAATACGCTGGAGATCATGGTCTCGGACAATTCCTCCAACCGTACGGGCTGGAAAAATGAGCGGTTTGATAAGCTGATTAAGGATTCCTATTTGGAACCGGACAATGCCAAGCGGTTCGCTATGTTGCACGAAGCAGAAAAGATCTTGATGGAGGAACTCCCTATCATTCCCCTTTATTTCTACAACAATGTCTATCTGGAAAAAGAGAATGTAACGGGCGTTTTACGGCCGGTCTTTGGCTATATCGACTTTAAATATGCCGATTTGAAGTAGAGGCTCCTAAGCTTACTCCTAAAGGTGTGATCGCAATGGAAAAGGTTCTAAAACCTGCCCCGCTTGCAAAAGGAGATGCCGTCGGGGTGGTTGCGCCGGCGAGCCCGCCCAATCCGGAAAAGGCGGAGAGGGCGGCCGCACTTTTGGAAAACTTCGGGTTAAGGGTTCATTTCGGCCGTTCTCTGACGCGGAAGTATGGATACCTGGCGGGAACCGATGAAGAGAGACTCGATGAACTGCACGAGATGTTTGCGGATCGGAATATAAAAGGCATCTTCTGCGCCGGCGGCGGATATGGGAGCGGTCGAATCGCTTCTCATATCAATTATGATCTGATTAGAGCCAATCCGAAGATTTTCTGGGGATACAGCGACATTACTTTTCTATTAAATGCCATCTTCCAACGGACAGGGCTAATCACCTTTCATGGGCCCATGTTAAGTTCCGATCTGGGAGAGGAGGAGATCCATCCCCTCACCCTGCAATCCTTCCGCCAAGCCTTTCATCCTCAGGAGATCACTTACACCGAGGAGATTTCTCCCTTGCAGGTTTTGGTGGAAGGAGAGGCGGAAGGAAGAATCGTAGGGGGCAATCTCTCTCTATTAACGAGTACCTTAGGTACCCCTTTTGAGATTGATTCAAAAGGAAAGCTATTATTGATTGAGGAGATCGATGAGGAACCCTACCGCATAGACCGGATGCTGAACCAACTGAAGATGGCCGGGAAACTGGAGGAAGCCGCAGGGTTTCTGTTATGCGATTTCAATAACTGCGGGCCTCGAAAAAGGAAGGAGTCTCTTACGCTGGAGCAGTTATTCGATTATTACATTAAACCGATCGGAAAACCGGCCATGTCGGGCTTTAAGATCGGACATTGCTCACCCCATATAGCTATCCCCGTCGGAGCGAGAGGGAGACTTACGACCGGGAGCAAGATGTTTATAACGGTAGAGGCGGGGGTTGAAGGTTAATCCGTTGCCGTGCCGGTAACAAAGGACAACCATAGAATGGAAGATGGTCTTTCTCTTATGAGGAAGAGAGTTATGAATCGATAAGGAAAGAACGAGGGAGTCGATTTTGTTGAATCAGGCATCAATGGCAGGAAAGGAAAGAATCATATCGGTCTCCGTAGCCACGGTCTGGACATCCCCGGATTCCCCTAGGGATAAGGACCGCAGCGCGTTGCTCAATCCCGTCGATCTCTACGGCTGGTTCGCCCGGATGGATGATGGGGATAGGCTTGATTTATATACCGGCAATCGTATACAAACGCAGGCGCTTTATGGGACTCGGGTTATTCTCTTGGAAGAGAGGGGGGATTGGGCAAAAATTGCCATTCCCGATCAGCCGACGCCGAAGAACCCCCTCGGCTATCCGGGATGGATTCCAACCTGTCAGTTATCCCCCGTGCTTCCCGAGATGGAGGAGAAAAGGCACGGCGTTGCGATGGTTACCGCTCACAAGACGAATCTCTATTCTACGGAGAAAGAACCGGGGATTGAACTGAGTTTCCTCACCCGGCTTCCGATCCTAAACCCGGGGGAAGACTGGATTACCGTGGCGACGCCGCACGGACCTCGGCTCCTTCGTAAGGAAGATGTGACGGTAGTTGCTTCCGAAGGGGATAAGGGGGAAGGGCAAACGACCGGGATCGAAATCGGTGAAGCGTTGGTAAAGACCGCAAAACGTTTCCTCGGCCTCCGCTATCTCTGGGGCGGGCTTTCGGCGTACGGTTACGATTGCTCAGGATTTGTTTATTCGGTTTACAAGGCTCATGGGATCATCATCCCGAGGGACTCTTCCGTCCAATCGGAGCATGGCAGGAAGATCGGGAGGGATGAATTACTCCCGGGGGATCTTCTCTTCTTTGCCCACGAAGAAGGGAAGGGGAGGGTTCACCATGTGGGGATGTATATCGGGAATAACCGAATGATTCACTCTCCCGACACATCGAGCTGCGTGGAAATCGTATCCCTTGCGGGATATAAGCTGGAAAAGGAACACGCCATATCGAGAAGGTATGTTTGACCGCTTCCTTTTTCATAAGCAACCATGAAAGGTAAACGATGACCGAAAGAGGCGAATGGAACTGAGGTCCTTTCATTAAGATTTGAGGAGAAGCTTCTTTCCGATAAAGGGAATTCCTCTGATGAGAGGGATTCCCTTTACCGTTGGGATAGATCGAGGCGTTATGTCCCCCGTTGTTCAAACAGCTTTAGGATTTCAATGATGACCTGGGTTGCCTTTACCATATTCTCAACCGAAATAAATTCGTACTTTCCATGGAAATTTTCGCCACCCGCGAAGATATTGGGCGTGGGCAGCCCCATATAGGAAAGCTGGGAGCCGTCGGTTCCGCCACGGATCGGCTTCACGATGGGTTTTATCCCCAGGTTGACCATCGCCTGATGGGCAATCTCGACGATCTCCTTCACCGGTTCAATCTTTTCCCTCATGTTGTAATATTGGTCTTTCATATCCAGCAAGATCTTATCTTCTCCGTATTTCTCCTTGAATTCATTTACGATCTTTTCCAAGGCTGCTTTGCGGGCATGAAATGCTTCCCTGTCAAAATCCCGGATAAGGTAGTGCAGTTTCGTCTGTTCCACATCTCCTTGAAACGAGTTGAGATGATAAAAACCCTCATAGCCTTCGGTATATTCCGGAGCTTCCTTTTCGGGTAGACGACGGTGCAATTCCATGGCAATCTTCATGGAGTTTACCATCTTCCCCTTAGCCGTTCCGGGATGAATGTTTTTTCCCTTGATCGTGATTTTGGCGGAAGCTGCATTAAAGCTTTCATACTCCAATTCTCCCAGGGGTCCGCCATCCATCGTATAGGCGAAATTGGCATGAAAGGCGGCCACATCGAATTTATGCGGACCTCTGCCGATCTCCTCATCGGGGGTAAAAGCGACCCTCACTTTTCCGTGTTTGATTTCCGGATGGGCGATCAGGTAAGACATGGCGGTCATAATTTCCGCAATGCCGGCCTTGTCGTCTGCGCCGAGGAGGGTCGTTCCGTCGGTGGTAATGAGGGTATGCCCTTTGTAATCGGCAAGTTGGGGGAAATCGTGCGGCGACATCACGATATGTAATGCTTCGTTGAGGAGGATTTCTCCTCCGTCGTAATGTTCAATAATCTTCGGATTCACATGGGCGCCCGTGAAGTCGGGAGAAGTGTCCAGGTGGGCCAAAAAGCCGATGGTGGGGATCTGCTTGTTCGTATTGGCCGGCAGTGTAGCCATTACATACCCATTTTCATCCAGGGTCACCTCTTCCATACCGATTTTTTTCAACTCATCCACGAGCATGCGGGCCAAGGTGAACTGGCCCGGTGTGGAGGGGCAGGTGCTCTTCTCTTCATTGGACTGGGTATCCACTTTTACATACGTGAAGAACCGTTCAACGATTTCTTGTTTTAATTCATCCATCAATGATCTTCATCTCCATTCTGTATGGATAAAACCATTTTACCAATCATTTTACCATAAGTGGAAGAGATGCGGAAAACTTACCACCGGGAGAAGGAAAATAATAGGGATTTTTAGGTTTAATTTTTCAAGGACCTGTGATACGATTATTTTAACGCCATATGTGGATAAAGCTCATTTTAGGATTCCTCATTTGGCAAAAGGACATGAAAGATTCATCCTTAAAGGGAGAAAAAAGGTTTCTTTATCTTTTATGGAAGGGATAGTTGATGATTTCTCCGATTGAAGCGGTAATTGCATCCATCCTGATTTTCATAAATCTCCTGGGGCTTATCCTCATGGGGTTTGATAAACGAAAAGCCGAACGGGGAGGAAGAAGGGTCCCTGAGAAGACGTTTTTTCTCCTCTCGGCTTTAGGCGGAGCTTTTGGAGTTTGGCTCGGCATGAGATTTTTCCGGCATAAGACGAAACATTTTCGCTTTCTTCTGTGGATTCCGGTTTTCTTTTTTTTGCAGATCCTCTTATTCTATTTTTATTACGACCATCGGTTTATGTAATAAAATGAATGCCCTCTTATTCATTGATAAGGAATGTTCTCATCAAAACACCCACAATAAAATAAAGTGAGGAATACCGGCGGATCTTTATTCTCTTGGTGAGCAATAGATCATCTCTACATTACTATATTACGAAATCATGACACCTATTGATTAATAACATGGATCGTGTTATGATGTATACGTTAACAAAAACGTTTTTGAATGAATATTGGGGGTTGTTATGGCATCCATAAGAGATATTGCGAAAAGAGCAGGAGTCTCTGTTTCTACGGTATCAAGAACCCTAAACAATTACTCCGATGTGAGTAAAGAGACCCGGGAAAAGATCCTTCGGATCGCCAGAGAATTGAATTATTTTCCGAATGCCGTAGCCAAAAGTCTGGTCCAGAAGAAGACATATACGATCGGCATCTTCTTTGGCAACAAAGTGAATTCTGGATTCGACCATCCCTTTTTTCTCGATGTCATCTCAGCGGTTAGGGAAGTAGTGGGGAATGCGGGATATGATCTCCTCATCTTTACGAACAAGAATAAGGAGAGGGCAACCTATACGACGTTATGCCGTGAGAGAAGCGTGGATGGAGTTGTTCTTTTGCTAACAGGTGAGGGAAAGAAAAAAACGGAGACGCTCACTGAACTTCAGGAAAGCGATATCCCTTGTGTTGCCATCGACATTCCTATGGAGGGGAGGGTCTGCACCTATGTAGAATCCGATAACTATCACGGATCAAAAGAAGCGATGTCACATCTGTTTGATTTGGGACATGAAAGGATCGCCTTTATTGGAGGTGACGAGATCAGCAAGACCAGTTTTGACCGATTAAGAGGCTATCAGGATGCTCTGATGGAAAGAAAAATCGGATTTAATCCTACGTATGTTCAATTGGGCTATTTTTCTCGAGAAAAGGCATACACGGCGACAAAGGAGATCATGTTGAAACATCCCGAGATCACTGCATTTTTCGCGGCGAGTGATGAAATGGCGTTTGGTGTGATTGACGCTCTTACTGAGTTGGGATACAAAGTTCCTGAAGATGTTTCTGTTGTAGGGTTTGACGACATTAAGGAAGCTAAAACGTTTTCACCTCCCCTGACAACGGTACGGCAAGACAAATATGGGCTGGGCAGCGAAGCGGCCGGTCTCCTTCTGAAATTCATTGAGAATCCTGAACCGGAAATCCATCCGGTCGTATTACCTTGCAAGCTCGTCGTCAGGTCATCCACATCCCGTCTTAAAAAGTAGTTTTTTATGCCTTTGGCCAAAAACGTTTTTGTAAAAGGAGGAATGAAAGGATGAAGCGTAAAATTACCTTGTTTCTGAGTCTGCTGTTATCTTTTTCGTTGGTATTAACGGCTTGCGGTGGAGGAAGCGGGAACACCCAGGGCGACTCTTCCTCAACCGGGAACCAGGGGAAAAATGATTCGGGAGAGAAAAATGTTACCATCCAATTTTGGCATACTTTGACTGAGGAAGAACGGGTCTCGGTGCTCAAAGATCTCATTGCCAAGTTTGAAGCGGAGAATCCGGGGATTCATGTGGAGCAGGTACCTACGGCGGAAGAAGACTTTCCAAGCAAGATCTCCGCTGCGCTCGGCGCCAATAAATTGCCTGCCATCATTGAGGGCGGGATTGACCAGATGATGTTCCTTGGGAAATCGGAAGTTCTTGATGAGTCCCTCCATGAAGAAATCATCAATGAGATTGGGAAAGATGACTTTTTCAAAGGTCCGCTGGACAACATGAAAGATCCAAAAGGCGGATATTTCGGCGTGCCGATCTCCGGTTGGGTACAGGGGATATGGTATAATCAGGAATTGTTCAAAGAAAAAGGGCTGGAGCCTCCTACAACTTGGGAAAATATATTAAAGGCTGCAAAGGCTTTTTATGATCCGCAGAATCAAAAATATGGCATCGTGATCGGGACACAAAAAGATGATTTTTCGGAACAGACCTTCAGCCAATTCGCCCTGTCGAATAACGCCGTGGTATTCGACCGTGACGGCAAAGTGAATTTTAACACGCCTGAAATGGTGGAAGCCCTCACATTTTACAAAGAGTTAGCCCAATACACGCCCCCCGGCGCAGAAAGCTGGCGTGAAGCACGGGAGATGTATCTTGCGGGCCGCGTACCGATGGTGATGTACTCCACTTATATTATGGGGGACCTCTCTCAGAATAAGGAGTTGGCCAAAGCCACGGGATTTGCCGTTCCCGAGAAAAAGAGCAAGGCTTCTTTCGGGCAAATCTCCTCCCTCGCCGTCATGAACACGATCACCCCGGAACAAAGAGAAGCTGCCAAGAAATTTGTGCTCTTTATGATGGAAAAGGAAAGTAACATCAAGTATTTGCACCTGTCGCCCGGTGGAACGAACCCTGTGAGAAAGTCGATTGCCGAAGATCCTGTTTATTTGGATAATGAAGTGCTCAAAACCTTTGGAGAACTCGCAAGCACGATTCCGTTTGCTTTGGACAATTTACAACGATTTGGCTTCCAAGACGGCATTACCTATCCGCAAATGGGATCGATTTCGGCGCAGTTTATCATCGGCGACGCGATCTACAACATGACGGAACACGGAATGGAACCCAAGGAGGCGGCCGACAAGGCTCAAGAGGCGATGGAAAAAGTAACGCAATAAACGAGAACAGCCTTAATAAGGAAGTGAGTAAATGCTGAATAAGAGAGAGAGGAATTCCTTAAAGGCTCAGGAAGAAAGATTGGGGTATTTGCTCATTGCCCCTGCTTTCCTTCTCATCGTAACGGTTATTTTGTACCCGATCGTCTACAATATCTGGCTAAGTTTTCATAAGGTCTCTCTCAATCCGAAAAAACCGGACATTTTCATCGGCTTACAAAATTATCTGGAGTTGCTTAGGGATACCGACTTCTGGCAATCCATCTCCATCACCCTGCTTTATACACTCATAACGGTCGCCGGGGCTACTATAGTCGGCCTCGGGACCGCCATCCTCTTGAACAAGCCTTTTAGAGGCAGGAGATTGGCACGATCCGTAATACTATTACCCTATGTGGCTCCGGTCATCTCTTTGGTGTTTGTTTGGCAATATATGTTTAATCCGGTTTATGGGATGGTAAACTACGCATTGGTTCAAAAGCTTCATGTCCTCCCGTTGAGTGTGGACTGGCTGGATTCCCCGAAGGCAGCCTTTTGGCTGGTCGTCCTGTTCGATATATGGCATCTCTTTCCTTTTTCGTTCATGATGATTTTAGCCCGTCTTCAGTCGATCGATACCACCTTGTATGAAGCGGCCGAGATCGACGGGGCAAATGGGTGGAGAAAATTTTGGCATGTTACCTTGCCCGAAATACAGTTTGTTCTCGGTTCATTGGTCATTCTCCGGTTCATCTGGAACTTTTACAAATTCGACGAGATTTACCTTCTTACAAAAGAAGTTCCTGTGGTAAGCGTGTATACCTATGAGACCGCCTTCTCCACTTATAATCACGGAATGGCTGCCGCCATCACCGCCACCCTGTTCATCCTGGTCATGTTCTTCGTGCTTACGGCGGTAAGGAAGGTGTTGAAATGGTAACCAGACATCGCACCGTAAATCGAATTATCTTTTTCTGCCTGGTAACCCTGACTCTCATTACCACTATTTTTCCGTTTCTGGTCATGTTAAGTACCGCCTTGAAAACGAATGAGGAAGCCCTTCAAGTTGTGCCGCAGCTCATCCCTAAACGGATTACATGGGAAAATTTCCAGGATGTATTGAATCCTGAAAAATTTCCGTTTTGGATCTATTTCCGAAATAGCTTTGAAGTCTCTTTTATTACCGCGTTTTTTTCGGTGGTCATCGGGACGATGGGGGCTTACAGTTTTGCACGGTTGAATTACAAGGGACGCAACCTCTTCCAAAAAGGGGTCATGCTGATTTACATGTTTTCGGGCGTGTTGTTGGTCGTACCCTTGTATCAGATGATCACGGCGATCAATCTCTATGATTCAAAACTTTCCTTGATTATTACGTACTTGGTATTAACGATGCCGGTCAGTCTGTATATGCTGGGCAACTACTTCCGAACGATACCGGAATCGCTGGAAGAGGCATCGATGATCGACGGGTTGAGCCGGTTTCAGGTGATCTATAAGATCGTCATACCCCTTTCTCTCCCCGCCATCGTCTCTGTGTTTATCTATGTATTTATGATTGCATGGAACGAGTACCTGTTCGCTTCTGTTTTCATCACTTCGGAAGAAAACATGACGTTGCCGATCGGGCTGAGTCATCTCTTTAATACGAAACATTATGTCTGGGGACGAATGATGGCGGCATCACTGTTAACGGCGGTTCCGATCGTCATCCTTTACGCCCTTGTGGACAAGTATCTTACTGGTGGTCTAACGGAAGGCGGAGTGAAGGAATAAAAATGGCACCAATTTTCCCTAGGGAGGATACGGATATGTACAAACAACTTGTTGCAGTCGCGCCCGGAAAGGCGGAATTAAGGGAATACGAGGATCGGGAAATTTTACCCAATGAGGTAAAGGTAAAGGTTAAGTATGCTTCTCCCAAGCATGGTTCCGAGCTGGCCGATTTCCGGGGAATTACTCCGTTTATGAATGAACAATACGATCCGGAGTGGAAACTCTTTCTGCCACGGGATCCAAAAGAGGAACGGGGCGTCCGGTTCGGGGCATGGAATCTGGGCAATCAGTGGGTTGGGGAGATCATTGAAGTCGGGAACGAAGTGAAGGAATTTCACGTAGGGGAGATCGTATGCAGTTACGGCGGGATTAGGGAAACCCATATCGTGAATGCCGTGGATAATTACCGGCTCCGAAAAGTGCCTGATGGAATGACCTGGAAGAACGCGGTTTGTTATGATCCGGCCCAGTTCGCATTGGGCGGCATCCGGGATTCCCATATGCGTCCTGGAGATCGTGTGGCCGTTATTGGACTTGGGGCAATCGGACAAATTGCCGCCCAAATGGCGAAACAGTATGGGGCAAGTTATGTAGCGGTGGTGGATCCCATTCGCCTCCGCCGGGAAGTTGCTTTGCGGGCGGGGGCGGATGAAGCGTTTGACCCGCTGAGCCAGGATGTTGGATTGGAGTTAAAAAAATCGACGGGGAAAATGGGCGTTGATGTGATCATAGAAACCAGCGCGAGCGTCCAGGCCCTTCAAGCTTCACTTCGCGGATTGGCCTATGGAGGAACGATTGCCTATGTGGGGTGGGCCAAGGAATTTCCCGGAGGCCTTCATCTCGGTCGTGAAGCCCATTATAACAATGCAAAAATTGTGTTCTCCCGGGTGGCCAGCGAACCTAATCCCGACTATCCCCGATGGAACCGCCGGAGAATCGAGGAGACTTGTTGGGAAATGCTCGCCTCTGGGAGAATTAACTGCGAGGAGATCATCTTTCCCGTCGTTCCCTTTGAAGAATCTGCGGAAGCCTATTGCCGTTATGTAGATCAACATCCGGAATCCAGCATTAAATTGGGCGTTACCTTTGACTGATGGTGACTGCTGAAGGGAAAGGAAGAGTCAAATGAAGCTGGCAACACAGGATAAACCTTTTTTTCCGGAATCTTTTTTCGAAAAGTTCACCCTGGTAAAATCCATGGGATTTGATGGGTTTGAAATCGATGGCAGAGAATTGTTGAACCGCTTCGATGAGGTAAAAAAGGCCATGGCTGATGCCGATTTACCCGTTGTCACCGTATGCGGCGGATATAGAGGCTGGATCGGTGATTTTGATGAAGAGAAAAGAAAGCTTTGCATAAAGGATATCGCCGAAATCTTAAACAGGTTGTCTCTTTTATCCGGGAAGGGGATTGTTGTTCCTGCGGCCTGGGGGATGTTCTCGAAGAGGCTCCCTCCCATGGTTCCCCCGAGATCGGAGGAAGAGGATCGCAAGGTCCTGTTGGAATCGCTTGATCGGTTAAACCGTGTGGCGGAATCGACCGGTACGTTGATTTATCTGGAACCCCTTAACAGGTACGAAGATCATATGTTAAACCGACTCGGCGATGCGGTTTCCATCATTCGCGAAGGGAAGTTTTCATACGTTAAGGTGACTGCCGATTTCTATCACATGAATATCGAGGAACCGAGAATTGATGAGAGCTTAAGGGAAGCGAAGGATTTGATCGGACACATCCATCTGGCCGACAGTCACCGCTATGAGCCGGGAACGGGCCACCTCGATTTTATCCCCGGTTTTAAGGCGCTTACGGAGATGGGGTATGACGGGTATTTAACGTTTGAATGTCGGGTGATCGGCAATCCTCCTGAAGAAGCGTATAAACAATCGGTTCGCTATATCGGTGAATGCCTGGAGAAAGCGAAGAAATAAAGATGTTTTTTATTCTTACCGAAAACGGATTGTATTCGTGTACAATCCTCTTTTTCTATCCTGTGAGAGAAGGAGATGAAAGATTTGCGGAAATTAAGGGTCGGCATCATCGGGGCAGGTCAGATTGCCCAGGTGGCCCATATACCCGGTTACCTGTCCCGGCCGAATGAAGTTGAGATCGTAGCCCTATCCGACTTGATCAAAGAAAAAGCCGATTCTGTGGCTTCCAAATATTCCATTCCCCACGTGTTCGCAGATTATCGGGAGATGCTTCGCCAATGTGAGTTGGACGTGGTAAGTGTTTGCACACCGAATAAGTTCCATGCGGAAGCGACGATTGCCGCCTTGCAGGCGGGGGCGCATGTTCTATGCGAGAAACCCCCGGCTCTCACTGAAGAGGATGCGAAGATGATGGCGGACACGGCGAAAGAGAGGAACAAGATTTTAACATTTAATTTCCATTACCGCTTCAGCGCCGAAGTGGAAGCGTTGAAACGAATCATCGATGCGGGAGAATTGGGCGAAATCTACGCGGCGCGGGTTCTCGCATTACGGAGAAGAGGAATTCCGGGATGGGGCGTCTTCACGAATAAGGAGATTCAGGGGGGAGGACCGCTTATCGATATCGGCATCCATATGCTGGATACGGCCCTCTATCTTATGGGCGATCCGGAACCGGAACTTCTCATGGGAGTAACCCATACCCGGATTGGGAATCGCCCGGGGGTAGGGTTAATGGGTTCCTGGGATCCCGAGAAGTTTACGGTTGAGGATGCGGCCATGGGAATGATACGATTTAAAAATTCCGCCTCTTTGGTGTTGGAAACCTCTTTTGCCCTGAATATGAAAGAAAAATCGGTGATGAATGTCTTTCTCTATGGGGATCGGGGTGGAGCGGAACTTTTTCCCTTATCGCTTCATTTGGAGAAAGGCGGTTACCTCATGGATACGGAGCTTCCGTTTCTTCCGGATGTGAACAAATATGAACGAAGTATTCATCATTTCATCGATTGTTGCTTGTATGGGAGGACCCCTTTGGTCACTCCGGAACAAGGGCTCCTCGTCCAGAGGATCATAAACGGGTTATATGATTCGGCGCAATCGGGGATGGCCGTCAGATTTTAAAAAGAAAAAGGGAGAATATCGGTGAGTAATCGGCGAACGAAGGGGAGAACGGCATGATAAAGGTTGAAGAGAACGGTTGGATCATCGCAGAAACAGCCTTTCACCCCGATTTCCTTGGGAAAGGGGAATCGCTTTTTGCACAGGGTAATGGTTATATGGGGGTCCGAGCCTCCCATGAAGAGGAGTATTTGAAACAGGTTCGCAATTTCTTTGTGGCGGGAACGTTTAATGCCTTTGACGGATCGGAAGCGACCG
The DNA here is from genome assembly GCF_000510645.1 of Thermicanus aegyptius DSM 12793. Lineage (NCBI taxonomy): Bacteria > Bacillati > Bacillota > Bacilli > Thermicanales > Thermicanaceae > Thermicanus > Thermicanus aegyptius. Next base: position 3,008,935 of record NZ_KI783301.1, on the reverse strand, counting down.
AATTGCCGAACGGAGCCGATGTGATTGGAATGGAGATTCTGTTGGACGGAGAGCGTTTCACCCTGGAGCGTGGTAAGATCCATTTTTATCGTCGACACCTCGACATGAGAATTGGGGAGTTAATCCGGGAAATCATCTGGGAAAGCCAAAAAGGGAAACAATATCGCCTTTTTTTTCGCAGATTCGTTTCCCTCAAACGCTTACACCTGTTGGCGATGAGGGTAGAAATCACCCCCCTCTCAACTACTTCCACGCTTACGCTTACTTCAGGAGTCAACGGTCGGATGACCAATTCGGGAACGCAGCATTTTCGGGAAGGGGAGAAACGAATTTTCGGGAAGGAAATTCTCCGTTTCATTCAGACCACGACCCAATCGAAGATCCATTTTATTTATCATGTTTCCCATTCCTGGTGGAGAGACGGGATAAAGGTCCAGGTAGAACCGAAGATGTTTTTTGAGCGGCGTCGGATCGATCTCTCTTATACCGTCTCCATCCCCATGGGCACCACCATCGCAATGGAGAAAGTGGCAACGATTCATACCAGCCGGGATAGAGAATATGATCATCCTGGTTATCGGCTGGAGAAACAGGCGGAGGATGCCCTGTGCCGGTTTCGTAGCGTGTCGGGGATCGGGTATTTCTCCTTGCTTCAGGAAAGTGCTGAGGAATGGGAAAGTTATTGGAATGATGTGACGGTCGAGCTGGATAGTGAAGATTCTTTCGATCAGGCCGCCCTGCGGTTCGCCCAATATCATCTCTTGATCATGACACCTGCCCATGATCCCCGCTTTGGAATTGGGGCCAAGGGATTGACCGGTGAGGGGTATAAAGGGCATTCATTCTGGGATTCCGAGATCTTCATCCTCCCCTACTTTCTTTTCATGAAGCCTAAAATAGCTCGGGGATTATTGAAATATCGCTATCACACCCTGGGCGGCGCCAGGAAAAAGGCGAAAGAAAACGGATATGGAGGGGCGATGTATCCCTGGGAATCGGCCTTTACCGGAGAGGAAGAAACCCCGAAATGGGGAGCTGTAAATATTTTAACCGGAGAAGCGACGAGGATCTGGTCCGGGGATATCGAACAGCATATCACCTGCGATATAGCCTATTCCATCTGGCAGTATTACCAGGCGACGGGTGACACAGACTTCATGGAAAAGTACGGGTACGAAATGCTATTTGAAACAGCCACCTTTTGGACGAGCCGCGTCGAGTGGGATGAAGAGAGAAATGCCTATGCGATCCGGAATGTGATTGGTCCCGACGAGTATAAGGAGCATGTGGATAATAACGCTTATACGAATTACATGGTTGCGCGAAACCTCGCGTCCGCGCTGGCGGCTTATGAGGAGTGCAAGGGGAAAAAAGAGGCATTTGCCAGGTTGCAGACATCCCTTTGTCTGGAGGATCGTCCGATCCTCTGGAAAAAGGTTCTTTCCGCCCTCTATCTTCCCAAGCCCCGGGAAGATGGAGTGATCCCCCAGGATGACACCTATCTTACGAAGCCGGAAATTCCTCTGCACGCTTACCGGAATTCCGACAGGGTTCAGGCGATTCTTCTCGATTACAGCCGTGAAGAAGTGAACCGGATGCAGGTCTCCAAGCAGGCCGATGTGGTGATGTTGATGGATCTGCTGAGCGAAGAGTTCCCCCCATCCGTGAAGCAGGCGAATCTTCATTATTATGAGCCTAGGACAATTCATGATTCCTCCTTAAGCATGGCCGTTCACAGTATTGTCGCATGCGATGCGGGTGAACGGGACTTGGCGTACCAATTCTTCAAAAAGGCCTGCCGCATTGATTTGAGCCCAAATCCCAGCTCTTCCGACGCCGGAATTCACGCCGCATCATTGGGGGGAATTTGGAGGGCCGCGATTCAAGGGTTCGCAGGCATTCGGAGCCGGGGAGGAATTCTCCATATCTATCCCGTTCTCCCCAAGGAGTGGAGGCGCATAGCGTTCCCTCTTCATTGGAAAGGGAACACCCTCCGGATTGAGATCACCCCACATCGCATCTCTCTTCGCCGAATAAAAGGGTTTACCCCTCCTGTAAATGTGGTCATTTGGGGGAAGTCCTACATGCTGGATCGGGAGATGGTTATTGATTCGCCTGAAGGACCTATGGGTAAAAATGGAATTGATGAATAACAAAATAGGGGGTGCGAAAGATGAAGTTCCTATTGGCTCCGGATAAATTTAAGGGGAGTTTGTCGGCAAATGAGGCGGCAAAAGCATTAGAGCGAGCGGTTCTTCGCGTTTTTCCCGATGCTGAGATCCTCCCTCTTCCGGTGGGAGATGGGGGAGAGGGGACATTGGAAGCTCTCGTATACGCCACCGAAGGCGAGATCGGAGAGAAGGAGGTGACGGGCCCCCTGGGGAATAGGGTGATCGCCCGGTATGGAATTTTGGGGGACAGGGAGACGGCCGTCGTAGAAGCGGCGGAGGCAAACGGACTTCACCTCATTTCCCCCCAGGAAAGGGATCCTTCCAAGGCGACCACTTACGGCGTCGGGGAATTGATTCGGACCGTCCTGGGTCTTGGGGTACGAAAGCTGATCATCTCCATCGGAGGCAGCGCCACTAATGATGGGGGAGTAGGAATGCTGCAAGCGTTAGGCGCCGGGATCTTGGATGAGCAGGGGAAGCAGGTCGGTTTCGGGGGGAGAGAATTAGGGAGGATCGTCCGCATTCATCTAGACGGGCTGGACCGGCGGTTAAAGGAGACGGAAATCTACGTCGCCTGTGACGTGTCCAATCCGCTCATCGGCCCCCTCGGCGCCACCCTGGTATTTGGCCCGCAAAAAGGGGCGACGCCTGAAATGTTAGAAATGATGGAGAAAAACATGAGGCATTACGCTCATATCGTGGAACGAGACACAGGGATTCCAATTCACAGCGTGCCAGGGGGAGGAGCGGCGGGCGGATTAGGGGCAGCTCTTTTGCTTTGCGGAGGAAAGTTGGGATCAGGGATTGACCTTGTTTTGGACATTCTTTCCTTTGAGGAGAAACTGGAGGGGGCGGATTGGGTACTCACGGGGGAAGGAAGGATTGACCATCAGACTCCCTATGGCAAGGTGATTGCGGGAATCGTAAGGAGGGCAAAAAAGAAAAACGTTCCCGTCATCGCCTTTGCCGGGAGCATTTGCCCCGGTTATGAATCCCTTTACGAACAGGGACTCACCTCCGTACATGGCATTACCATCTCCCCGTCAGATTTGGATGAAGCGCTTCAAAACGGGGCTAAAAACTTGGAAAAAACCGCTGAAAACGTTCTGCGAATCATAAAGAGAGCATCTGGAGTGGAGGAAGAGCATGTCGAAAGCAAAAATAGAAGAACAGACGAATGATAAGGTACGAGAAATCATGCATTCTCTTTACAAAGATCAGGGGGAGAAAGTTCTTGAAGAGATAAACCGCCTCATGGGGAACTATCGCGGAAAAATTCGGCACCATCGGCCGTGGGTCAGTGAAAACGATGTAATCCTGATTACGTACGGAGATACCATTCGAGAGGAAGGAAAGCCTTCCCTGAAAACCCTTCAAGAGTTCTTGGGCAGGTACGTTAAAGATCATTTTACCGGCATCCACATTCTCCCCTTTTATCCTTATTCATCGGATGACGGGTTTTCGGTGGTCGATTATGAAAGAGTGAATCCGAAACTTGGAACATGGGCGGATATCCATCATCTTGCAAATCATTATGATTTAATGTTTGATGCGGTTATTAATCATATTTCTAGGGAAAGCCGCTGGTTTCAGGGATATCTGAAGGGTGATATACGATACAAGGATTATTTTATTGAGGCGGATCCGGAAGAGGATTACAGTGCGGTGATACGTCCAAGGGCGTTGCCCTTATTAACGCCTTTTGAGACCTCCCAGGGGAAAAAATATATTTGGACTACTTTTAGTGAAGACCAGATCGATTTAAATTATAAAAACCCCAATGTCCTCCTGGAAGTTCTTAAGGTTCTGATTCAATATGTCCTTCATGGAGCGCGGTTTATCCGTTTAGATGCGATCGGATTCCTATGGAAAAATAAGGGGACCTCCTGCATGCATTTAACAGAAACCCATCTGGTGGTGAAACTGTTTCGGGCAATATTGGATCAACTGGCCCCTGGGACGATATTGGTGACGGAAACAAATGTGCCCCATCATGAAAATATAAGGTATTTTGGCAACGGTTATGATGAGTCTCATATGGTGTACCAATTTCCGCTGCCGCCCCTTGTCCTCTTCTCATTTTTAACCGGCAATGCCCGCAAATTGATGGCGTGGGCGGACGGCATCGAGGCGACGACGGAAAATACCACTTTCTTTAATTTTCTCGCCTCGCATGATGGGATCGGAATGCGGCCTACCGAGGGAATCCTTGATGAGGATGAGCGTAATCTCATGATTACCAAAACATTGGAGCATGGGGGATATGTTTCCTATAAGGGTAATGGCGACGGAACACAGAGTCCGTACGAGTTAAATATTAACTACCTGGATGCGCTGACGCATCCCCAAGAAACGGAGGATAGGCGGATCAAACGATTTGTGGCGGCACACGCGATTCTCCTCTCCATGGTCGGAGTACCGGGCATCTACATCCACAGCTTGTTGGGCTCCCGGAGCGACCGGAAAGGCGTGGAGCAATCGGGGATTTATCGAAGAATAAACAGGGAGAAGTTGGAGAAACAGCATCTCTTTTGGGAACTTGAATCGGATACTCTGAGAAGCCGAATTTTTTCATCCCTATGCCATTTGATACGAATCCGCCGTTCACAGCGTCCATTCTCACCAAACTCAAAACAAGAGATCTTATTCTTCGATGATCGTTTGTTCTCTGTACTCCGAACCCATGAAGAATCGAGGGAAGAGATTTTATCCATGGTAAATGTCTCCGATGAAAAAGTTCACCTTCATAATGATCGAATAAAAGGGTTTGATTTGATCGATGGGACGTATCATTCAGGTTCAATATCATTAGATCCCTATCAAGTGATGTGGATTAAGATGTCGTGAGCGGAAAAAGGGAGGATTTTTCATCCCCCCTTTCTTAATTTAAATAACTTTCAGTGTTCCAACTTTTCACACCCCAGCAACAAACGTTTTGACCAAATAAACCGTGACGGTGCTCTCGATGGCTGCGGCGATGAGGAGAAGGAGCAATGTTACTCCCAGCGTAGGGAGAAGAGGCCGAAACATTTTTTTCCATTGAACCGGATCTTCTGCACGTAGTCTTGGACTGAAAAGACGAATGATCCATTTAAAGACGGCGGCTCCAAAAATGAGACCGTAGGTAGCCCCCAAGATAAGGGCAGGAATTTCGAAGATTCCATGGGGGAGGATCCCAAAAATGAACATGGCGAATGGGTTCCCACCGCTGTAGGTGGTAGCAGCCAGGAGATACCCGAGAAGTAATCCGTTCAGGATCATTCCCCAAGCCGGATAAATTCCAAAGAGAAAGCCGCTTAGGATCAGGATGACCACAGCGATGCTGTTATTCATAAAAAGCCCAAAGAAAAGGCTTAGGGAGTTGACTTCTTTGTTCGATTCAATCCCCACTTTTTCCACCAGTTGAGATAAAATGTCCTGCATCACGTGGCTCAGCGGTTGCCAAAAAAGAAACCCTATGACACCACCGAAGATAAACAGGATGACAGCCAAGCCCATCGCTCGTACATGTTCCCTCCAGAATGAAAGCCATCTTTTCATTTTCTTCCCCTTTCTCCATTTTTAGTTCGCCGTATGTTTTCATTTTAACAGGGTTTATGGCCGGCATTCCATGCCGATCCACTGAATACAATCTCTCTTGCTTTCAATGCCCAGTTGCAACCGGTTGTTGTGTGAAAACGATCATACCACGGAAAGAAAGCTCCATGTTACATAAGGATGCATTGCGTCCTAGCCAATCATTATTATTTACTCTGACGAACTATCCATTAACGAAAGAATGAATTTCCCTCTTCCTATTATACAGGGATTCCGAAGGAAACGAAACGCTCTCCGTGGTCTGTAAATCGTGTGAAAAAAAGAAGAGACAAAAAATGAACGAAACGGTTTGGTTCGCTCGGCGCGGTTGGCTCGGCAGTGCGCCTATGTTTTTCTGTGGCGCCTCTGAACAATGCTTAATTGGATATATGGAAGTACGTGAGGGAATCCCCATCGTGGTTAGGATTCGGTGGGGATTAAAATTTTTTTGAGATATTAAAGTAAAGTTGACGTTCCATTTTTAATTTTTTTGTATATAATAGCAATTAGATCGCGTATTCAGTGGAGGTATTTATGGATAACGAGATAAAGATAGATCCTTTTTTGAAGAAAATTCTGCACGTACTGTCGTGTACAGGCTCGTATATGATGGTTTTCGGCTTTTTCCTATCTCTGCAACAGTATACCCTTGGCTTAATTCCATGGGTTAGGAATTTAATCGTCCTTGAATACTTGCCGGTAGGATTTTCTGTATTTGTACTAACCTCTACTTATGTGACGTTTAAATTTTTTCGAGTGACTTCTCCATATAAATAATTAATCTTCCTTTTTGGAATTCAATTCCGATGGATCAGGAAGATTTTTTAGCTCAGTAGGTAATTTTGCTTGTAGTTTCTCAAAAGCCATTTTATGCGCTAATTCCATTTCTTTCAATTTTTGGCGGCCAATATGTTGTTTTATTTTCAAGAATTTCCCTAATAGACCATCTGAAGAACTTTCTAATTCCACTTTTTTTTCCTCGGATGTAATACTCATTTTTCCGGATAGTTTTCCCCCAATCAAATAATGCAATAATACTCCGATCCCAAGGATAAGCACTGGAGATGTAAAGGTAACGATTTCAATTATTCCTTGCGAATTGAGCGTAAGACGAATGTCGATGTCTTCTTTTTTATAATTTGAATCTGTTAATGAATTGATGAACGGTATTATTTCTAATGTTTTGTTTAAGACATCAATGAGCTCTACTGCCGGTATATGATCAGGTTTTTGAATTCCTAAGATTAAGTGTGCTGAGTTTCCTTTGATATAAAATGAGTGAAGGGTGCGATCGATAAACGTTGAATATGGAGTCGCATCGGTAATCGTATGGTGCGAGTTCAACAAACCGTATAAATATGGGTCAAGCTCTTCACGTTGAACAGTTTTTGACCATTTTACTTTTCTTCTTTTCTGAAATGGGCACTTACCAGCGAACACATCTTCTATCGTAATTTCTTCGAGGTATAGATCACTTTCTACAGTACCAAAGGATACACACAATGATGAATGGCTAGGAATTAATACGATGTCACCAATTTTCATGTCGTATAGAAAGCGTTTTATCTGGTTTAGAATTCTACCAGGTTGTTTTTCATCAGGATATTGGGTCTTAATATGTTCAATCATTTGTTCCTCATTAGGAGTTTTGTATATTCGTCTGAGATCAAGTTCGTCCCAGCCAATTCCAATAAAATTTTCATGAAAAAACTCTTGGTAGTATTCCCCTGATTGCGTTCTTACCAACCAATACCTTTGATTTTCGTCAATTTCAACAACAGGGATCTCTCCATACATATTTTTTTGCAAGGTGAATCCCTCCTAACTCTGGATATAAATGTATCCTAGGTTATTATATCCTGATTTTCCAGAAAAGACAATACTTTTAACAATTTCTCATCTCATACATTTTGAGGATACTATTTGTCCGATAAATTTGTTCCCGTTCAAATAGTAAACTTTTGAAGTAAGAAGAATAACTCGGATAAGTGCAGTAGATCGTAAAAAAGGGCTTGAACTGATTCTTGAGGCCGAAGACGGCTTCAAATGGAAGTTTAACGTCCCTTCAGGCAAATTTACGGAAATGACCGATCAAACAAAAACTTTTTAAAGAGTTGACGACACGTCGGTCAATAAGCATCCCGATTCACTTTGGTTCGTGGATCGGGAATTTTTGTGCCTTTTTTCCTAAAAAAGAAGGCCGCCCTGAAACAAATCGAACCTTTCAGAGATGACCTTCGAGAAAGATGATGTAAGCTTCCGAAATTGAATGTGAAAAGACCAAACCAAGATCAATCATCTTAGTCATTTACTGGGCTATGATGGTGCCGAAACCGACTTAATCTTGTGGCTAGTTACAACAATTAAAAGGTATGATTTTTCCGACAAAAGAGAGGAGAAAGACTAAGAATAATTTTTGGAAAAAATTTATGAGGGGGTTGTCAAAACGGAGCCCATTTTACTCTTTATACATTAGAAGGAGATTTTTTAAGAAAGGAGGTGTTGCGGTTGTTGCCGCCTCATACTGAAATCAGGATTTTAGATGATGAAGATGCCAAGCTAGCAGCATGGATTCTCACAGGTCTACACCATGAGGCGATCAGATTAGCTAAAAAGCATAAACGGATGAATGAAAAAGAGTTGTTAATCCTCGATAAGAAAATGAGTGATTTGGAAGAAGAGAATGCAACCGAACTGGTAGATTATCTAGTTGCCAGATTAGGAAAACATCGAGGGATTGAGGAGGATATTTTACTTTATGAAATTCTTTCACAATTGTCATCACAACAAAGAATGGTCATCACGAAGGTTATGCTCGAAAGGCATTCTGAACGGGAAGTTGCCCAGCAATTAGGGATTTCGAAACAGGCGGTCAACAGAATAAAGCAAAGAGCAATCAGAAGGTTGAGAGATGAGTTTTATCTTATGTTGAAATAGGATAGTTGGTTGAGATGGTAATAAGCAAGCATTCAGTTAAATGGCAATAATTGTAATGTAAAAAATGTGAGAGGAGGTATTCTCGTGAAGAAATTACTTGCATCTCTTGTTGTTTTTCTATTCTTTTTGACGGCAAGCTTTTCTATCAAACCATTGTTAAATTTTACAACTTCGGTAGAGGCAGCCGTTACCGCACCTGATTATACGATCAGTTATTACATGAATACCGTTGATCCCGATACTCTATATGACATGGGTTATGCCAAAGGTGAAGAAGATCGGCTTGCTTCAGGAGCTCAAGACACACTTGTTATTCTATTTTTAGGTGCGCAGACGTCGAATTACGGGGCAACTCTGTGGTACAATCCAGATGTTACGACAAGCGAAATCGAAGCAGGGATCGAAGCGTATGGACGTGGATATTATATTGGTACAGGGTATGATACAGCATCGAGAATTCGATTGGTAGTATCGACGAATAATTCTGGTAGTTATGTCACTTATAATGCTGGCAAAGCTTGGGCAGAGATGATCAATAACATTGGTGCTTATCTAAGTGAAAACAATTATGATTCCCAAGTTTGGGTTTTTGGAGGGAATGATATTGAAGGTGGATGGGGAGCGCCGAGTAAAGCGAAAAATTGGGTAGACGGTTATGACTCGGTAAATAATTACCTTTACTATGACACAGGGGATGCATGCGGATGTTCTTATGATACAAGCTATGATGGAAAAACAGTTTTAAATTGTGATAGAGTAGACGGAGAAACATGGACGATCAATGATGTTTATTATATTTCATACGGTGCATCTCCGGCATTGGTAATCCCACAAATTTATAATGAGAGTGGGAAAAACGCAAAACAATGGAAGAACATTTCCAAATACGGAAATGTGACCAAGGGAAGTTTCTATATCCATGGTTCAATTACCCAACAGGGAGCTTGTGCTCAAAGAGGTGGATGTTCAGGAGTTAACAATTCTCCTGCTCAAGGTTGGACACAACTCTGGAATGAATTAGATGCTGATTCAGACACCAGGCAATCCACACTACCATATTCTACAGATGTAAGCTGGCATGGTGAATAATTTTTAGAAGGAGTGATATACGATGTCGCAGAAGGTAAAGAAAATCGCAGGTTTTCTCTTCGCATTACTGCTTATTGCTGCAACGGCTGTAATTATCGGATTGCAAGTGAGCAATGCGTCGGCGGATCGATCGGAATATGCTGATTTACCCAAGGAAAAACGGGAAATTTTGGAGAGGTTAGAGGCGAAACACCAACAATTTTTAAACGTGAAAGAGAAAGTGGACAAAGAAGGACGACCGGCACCCAAGCCCCCGGAACCAATTAAAACTGAAATTTTAGATTTTGTGGATGATCCTCTTAACAAGAAAGAAATCGATTTTGTAAATGGGTGGGTCAGTGAAACAAAAGGACAGATGAAAGGTCACTTCGTAGGAGTGGGAGTAGGTGCGTTAACCGAAGATAAAGTTCAAGGAGTTGTCTTGATTAGGATTTTTAAATATTCTTCGGGTTTACTTGATACACAGCAATACTTAACTCCAGAAAAACGCGGTGCAGTTAAAGTGGTGGATTATGAAGGGCTTGATCTGATTCTTGAGGCCGAAGACGGCTTCAAATGGAAGTTTAACGTCCCGTCAGGCAAATTTACGGAAATGACCGATCAAACAAAAACTTTTTAAAGAGTTGACGACACGTCAGTCAATAAGCATCCCGATTCACGATCGTGGATCGGGATTTTTTGTGCCTTTTTTCCAAAAAAAGAAGGCCGCCCTGAAACAAATCGAACCTTTCAGAGATGACCTTCGAGAAAGATGATGTGAGCTTCCGAAATTGAATGTGAAAAGACGTTCAAGGAAATCGTGAAGCGTGGATTTATAGGCTCCTATCGTACGATGAGACGTTATCTGTCTACCTTAATTTGATACCGATGCGAATAGCCGTTGACAAATCTTGTATGTAAAAAAACTATTAAGTTGAAACATTTACCATTTCAGTACGTTTATATTGTTAGAATAAGGATGTTTCCCACGAGGAGGGCGGGAACAAACAAGGGGGAAAACCCTTTGAAGGAAAAACAAAAACTAAGTGAATGGGTAAGAAGAATACAGCAGGGAGATCGTGAAGCTGTTGAACCCTTGATTGAACGGTTCAAACCTAAGATCAATCATCTTAGTCATTTACTGGGCTATGATGGTGCCGAAACCGACTTAATCTTGTGGCTACTTACAGCAATTAAAAGGTATGATTTTTCCGACAAAAGAGAGGAGAAAGACAAAGAATAATTTTTGAAAAAAATTTATGAGGGGGTTGTTAAAACGGAGCCCATTTTTCTCTTTATACATTAGAAGGAGATTTTTTTAAGAAAGGAGGTGTTGTGGTTGTTGCCGCCTCATACTGAAATCAGAATTTTAGATGATGAAGATGCCAAGCTAGCAGCATGGATTCTCACAGGTCTACACCATGAGGCGATCAGATTAGCTAAAAAGCATAAACGGATGAATGAAAAAGAGTTGTTAATCCTCGATAAGAAAATGAGTGATTTGGAAGAAGAGAATGCAACCGAACTGGTAGATTATCTAGTTGCCAGATTAGGAAAACATCGAGGGATTGAGGAGGATATTTTACTTTATGAAATTCTTTCACAATTGTCATCACAACAAAGAATGGTCATCACGAAGGTTGTGCTCGAAGGGCATTCTGAACGGGAAGTTGCCCAGCAATTGGGGATTTCGAAACAGGCGGTCAACAGAATAAAGCAAAGGGCGGTCAGAAGGTTGAGAGATGAACTCTATCCAGAGGTGGAATAGGGTTGTTGGATGAAAAGTAAGTTTTCATATTAGATAAAAAAATTAACTAAAGATCAAAAAATTATATAAGGAGGTAAAATTAATGAAAAAACAATATATGTACTTTATTTTTACTTTAGTTCTCGTCTTATCGAGCTTTATTCCAGTTTCAAATGGTTTTACTCTAAAGGAAACACCCCATTTACTGGAATCAGAAAAGTATATTCCAAAGAAAACACAAACTATCAATAAAACTAAAATCAGCTATCATGTGGGCAAAGAATCAATTGAAGAAACAGAAAATTATAACAAAATTTCTAAATATGTATCAGAAAAAATCCAAAAAGTCGGATTGGATACCCCAATCGCAGTGACGGTCGGTATTTCTTACAAATATAATCTGCAAAATTTCCTTTCTAATCTTTCTTTAGTCGAAAAAGAAATTGCAAAGATAACATCTGCATATACTTTTGACACTAATTTAACGGGGCAACAAATTCAACTTCTTGCTCAAAACAAAGAAGTTTTATGGATTTCACTTTCATCGGAAATTGTAACAATAGACGAAAGCATCAACTCAATGAAGGATGAAGATAGTATAATTGTACCTTTCTTAAATGCATCCACTGAAATGACAGGAACAAAAAAAGCTAGGAAGGATTTTGGCGTGACAGGAAACAGGGACGGCTCAATGTCTGCACCGGCAGTTGCTGGGATTCTTGCACTTATGAATGATGCAAGCAATGGTAGTTTAATCTATACTATTTATACCGAGGATTTTGGCAAAAGTGGCTTTGATCCCGTATATGGCAATGGAGAGATCTTGGCTTACGACTCGATAAAAGAAGCAAAGGGGGCTTTCTCAGGTTCATTCGACGATTTCAGAGATCATCTTATTGGTCAAACTTCCATAGATGAAGGATTCATTCACACTTACACGATAAATGTTTATCATACTGACACGAATCTTTATTTCGCAACCACTCTATTAATGTTAGACGAGGATGGTGATGACTTTGATCTGTACGTTTGGGGACCGGGCAAAGACCCACATACGGATGCACCTGATTATTCGAGTATTGGAACAGATCCACAAGAAGTAATATCTTTTAAACCGACGAGTACCGGTAACTATACCGTAGGGATTTATGCATATAGTGGAGGTGGTCAGTATAGTGTCGATTTTATTGGACAGATACGACCGGAGGGATGAACATGACGGAAAAGGGAAAGAAAATCGCCGCTTTATTGGTCGTTCTCCTTCTAATCGCTGGGTTGGCGTTAATGATCGGATACCAAATGAACAATGCGTCGGCGGATCAATCGGAATATGCTGATTTACCCAAGGAAAAACGGGAAATTTTGGAGAGGTTAGAGGCGAAACACCAACAATTTTTAAACGTGAAAGAGAAAGTGGACAAAGAAGGACGACCGGCACCCAAGCCCCCGGAACCGATTAAAACTGAAATTTTAGATCACTTTGAAGATCCCATCGACAAAAAAGAGATCAATTTTGTAAATGGGTGGATCAGTGAAACGAAAGGTCAAATGAAAGGTCGTGTCGTAGAAGTAGGAGTGGGTGCGTTAACCAACGATAAAACTCAAGGGGTTGTGTTGATGCGAATCTGGAAATATCCATCAGGATTACTTGAAGGGCATCAATACTTAACTCCAGAAAAACGTGGTGCAGTTAAAGTGGTGGATTATGAAGGGCTTGATCTGATTCTTGAGGCCGAAGACGGCTTCAAATGGAAGTTTAACGTCCCTTCAGGCAAATTTACGGAAATGACCGATCAAACAAAAACTTTTTAAAGAGTTGACGACACGTCGGTCAATAAGCATCCCGATTCACTTTGGTTCGTGGATCGGGATGCGGTGTTATATAGGGGAATCTGAACCTTATCCAATAATCATTTTTACATACTACTTATTATTTGCATAGCGTACATGCGGGAGGTATAATAAGAAAGTGGAAACCAATAACAGCCTTATTTCAGGAAGAGGTGATTTGATGTACGATGTAGCGGTTATCGGGGCAGGTCCGGCAGGGGCCAGCGCAGCCTTATTTACGGCCAAAGCAGGCAAGAAGACCGTTCTCATTGACAGCGACCAGAGCATCACCAAACGGGCCTGGATTGAGAACCATTATGGGGTGCCGGAAGTTACCGGTCCGGATCTGGTAGGGACGGGAATAAAACAGGCGGAGAAGTTTGGAGCACGGTACCAACAGGGGAAAGTGACCAATATCATAAAAAAAGAGGATGGTTTCACCATCGAGACCGATAAAGGGGAGCAGGTTGAAGCAAAATATGTCATTCTTGCCACAGGACTGATGGTAGACCTGGCGGAAAAGATCGGCTTAAAGACAAAGCCTGGAACAGAGCCGCGGGTGAAGACGGTTCTGGACGTGGATCGAGAAGGACGGACCAGTCAACCCGGCATTTGGGCGGCAGGTACCGTGGCAGGAGTGAGCATCCATACGATCATCACCGCCGGGGATGGGGCGAAAGTGGCCATCAACCTCATCAGCGAGATGAATGGGGAACGTTATGTAGACCATGATGTGCTAAAGACGGATGCCGCTGCGAAGCATTGAACGTCTAAGCGTTTTACATCAGTACATGAGAGGAAATAAATTCCCCTGAACGCTTCAAATAGAAAAAAACCGTTACGGTATAAAACCGTAGCGGTTTTTTTATGGTTAGGTGAAGGCGATATTTCACACAAGAACGAGGTAGAAACAAAAGGAAATGTAACAGAACGGCCATTATTTCTCTAAAAATGAGGCAAAGGGTCCAAAATATAACACTATGGCAGTAGTATATATACTTCGCAAATTAAACACATCTGTGAAAAATATGAATGAAATATTGTGAAGGAAAGTTTAAAGAACTATGATGAAGAGGGATGCGAAAATAGGGTGCTGGGTTGGGTAATTTACATTCTTTAAACGTTAACGCAAAGGACCCTCGCACCAGGGAGAAAGGAGAGAGAAGATGAATAGCGAAAAATGGATGTGGACCGCGATCACCCTTTTATTAGCGTTGACGATCATCGGCATCGTAATTTATGGCTTGGCGACGATCGCTCCCGATCAAACGGCTTCTTCCCAAGTTTCGGATGGTGCCCCCTCTCCCCAAGGAGGCCAGTCAACATCAAATGGGGTGACGGCTTCGGGAGATACGGCGCTCCCTCCGGTTCCCAGCATGGATCAGGTGCCGGAAGGCCCTCTTGGAGAGGCCATTAAGCTGGGCTATAAGCTGATGAATGAAACCAACACATTGCTTCCCAACAACGTGGGGAATCAATTGGCCTGTTCCAGCTGCCATGGGAATGCGGGCCTAGATTCCACCTCTCCTTTTATTGGGGTTACCGCCGTATTTCCCCAATATAACGCCCGGGCAGGGAAAGTCTTAACGATTGAAGAAAGGATCAACGGATGTTTTCTCCGCAGCATGAACGGAAAACCTTTAGATTACACAAGTAATGAAATGAAGGCCATGGTCGCTTATCTCACCTACATTTCGGAGGGGGTGCCCACCGGTACGAAAGAACGCCCCTGGGTGGTAAAAAATTATATCTCTGACAGACCGACCCCCAATAAGGAGAATGGGGAGAAATTATATCAGCAGGCTTGTATGCAATGTCATGGTGCCGATGGGTCGGGAACGGGGCCCACCACGGGGCCGGCACTCTGGGGTGATAATTCTTTTAACATCGGAGCCGGTATGGCCCGCATCGGAACCATGGCGGGATACATCAAACGGAACATGCCTCTTGCCCCAATGGGCGGCATCAATAAAGGGGATTTAACCGATCAGGAAGCTGTGGACCTGGCCGCTTACATCCTATCCCATGATCGACCTGATTTCGCGCCGAAGGCGAACGACTGGCCGAACGGAGATGCGCCTGATGATGTTCCCTATGAAACAACCGCTAAGAAAAAATAAAGGGTATTCTTTATGGTAATTCAAAAGGGAGGTCCGCTATGGGCCTCCTTTTTCTTGAAACATAGTAAATCCAAATAATTTACATAAATTTTACTTATTCTTTACAGATTTCGGACAATGCGGTTGTAAGATGAAGAATGAGAACGAGTAAATTCCTATGAATAAATACCTATAAGGAAGAAGAGGAGAGCACGTATGATAACACTAAGAGAACCGGTATTTCCTGAGACACAGGAAAAGGGAGGAAGGGAAGAGAGAAATGCCGTTACTCTTCTCATAAAACAGCCTCTCTTTTTTTCCACAGAAACACGCTTTGAAGAGTGCTACTCGGAGCTTCTTGAATCCAAGGAGCAGTGTGCCGTTATTATGGAGGATTCCAGAGTTGCCGGCCTGATCATGAAAGAGCAAGTTTATCGGATATTGGGGTATAATTATGGCTTAAGCCTTTACAGTTTAAAGAAAATGGGCGAAATCATGGATGTTTCTCCCCTCAGGGTTGAGATGGCAATCCCCCTTGCAGAGATGATCCAATTGGCGATGGACCGTCCCCAGGAGAAGATTTACGATGCGATTCTCCTTTTTGAGGGGAAGCGGTTTTTAGGGTATATCACAATCCTTGACCTTTTATTCTTGTCGGCGGAAAAGCAGAAAGAATTAAAGGAGATCCGGAAATCACAGCTAGAACATGCCGGGCTTCTGATCCAAAAGATGAATGAAAGCATTGAGGAAGTAGGAACGAGAAGCGTTGAGGGCACAAAAGCGGCTGATGAGATGCTGATGAAAACCCGGAGTGTAGAACAGGTGCTCCAATCGTTTCAAAACACCGTTGCCGTTCTCTTGGAGCTTGTCTTAACACAAGTGGATCAAATCAAGGTACTAAAGGAATATAATTCTCGGGTCACAGAGATTATCGATACCATAACCCAGTTGACGAATCAAATTAACCTTCTTTCTTTAAATGCGGGCATCGAGGCGGCTAGGGCAGGGGAGCATGGAAAGGGATTCACCGTGGTGGCAGAAGAGGTGAGAAAATTGGCGGAGCAAACAAAAGGTTCCGCTAGAAAAATCGCAGAATCCATTTTTGCCATGAACGAAACGATTGAGAGGACCATTGAACTGATCCGGCAAGGAAGTAAAACGATGGAAGAAAGTAAAGGGATCCTTTCGGAAGTTTTTCAGATGTTTAGGAAACTTTTTTCTACCATCGACGGGACGAAAGAGAAGATCCAATGGATTCACATGAGCGCCCGCACGGCTAGCGAGAGAGGAAAGGAAGCGATCCAATCCTTAGCCCAAATTATGGGCCAATCCGATTAAAAAGTGCTATAATGGGACAAACAGGGTCGGAGGGAGAGCCGACCCGCTGAAGTAGAGGGGGAGAAAAGTGCTGCGCTTCACCATTTGCTTTATTCTCCAGGGGGATAAGATCCTCCTGTTAAATCGTGAAAAGCCGGCGTGGATGGGGCGTTGGAACGGCGTGGGCGGGAAGATCGAACCGGGAGAGACCCCTCAGGAATCGATTTTACGGGAGATCAGGGAAGAGACGGACCTCACCTTGGAGGAGGTTTCCTATAAAGGGATTGTCACCTGGTCCGGGGAGGGTGTGGAACAGGGAGGAATGCATCTTTTCCTGGCGTATCTTCCGGAAGATTACATATATGAAACCCCTAAAAAGATACGGGAAGGGATTCTCGATTGGAAATCGTTAGATTGGGTCTTAGATCCCCGGAATGAAGGGGTAGCGAGCAACATCCCTTATTTTCTCCCCGTTATGCTTCAAGAAAAAGGCCTCTATGACCATCATTGCCGTTTTGAGCAAGGCTGTATGACCGGGTATGAGAAGCGGCCGTTGAAGAGTGTGGAGATCTCTTCTGCACTTCCGAGGAAGTTGGGATCGGCATAACTCATTCTGTAGCCTATCGTTTTTCGACCCTCTCGGTTGTCCGATGAAGAATCTTGGATTCCCCGTGTGGGGAATCTTTTTTTGGTTATCCTAGTAATCAAGCTGACGAAAAAGGGCTTCCCATCCCGAAAGAATCTATGTACAATTCTTGCGGAAAAGAGTATTATAATATAGTTCTCAACTATTTTTCGAAGAAAGGAGTTGTGCCTGAATGGGTAGTCGAAGTACCGGTGAACCTGATCCCGATTTATGCCCGAGGATGCTGCAGAAGATGGATCGTCTAAGGAGTCCGTCTGCCCAAAAGGCCGACTCCTGAATCGATCGTCCGGATGGGCAGCTTCCTCAAAAAAAGAGGAGGTGTAACCATGATCAGAATCTTTTTCACCAACAACGACGGTCAACTGGAAGAACGGACGGAGATTTGCAACGGGTGTTGGGTGCATCTTGTTTCCCCCACGGAAAACGAGATTCTCCGCGTGGCGGAACACCTTCAGCTTCCCCTTAATTTCTTGAAAGACCCTTTGGATGAAGAAGAACGTTCCCGTATTGAAAAAGAGGATCAAATAGTCCTTATCATCGTAAATATTCCCGTATATTTGACGGATGATCAGGATTCCCCCATCTTCGACACCTTACCGCTTGGAATGATTATCACCCCGGAAACTTTTATCACGGTCAGCTTAAAAGATCATCCCATTTTCCATGAATTTATGGAGAATCGAATCAAGCAATTCTTCACCTTCAAGAAAACGCGTTTTTCTTTACAGATTCTGTATCAGATTGCTACCCATTACCTTCGTTATTTGAAGTTGATCTACAAGCGGACCAATGAGATTGAGCGGGAGCTTCACCAATCGATGAAAAACCAAGAATTATACACCCTTCTCAATCTGGAGAAGAGCTTGGTTTACTTTGCCACATCCCTGAAGTCGAATAATATCGTGATGCAAAAGATGATGCGCAATGGGCTTCTAAAGATGTATGAGGATGACCAGGATCTCCTGGAAGATGTCATCATCGAAAACCAGCAGGCCATCGAGATGGCGGAAACCCATTCCGCCGTTTTAAGCGGAATGATGGATGCTTTCGCATCGGTCATCTCGAATAACCTAAATATCGTCATGAAATTTCTCGCTTCTTTTACCATCATTTTATCTTTACCCACCATGGTGGCCAGTTTCTACGGGATGAATGTTCCGATTCCGTTTCAGACGTATCCTTTTTCTTTTTGGATCGCCATCTTGATCTCTGCATTCCTCTCCACGGCCACGGCCGTCATCTTTTGGAAGCGACGTTTCTTTTAAATAACCGCTGATGTTCGCATCGAAGGCCTGCGGTCTTTCTCCGCAGGCTTTTCCATGTTCAGCTTTCCGTTCGTTCACGGTTTGGGCCGGCGTGCATCCCGGAGAAGTTCCCCACTGCCGATATGCGCATTAAATCTTTCACGCCATTTCCCCTTGACAGTTGAGAAAAAGGAATGGTATCTTGTTGTTGAGCAAATGAGAATGAGAATTATTATCAATAAGAAATATTATTTTAAATTGATTCTAAGGTTCTCATTCATATGGGTAACAACGCTAAAAATGATTTGAAATGGATAAGGAGGGAGAACACATGGAAGGAATCGCGCGAAAGAAAATGGGGGGGAGAAAACGGTTAAGCTTTCTTTTACTCCTTTTTTTCCTCGTGCCTGCATATGCCTTCGCCTTTACCCCGGCCGATGATCTGAAAGGGGCGAATCAATCGCTGATCCAGGCGCGGGAGAAGATAGAGAAGGGAGAGGTTGCGGCGGCCAAACAAGCGTATGAGGACTTCACGCAAATGTGGAAAAAGATAGAGGACGGGATTAAGGAAGCATCAAAGAAGGCATATGGGGATATTGAGGATAGCATGGGGATGGTTCAGTTTGTTTTCAGCCAGGATCCGCCGAATAAAGAAAAAATCTTGTCCGCATTGGATCAGCTTCTCAAGGTAAATCAAGATTTTATCGATGGGAAGTATCCTGCGGAGGATAGCGGAGCCTCTTCGGGGAAACAGGATGGAAATGAATTGATTGCCCTCCTGGATCAATCCCTCTCCCGATTAAAGGAGGGAGATGTGAAGGGGGCCGCCCAAAGCATCAGGCAATTTCGCGAAATGTGGCTGGATATTGAAGGAATTGTCCTCACCCAATCCCAGAAAGCTTACCAAGATGCGGAACGGGACATGGTTCTCTCCTATGCCTACCTTACGTCCACACCACCCGATGTGGAAAAAGGCAAAGAAGTGATTTCCAACATGAGAGAATACCTGGCTCCCCTGCTGGCGAAAAATCAATATACCTTCTTTGACGCCGTATCCATCCTTCTTCGGGAGGGATTAGAAGCTCTTCTGGTGATTGTCGCGCTGCTTGCCTTCCTGGATAAATCAGGCCACGGAGAGAAAAAAGGCTGGGTCTGGGGCGGGGTGGGCGCAGGGTTAGGAGGGAGCCTCTTCTTGGGGATCTTGGTCCAAATCCTCTTCACCTCAGGAGCTTTCGGCACCAATAATTTCCTCATCGCAGGATGGACCGGCCTGTTCGCGGCGGCGATGCTTCTCTACATGACATACTGGCTCCACAACAAAGCAAGCATCGAAAATTGGAGAAAGTACATCAAGACGAAGAGCGAAAAGGCGCTAGCCACCGGTAGTCTTCTCTCCCTGGCTGTTCTCTCGTTTCTGGCGGTCTTTCGGGAAGGAACCGAGACGGTCCTGTTCTTCATCGGAATGGCCTCTTCCATTTCTCTTACGCAGTTATTAGGGGGGATCGCCTTTGGAATCATTCTCCTCATCATACTCGGCATCTTAATCCTGAAAGTGGGTATGAGAATTCCATTGCGGCCTTTCTTCCTCCTCTCCAGCCTGCTTGTCTTTTACCTAAGTCTTAAGTTTACCGGCATGGGGATCAAGAGCCTCCAATTGGCCGGTCTTCTCCCGGCAACCCATGTGGAGTGGTTTCCGACCATTGAGTTTTTCTCCATTTACCCCACGGCGGAGGGGCTGATCCTACAAGCGGCACTGCTCGTCGTTGTCCTATTCTTTGCGGTATGGGAGCGGTATAGAGCCTTTTCCTACCGGAGAAAAATGGAAGCCAATTGATTGCTGCATAACAACCGAAGAACAGGAGGTTTTTTATGATCAATCATAGAGCAAAAAGGAACGCATTTCGCAAATGGACTTTTTTCTTTTCCCTCCTTTTGATCTCAACCCTTCTGCTTGCCGCTTGCGGAAATAACCCCATCAGGGATGGGGCGAAGGGAATGAAGGAAACCTTGGCTGAGTTAAAAATGGCCCTGGACCAGAATGATGCTGCGAAGGTAAAGGAACTGGGGCAAAAACTGGAAGAGAAATGGAAAAGCTTCGAAGATGGGGTAAAAGAGAAGTCCGGCGATCTTTATGAAAAGACGGAAAGGTCTCTTAAGACGATTGGGGCAGGGGTGGAAGTTACTCCCTTGGATGCAAAGACTCTGAAACAAGCGGCAGAGGAACTGGACCAAGCACTCACGGAGGTGGAGAAACTCTAAGGCCGGATACCCGCTGTAAGGCGGCCGTCAGGTAAATGCCGAACAGCACAGAGGGCACAGCCCTCCTTTTATGGGATTCGGAGGGATCAGGATAAGGTTTGGGATTTTCGTCCCAGGATCTCCTTGATCGCTTTTCCATAGCATCCGTCTTGATCGGGATAGAGTATGCCCTTTTCCGTAATGATGGCCGTGATGAGGGAAGAAGGGGTTATGTCAAAAGCGGGATTGTATACCTTCATTCCCACAGGGGCGGTACGCTTGCCAAAGCCCTCGGTCACCTCTTCCGCCGGTCTTTCTTCAATGGGAATCTCCTCACCCGTTGGCGTCTCAGGATCAAAGGAGGATAGGGGGGCCGCCACGTAAAAAGGAATGTTGTGGGCTTTCGCCAATATCGCCAGTCCATAGGTCCCGATCTTGTTGGCCACATCCCCGTTCGCCGCCACCCTGTCGGCACCGACGATGACGGCCTGGACCCACCCTTTAGCCATCACCAGGGCCGCCATATTGTCGCAAATCAGCGTCGAATCAATGCCTGCCTGCATCAGTTCCCATGCGGTAAGGCGAGCGCCTTGCAAGACGGGGCGGGTTTCATCAATAAAAATCTTAAGCGTCATCCCTTGTTCCCGGGCCAGATAGATAGGAGCGGTGGCCGTTCCATATTTGGCCGTCGCCAGGCTTCCAGGATTGCAGTGGGTCAGGATGCCCATTCCGTCTTTCAGTAATGTTAGTCCATGCTCGCCGATCCGGCGGCATGTTTCTTCATCTTCTTTTTGAATCCGAAGGGCTTCCGCCAATAAGCCCGCTTTCACTTCCTCTGTCGAGCAGCCATGGGCGCCGTCCATCTCCGCCCTGGTGAGCAGACGCATGAGTGCCCAGCGAAGATTAATAGCGGTAGGTCTCGCTTGGGAGAGGAATTCCGCCTTTCCTTTTAGGTCCTCGATCAGTTCCGGTACATTTCCGTAAGAGAGATGTTGAACTCCCAGATAGAGTCCGTAGGCGGCCGTGATGCCGATGGCCGGAGCTCCCCGGACCGTGAGTTGCCGGATGGCCTTCCATACTTCTTCGATCGTGTCAATTTTGTGATAGCGTGTTTCTTCAGGCAACCGATTCTGATCCAGAAGGAGGAGATGATTCTCTTTCCATTGAACCGATTGGATAAAGGAATGGGTCATGAGGCAATCCTCTCTTCCCGGATTGATTGCACGATTTGCAATATATCTTCGATCCTCTGGATTCCATGCCGTGCCAGAATCAGTTCCCTGCCGATGGCAAGAGCCATTGTCTCTCCTTTTGCCCTGAGTTTAGGATCTTCAATCGATTCCAGATCGGCCACATGGGCAAGACCGATGACGCGGCGTATCATCTTGCAGCCGGCATACCCGGCGGTATCCTGGAGGATCCTTTCCAGGTAATCGTCCAAATATCCATGAACGGAAGTGAAGGCTTCCAATCCGTCATTCCACCATAACTGGCGGAAATTCCTTTCAAAGACGGACCAGATTTCGGCCGCCGTCCTGAGAAGATACACCTGATACTCCGATTTCTCAGCAGGGTCGTCGGTTAAGCCTTCTTGAGCGGAGAAGTTTAAGAACAGGTTGGCGAGTACCGCTCCGATATCAAAACCCATCGGCCCGTAATAGGCGAATTCCGGATCGATCACCCGGGTATCCTGTTCCGTCACCATGATGCTCCCCGTATGAAGATCCCCGTGGATCAGGGCTTGAGTTCGGGTGAGGAACCCTTCTTTCAAAGCCGCCACTTCAAGTTTCAATCTGCCGTCGCTCCAGATTTTGCGCACCTCTTCGAGAATGAGCGGGTTAAACCGGTTGGTCTCGGCGTTGTAAAATGGATCGGTGAAAACGAGATCCTCGGTGATGCGGCACATCTCCGGATTGATAAATTGTGCCACCTGTTCTTTTTTCCTTCGGGAGTTTAAGGCGATATCGGAGGTGTAAAAGAGGGTCCTGGCCAGAAAGGTTCCGATATGCTGGGCCAATTTTGGATAGCGCCGCCTAAGGATCAGCCCTTTTCTTAACACGATATGGGAGGAGAGATCCTCCATGACGGTCAGGGCAAGATGCGGATCATAATGATATACTTTCGGGACTGAACCGGGGCAGAGCGCTTCCTCCATGTGGAGGGCCTCGCTCTCGATGCGTGCCCTGTCCAGGGTAAGGGGCCACGAATCCCCGACCACCCGGGCGTAAGGGAGCGCTTGTTTGATGATGATGCTTCTGTCCGTAGCTTCTTCTTGGATGCGAAATACCAGGTTTAGATTCCCATCGCCGATTTCCCGGGCGGTTAGTCGGGCATCTTCCGGGAAGATCCTAAGGCGCTTCGCATAGGCTACCGCTTCCGCTTCGTTTAGAGGATGATAATGTGCCATTCCCATCGATCCTTTCGTGTGAAATGAAAAAACCTCTGACCCTTCTGAAAGGGCAGAGGTTTAAAATCTATCCAACCCCTTATCTCTCAGAACGGTACGTTCTGCAGGAGTTAGCACCTTGCTGTGACCGGAAACAAAGATTTCGTGCAGGAACATCCTGCCGTCCTCTCCGATCCGTCACCCCGTATAGGGAAATGCAGGTTGCCGGGCATCATTGGGCCAGTCCCTCCGCCATCTCTTGATAAGAGCGAATCGGTCAAACTCTATTCGGTTTTTACATCCATACATTTGCCCCAAGCGATTTGATGAGAATCAGAATCAAATTCACTTGGTTTTGGTGATTAATTTATTTTTTTTCTCAACGTTTGTCAAGGGAAAAATTTAAAGGTGAGAGGTGGAATGTTTGCAGATATAAATCTTGTGCCAGCATGGGATCGGTTCACAACCCATTGCAGAAAAGGCGGATAGATTGCAGGAAGGTTCGGTGATGATCTCAAGGGAGGTGGATGAAATCAGAAAAAATGCAAAAATAGCGACATTTTGGGGATTGACAGAGAAGTATGCTGCGTTTATAGTTATGACCATCGAGTGACAATTGAAAATAAGAATTACTCTTATCCAGAGAAGGCTGAGGGACTGGCCCGATGACGCCCGGCAACCTGCTGCCCATACCTATGGGCTAAACGACTGGAAGGAGGAGCTTCTCCCAGGGATCGTAGGGGGGATCTCCATCCTTTCAGGAGTGAAGGTAAGGTGCTAATTCCTGCAGAACGTTATGTTCTGAAAGATAAGGGTGTGGGATATTGTTTCTACAACCTCTTTCAGAACGAAAGAGGTTTTTATTTTTGTAAAAAAAGGCGGTGATGGGATTGTCGTTGGATGAGGAATATATCTTGGCGACTTACCTGCTGAAAGGGGAAAAGGATCTATACAAAAAGGCGCAAGGGATTGCCGTCGGGCTTACGGTGGGGACATGGACCGAGCTGCCGAGTGAGAAAAAGGAAAGCATGGCGCAACATTTGGGGAAAGTGGTCGATGTCGTCCCACTTCCGGAGGAAGAAGGGAAGCAGCCCGTGGGGAAAATTACCATCGCATATCCGATCGTCAACGTGACCCCTGATCTTCCATCCATTCTTACCACGGTGTTCGGAAAGTTATCCCTGGATGGTTCGATCAAACTCTTGGATCTCCACATTCCCGACTCCCTCCTTTCCCAATTTCCGGGCCCACGTTTTGGAATTCAGGGGGTTCGGGATTTGCTGCAGATGAAGGATCGACCCCTCCTGATGAGCATCTTTAAACAATGCATCGGTCTTTCCCTCGATGAGTTGGAGGAAGAGTACAGGAAACAGATTGAAGGCGGCGTAGATCTGGTAAAGGATGACGAGATCTTTTTCGCAGATGGGAAAGCTCCCGCCATCGAAAGGGTGAAGCGTTTTGAAGCGTTAAATCGTCAAAGAGAAGAGCGGACCGGGAGAAAGGCCCTCTATGCTGTCAACCTGACAGGGCCGGTGAACGAAATGGTGGACAGGGCGAAACGGTTGGTGGAAGCGGGTGCTTCCGGCCTTCTCCTGAATGTGTTTGTGTACGGCCTAGATATTCTCCATCGCCTGGCTTCGGACCCCGACATCCCGGTTCCCATTCTTGCCCATCCTGCGTTTGCCGGAGCGATATACGCATCTCCGGAACATGGGGTATCCTCTTCCCTTCTATTAGGCAAGTTTCTTCGTTTGGCAGGGGCGGACATTGTCCTCTATCCCTCTCCCTATGGTTCTGTCGCTATGCCTAAAGAGGAATCGTTGTCGGTTGCGGACCGGTTGCGCCGTCCCTATGGGAATATCAAACCTTCTCTTCCGGCGCCGTCGGCGGGGATTCATCCCGGCCTCGTTCCTGTCCTGATCAGGGATTTTGGACCTGACCTGGTGATCAATGCGGGCGGAGGGATTCATGGTCATCCGCAAGGATCGACCGCAGGGGGAAGGGCTTTCCTGGATGCCATCTCAGCCATTATGGCAGGTTATTCTCTCCGGGAAGCCGCGGCCCGTTCCGTAAAACTAAGCCTTGCGATTGAGAAATGGGGGGTGGTTGAGGGATGAGCAGAGGAAGGAGAAAGGTACTTTTTTGTGACTTTGACGGGACGATTACGGTGCAGGATACCATCATTCAAATCATGAGGGAGTTTGCGCCTCCGGAATGGGAGAAGTTGAAGGAGGAGATTCTCGCAGGGCGGGTAAGTGTTCGGGAAGGAGTGGGGAAGATGTTTTCCTTGCTTCCGGTCTCAAAAGAAGAGGAGATCCGAAATTACGTGCTCCATCATACGGAGATTCGGCCGGGGTTTTCTGAGTTGATCCGATTTACGAGAGAAGAAGGAATACGGCTGCTTATTTCGAGCGGAGGGATCGATTTTTTCCTCTACCCCTTGCTTGTCCCCTATGACATCCCGTATGGGGATATCTATTGCAACGGCAGTGATTTTAGCGGGGAGAAGATTCGTATCCTCTGGCCTCATCCTTGCGATGATGAGTGCCATCGTGATTGCGGGATGTGCAAGACAACCCTCTTGCGGTCCTTTCCGCAGGAAGAATACGAAAGAATTGTCATCGGCGACAGCATAACCGATCTGGCGGCGGCTCGGATCGCCGACCGGGTGATCGCCCGCGACTTTCTCCGAATCAAATGCGAAGAATTCTCCATCCCCTATGTCCCCTTTGAAACCTTTTACGACGTGATCGATTATCTGCAGAATACATCGGAAAAAGCGGGGTGAACCCATGGAAGAGATAATGAGCGCCGTCCACAGTCTCCGGGTTGTGAAAGAGAGTTTTGCTGCCCGGGGATGGTTTCCTGCCACGAGCGGCAATCTCTCCGTCTTGGCGACTTGTGAGGACGGTAAGCGGGCGATTGTGATTACCGCCAGCGGAAAAGATAAGAGTCTTCAGACTTCCGAGGATTTTCTTCTTGTGGATCGGGATGGAGTACCTGTATTCCCTACCCGGCTAAAACCATCCGCCGAGACAATGATCCACACGGCCATCTACGACCGCCTGCCGGATACGGGTGCCGTGTTTCATGTTCATACGGTGGCCAACAATCTCCTCTCCGAACTTTACGGGGATCATGGGGAGATTCTCTTTTCCGGGCATGAACTGATCAAAGCGTTCAATATCTGGGAAGAGGATGGCGCCATCCGTCTCCCCATCGTCGAAAATAAGGCCCACATTCCCACCCTGGCGCAGTTGGTGAGGGATGCGGTTCGGCCGCAAACCCCGGGTATCCTGATACGGCGCCATGGTATTTACGCGTGGGGTAGGAACCCCGAAGAGGCGAAGAAGCATCTGGAGGCTTTTGAATTCTTGTTTGATTACCACGTAAAGCTTCTCCAGATGAAGAGCCTCGGGCTGTTGCCGATTCACACATTTGCCGACGTATCGTTGGGAAAAGGGAGGAAACTCCATTTCCATAAAACGAAACATGAAAGAGAGGGAAGCTAAAATGGCCGAAATTGTCATTCGGAAGACCGGTGAGAAGATTCAGGATGAAGAGCGGGTGAAAGATTTTTTGGCCCGACAGGGAGTTCTCTATGAACGTTGGGATGCCGGTAAACTGCCGGCAGGTTTAAGGGAGAAATACAACGTAAGCGAGGAGGAAAAGGAAGAGATTCTTCACGCATTTGATCAGGAGATCCGCTCCCTGGCTGAAAGGAATGGGTATGTGAAATGGGATGTGATTTCACTATCCGAAGCAACGCCTAATCTGGAGGAGCTGTTAAAGAAGTTCGAACAGATCCACACCCATAGTGATGATGAAGTCAGGGCGATCGTCTCCGGAAACGGGACATTTACGATCAAGGGGACGAGCGAAATCGGTTATTTTAACGCGGTTCTTCAGGCAGGCGATGTGATCTCCGTTCCGAAAAATACTCCTCATTTCTTTACGCTTTTGGAAAATCGAAAGGTCGTCGCCATCCGTCTTTTCATCGATCAGTCCGGTTGGATCGCGCATCCTTATGAAGATCCGGAGTTCCAAGTGACCGAATCGAAATGATCCATGATGCAAATCAGTTAAGCCAATATGTTTCGGGATGGGGCGGAAGCCGTCAGGGTTATACGGACCGGTTGAAGGAATTGGAAGAAGACAGAAATCCATAAATGCTTGGAAAGGCTAAAACGAGAAGGAGGAATAATCTGTGGCAAAGATCACATTTCAGACAGACGTGCTTTGGTCAGGTGAAGGGGTTCGCTCCGAAGCGGTGATCCGAGACAAGAGGATTGTCATCGATGAACCGAAATCCTTAGGAGGGACGGATCAAGGTCCCAATCCGGTCGAGTTGATTTTGGCTGCCTTGGGTGGTTGTTTATCGGTTCTTTTATCGATTCATGCCAAGACCCACCAAGTTGAACTGAACGGTTTTAAGGTACATGTTGAAGGGGACCTGGATCCGGACGGTTTCATGGAGAAGAACCCTGCCGTAAGGCCGGGATTTCAGGAAATTCGTTATCGCATAGAGGTCGATTCTCCTTCGGATGTGGGGAAGATCCGCGAACTGATCGGCCATATCGAAAAAATCTGCCCGGTTAAAGATACGTTGTCGGGCGTAACCGTCAAAGAAGTGGAATCGACGAAGTAAGTTCAGGTTTGGTGAGAATGAAAAGGATGCGTTTAAAGCTGCCCGTCGGTTTTCATCGGCGGGTTTTTCTCCCTTTCGGATCCATCTTTGAAAAGGGAGAAACGATTCATTTGAAGAGAGTCATAGAAGAGAGAGAAAAGAACGAGCAGAAAAGGAGGGAGTTTAACCCATTCCCCTTGCGAAATTCTTGTGCTTTCCTTATCATGGAAGGAGAAAATGAGGACAAAGGGGAATGAAGATGAAACAAAACCATGCCGACAAAATGGAAATCAGGGGAGAAAAGCGGAATTATACCCCCTGGATTGTATTTCTCTCAATCGCGATTAACTTGATCGTGGCCATCCTTTTCTTCATGCCGAAGATGGAGAGGGGAAATCAACTCGATCTTACCGTTCTCCCGATGTTAAACGCCGTCTTTAATAGTTTTACCTTTGTTTTTCTCTTGTCTGCGCTCTATTTCATCCGCCGGAAGAACATTGTGATGCATCGGCGCTTTATCTTTGCCGCCTTTATCACGACGGCTCTTTTTCTGATTACCTATGTCACCTACCATTTTTTGGCGAAGTCTACCCCTTATGGAGGAGAAGATGTTTTTCGTTATCTCTATTACTTCTTCCTTCTTACCCATATATTGCTCGCCATCGTCATTGTTCCGCTGGCACTCACCACATTAGCGAGAGGATTGAACCGCCAGGATGAGAAACACCGCCGCATTGCCCGCTGGACCATGCCTCTTTGGCTCTACGTGGCGGCATCGGGAGTCATCGTATACCTCATGATCTCGCCTTATTATGCGTAGGAAAGATGAAGTTGAGGGGGATGGGAGGGATGGAGCGGGTCAAATCCCTTCCGGGAAATATTCACGCCAGCGCTTGTCCACGAGGGTGACCGTCTCCGGATCAGGGATCAGTTCGTCGGGATAGAAAGGTTTCATACGAGCATCGATCAGGATCGGGCCATGAAAGGCAATGTGATTTCCTACGATCTCCTTATTTCCGTAAAGATCGTGGGCGGGATCAAAACGGGTAAAAACCGTCCAAAGGAAAGAAGTTTGATCGGTAATCTCTTCCACATCATCGACGAGGATGAGGAGAGGCCAGGGAAAGTCCCGTCCATGTAATCCTGCGGTGATCCTCGTCGGCAGCCCCTCGTCCTCCTCATAGCTTTTTCCGGAGAGGAGCAAGGTTCCTCTGCAGAAGACGGAAATTTTCTCCACGCCCGCAAGATCTCCTTCCGTGTATGTTTCGGGCAAGGATTGAATCTCCTCTCCTATTCCCAGCATGATCGCCTTACTGCCGTGATTAAACGTTCGCCCGGTGTAGTCGAGGGTATCCATAGAGGTATGGGGCAAGATGATGAGATCCCGCTCGGGGCGGAAGCGGGCGAGGATAGCTTCCAGGAATTGAGGGAAATTCCGCAAGGATACAGGAGCATCGGTTACCATGAGAAACTTGGTCAGTGTGAGTTGTCCCTCTCCGAGGATGCGGAAAGCGTGGGAAAGAGCTTCACGGCTGTAGCTCTCCCTCACGATGGCCCCCGCTAAGGAATGAAAACCGGTTTCGGCGTAGGTCCAGAGTTCCTTTACCCCAGGCATCACCAATGGGAAAAGGGGGGAGAGAAGTTGCTGCAGGTACTCTCCGATGTAGTAATCTTCCTGCCGCGGTTTCCCTACCACTGTAGCCGGATAGATCGCTCCTTTCCGCCGGTAAACTTTCTTCAGGTTAAAAACAGGGAAATCATGAGTCAACGAGTAATAACCATAGTGATCGCCGAAAGGGCCTTCCGGTTCCCGAATACCGGCGGGAACTTCCCCCAGAAAAGCAAATTCCGCTTCGGCGATGAGGGGATGAGGGTGCCCCTCCACCTTTACCAGGGGAAGCTTTTCCCCCATAAGAAAAGAGGCGAAAAGAAGCTCCGGCACGGGTTCGGGCAAGGGGGCGACCGCGCTTACGATGAGCGCCGGCGGTCCTCCGAGAAAGATGGTGACGGGCAGGGCCTCTTTTCTCTTTTCCGCTTCAAAATGATGAAACCCCCCTCCTTTATGGATCTGCCAATGGATCCCTGTTTTATTCCTTCCCTTGATCTGCATCCGGTACATCCCAAGGTTATGCTCACGGGTGGTTGGATGCTCCGTATAGACGAGAGGCAAGGTAAAAAAGGGCCCCCCGTCCAGCGGCCATCCTGTGAGCGCCGGCAGCGTCCCCAGGTCAAAATCGGCCTCTTCGATCGCGAGGAGAGGAGCCGTTTGCCTCTCCACTTTTTTCGTGCCGAAGCGGGTGAATTGAAAGAGAAGGCTTCTCTTTTCCCAAATTTTGCTTAATTTCGGTGGCATGAGTTCGGGCAAGAGCTGAACCAGACCCCTTACCATCTCCTCCGGTTTTGTCCCGATGGCCCGCTCCACCCTCCTCATGGTTCCAAAGAGATTGGTTACGACAGGGAAGGACTTTCCCTTTACCTGTGTGAAGAGGAGGGCAGGTCCTTCTTCTTCGATCACTCGGCGATGAATCTCAGCCAATTCCAGATATGGGTCCACCGGTACCTCGATCACGACGAGGTCTTTTTCTTTTCTCAAGGTTTCTAAATATTGGCGAAGATTCAGGAACATAGGGAGCCTCCTAATTTTTATAATGGTTGGTTCGCCCTACCCATTACATGATGGGAGAGAAGAGCCGGGCGATAGATTCGATAAATTGCCGATACCAGGGGCGTTTTTGATACACCTCTAGATCAAGCAGTTCGCTCATTTGAAAATCTTGCTCAAATTGGTCCGCCACTTTTTGAACGGCTTCGCGGCGATAAATGAGGGCGTTCACTTCAAAATTAAGATAGAAGCTGCGGACATCCATGTTGGCTGTACCGACGGAGACGATTTCATCATCGCAGAGCAATACTTTGGAATGCATGAAGCCGTTTTTATATTTATAGATCTTAACCCCTACTTTGAGGAGCTCCTCCAAATAGGAAGAGGTGGCGTAATAGACAAAGGGGTGATCCGGCTTGTCCGGGATGAGGATTCGAACGTCCACCCCACTTAAAGCGGCCATTTTCATGGCGACGAGGGCGGCTTCATCGGGGATCAGGTAAGGGGTGGCGAGCCAAATCCGCTCTTTTGCGTTGGTAAGCATGATTAAATAGGTATGTAAAATGATGGGGTGAGGCGAATCAGGACCGCTGCTGATGATCTGGATCGGCAAAGGCCGGACTTCGGGCGTAGAGACAGGCGGAAAGTATTCCCAACCATCCGGGCTTTTCTTGCTGACGAACTCGAAATCGAGGAGGAAGAGAAGCTGTAGACTGTAAACCGCCTCCCCCTGAATGCGGAGATGGGTGTCTCTCCAGTGCCCCAGCCGTTTTTTTTCCCCGAGGTACTCCCTCCCGATATTAAACCCTCCAAGATAGCCGATTCTTCCATCGATGATCACGATTTTTCGGTGATACCGGTAATTCAGTTTTCTACCGATGAGGGGGAAGGTAACGGGAAGAAAAGGATAAATCTCCACCCCGGCCCTCTGCAATTCTTCTTTATATCTCCTATTTAACCAGACCGAACCCACATCGTCGTAGATGACCCGTACTTCCACCCCTTCCTTGCGCTTGCGCAGGAGAATTTCCTTCAATCGTTCTCCCACATGGTCATTCCGGATGATGAAGAAAGCAAGATGAATATGATGTGTCGCCTGTTCCATTTCTGTAAAGAGAGAGTCATACAGGCTCTTTCCTTCATAGAAAAAACCAACCTCATTGTTCAGAGTGACCGGAGAGGCGAAGGCGTTGTACCCCACCGCGATGAGCCGGCGTATGGCGGGGTGGGACAATTCAGGCCAATCATGGGTATGATGAACTTCATCCAGGCGGGCAAAACTGATCTCCTCTTTGGTGCGTACCGCCAGCTCCTTTCGCATATTCCGGCCAAACAGCAGGTACAAAAGGAAACCGACGATAGGGAGAAAAGTAAGAATCAGAAGCCAGGCGATGGTCTTCTCCGGATCTCTTTTTTCCAAGATGATAACGATGCTAATCAAGAGGCTGGTTAGTAAAAAAATCCATCCGATCCATTCTAAGAAAAGAGTCATTCGATCTCCCCTTTCCCCTCTCTTTCCTTATTTTATACAAGGCAAAGGATGCGGGCAAACTTTTTCAACTCTGCCCTTCCAATAAAAAACATAACGAATATAAAAAACATAAAAAGGTATGCGGATGAGGGAATTTTCCCCTTAAAATGTGAACAAAATATGTATTTTTTGTGACATCGGGCTTTGTTTATGGCGAATTATTGACAGATAAAAGTGAATCAAATTAAAATAGGAGGAGCAATCAGTTCATAGATTAAACAAAATATCTTCTAAAAAACTACTTCATTCATGAGAGAAGGGGAGTCCCGGAAGAAAGGAAGTAGAGGGAAAAGAGTGAGACAGAAAGAGGGGTTGTAGATGAAGCGTTTTCATCACGGTTGGAAGATCTTATTGCTTGCACTCGCCATGATCTCGATTTTATCCGGCTGTAGCGGGGATCCATACCTCTCTACCCTTAAGCCGATGGGTTCTGCAAGCGAATCCTCGTATCAATTGATGATTTTAAGCTTAGGCGTTATGCTTTTCGTCATGGCTGTCGTTTTTATCCTATTTATCTATGTATTATTCCGCTTCCGCCAAAGGAAAGGGGATGAAGGGGTTCCAAAACAAGTGGAGGGAAATCATCTCCTCGAAGTGATTTGGACGGTGATCCCCATTATCCTGCTCCTTATTTTAGCGGTGCCTACAGTGATGCAGACCTTTGCATTAGCCAAGGATCATGCGAATGATCCGAATGCGCTCAAGGTAAAGGTGACCGCCCACCAATATTGGTGGGAATTTGAGTATCCCGATCTGGGAATTAAAACCGCTGAAGATTTATACATCCCTGTAGGAAAGAAAATTAGCGTGGAACTTACCTCGAACGACGTTATTCATTCCTTCTGGGTTCCTGCTCTCTCCGGGAAATGGGATGCCAATCCAGGAATGATCGGCACGGACGGGAAGAAGAATGTGAACCGTTTTTCCTTTGATGCGAAAGAACCGGGAGTATATCTGGGGAAATGCGCGGAACTGTGTGGACCGTCCCACGCGTTAATGGAGTTTAAAGTGATCGCCGTGACCGAGAAAGAATTTAACGCTTGGGTGGATGGAATGAAGAAGCCGGTTACGGTGACCACCAATGCCGCCAAGGCCGGAGAAGCGGTCTTTACCCAGAATTGCGCCTCTTGCCATGCGGTCGATAGCACGGACAAATCGATCAAAGTAGGTCCTAATCTGGATAACCTGGCCAATCGAAAGACGATTGCGGGAATCTTGCCGAACGGTTCCCCGGAGGAGTTTAAACAGAGCCTGAAAAAATGGATTGAAGACCCCTCCAAGGTGAAGCCGCAGAATGAAGGGCCGAAGACCATTAAGATGCCTGCGTTTGGCGGGAAAATAAAGGATCAAGACCTAAATAACCTGATCGAATACCTTTCAGGGCTCAATATGAACCAATAAAAGGATAGATAGTGCTGATTAAAAGGAGGTTCGCTGATGTCGCAGATGGCTCATGCAGGGAAGAAACCGCTGTTGTGGGATTACCTGACTACGGTTGATCATAAGAAAATCGCCATCCTTTATCTTTGGTCCGGACTTTTCTTCTTCGTATTGGGCGGAATTGAGGCATTGCTCATACGGATTCAATTGATGTTCCCTGGGAACACCTTTCTCGTTGGGAAGACGTATAATGAAATCATGACTTTGCATGGGACAACGATGATTTTCTTTGTCGCCATGCCCCTTGTCTTCGGCTTAATGAATGCCGTCATTCCCCTCCAGATCGGCGCGCGGGATGTCGCCTTTCCTTTCCTGAACGCCCTAGGTTTCTGGCTTTTCTTCTTCGGAGCCACACTTACCTATGTTAGCCTCTTTACGGGGAGCGCGCCGGAATCGGGCTGGACGGGTTACTTCCCCCTCTCCGACAATAATTATACCGGGCATGGATTAAGCTATTATGCGATAGGGCTGCAAATCTCCGGAGCCGGTACTCTGATCGGTGGAATAAACTTTCTCGCCACGATTTTAAACATGAGGGCGCCGGGGATGACGCTGATGCGCATGCCGATGTTTGCATGGACCACCCTGGTCTCCTCCACCTTGATCCTTTTCGCCTTCCCGCCGCTTACGGTGGGGCTGTTCCTCATGATCTTTGACCGGCTTTTTGGTTCCCACTTTTTCGATCCTGCGTTCGGAGGGAACGTGGTCATCTGGGAGCATCTCTTCTGGGTTTTTGGACATCCGGAAGTATACCTTCTCGTACTCCCTGCTTTTGGAATCTTTTCCGAGGTGATTCCCACCTTTTCGAAAAAGCGCCTTTTCGGCTACCATTCCATGGTGTTTGCCACCATGTTGATCGCCTTCCTTGGTTTTATGGTATGGGTTCACCACATGTTTACCGTTGGTCTTGGCCCGGTGGCCAATGCCATCTTCGCCATCGCTACCACGACGATTGCCGTTCCTACGGGGATTAAGATCTTTAACTGGCTGGCCACCATGTGGGGAGGGAAGATTCGCTTTACCAGCGCAAACCTATTCGCTCTGGGATTTATTCCCACCTTTGTCATGGGGGGAGTGACCGGGGTCATGTTGGCACTGCCGCCGGCCGACCTTCAGTTTCATGACTCCTACTTTGTGGTTGCCCATTTCCATTATGTCCTGGTTGGAGGAGTTGTTTTCGGAATCTTTGCCGGCCTTTATTACTGGTGGCCCAAGATATTCGGGCGATTGCTTAACGAGACGCTCGGAAAATTGCATTTCTGGTTTTTCCTCATCGGGTTTCATTTAACCTTTCTCATTCAGCACTATTTAGGACTTTGGGGTATGCAGCGGAGAATATACACCTATCTTCCCGGCCAGGGCTTTGAGTTGGGAAATCTGATCAGCACCATCGGAGCCTTCCTCATGGCGATTGGGGTGCTCTTCTTCGTGGCCAATATTGCCGTCACCTTCCGAAAAGGGGCGGTGGCAGGGAATGATCCCTGGGATGGAAGGACCTTGGAGTGGACGCTGCCCTCTCCTGTTCCGGAGTATAATTTCCTTCGTTTGCCTCTGGTACGGGGACTGGATGCCTTCTGGATTGAAAAACAGGCAGGCAATAAGGAGATGTTGCCTGCAGAGCCTTTGGGAGATATCCATATGCCCAACGCCTCTTTTCTTCCCTTCCTCATGTCTCTCGGATTATTTATCGCAGGACTTGGTTTTATCTTCAAGGATCAATATAATCCGGCCTTTCTCTATGTCGGGATAGGAGGACTGGCGATTACCTTGCTCACCATGTTCCTTCGGTCCGTCATCGATGATCACGGCCATCATATCCACCATGAAGAGGTAGAAAGCATGGAAGGAGGGGCGTCTCTATCATGATGAATGAGGCAAAAACGGTATCCCTGCCTGCCCACCCCGAGCGCGCAACCATGGAGGGAAAAAATAAGTTTCTAGGCTTTTGGCTCTATCTCGCGGCCGAATCGGTTCTTTTCGCTTCCCTCTTCGCCACCTATTTGGCCTTACGCCATTCTACGATGGGGGGACCGACGGGGAAAGAACTTTTCCAACTGCCCACGGTTTTTCTCGCGACGGTTCTCCTGTTAACCAGCAGCATGACCAGTGTCATGGCCATTCTCTCCATGCGGGAAAATAAAGCATCCAGAATGAAGGCTTGGTTCATCGTGACCCTCCTTCTTGGCGCCGCTTTTTTAGGGTTGGAGATCTATGAATTTACAGAGTACGTGAAGGAGAAGCATACGTTTACCAGCAGCGCTTTTGGTTCTGCATTCTACACGTTAGTCGGTTTCCATGGAAGCCACGTTCTCTTTGGCTTACTCTGGATCAGCACGCTCCTCATCCGGAACTGGAACCGGGGAATCACCCTCTATAATGCCCCGAAGTATTATCTTGCCAGCCTTTACTGGCACTTCGTCGACCTGGTCTGGGTCTTCATCTTTACGGTTGTTTACCTGATGGGAAAGGTGGGGTAAAGAATGCCTGAGGAAATGAATAGGGGGGAATTTCAGAGAGTGCGCAGCGAGACGAAACATCACCTGATTGCCTTTTTTGTAAGTATCGTTCTGACGCTCTTAGCTTTTTATCCGGTTGCCTATGGGGTAAATCCCCGTTTCACCATTCCGTTCATCGTCGTTTTGGGGGCGATTCAAGCCGCTTTCCAGCTTTACATTTGGATGCATATGAAGGATAAGGAGCATCGCTTCCCGACGATTTATGTCTATGTGGCTATCTTGGTCGTATGGATCACCATCATGGCCTTTCTCTTCATGATCTGGTGGTAACAGCAATCTCAATCATTGGATGAACGGCTGTATCAAGTGGTATAATGGGCTTTGATACAGCCTTTCTTTCTTGACGCAGGAAGGACGGGTTTACCGTTACACTTCTGGAGTGATGAAGATGACCCTTTGGTATAACCTGCAAACCTTTGGATTTATCGCCTTATGGAATCCCAATAAAATCGTCTTGGTCCTCATCATCGCAGGACTCTACCTTCTGCTAACCGGACCATTCCGGAAAGATATCCCGGGGGCAACCGAGGTATCTCTCGGAAAGAAACTAACCTTTCTGAGCGGCCTCCTTTTCTATTATGTTGCTGAGGGGAGCCCCTTTTACTTGTTGTCCCATATCATCTTCACATTGCATATGGCAAAGATGGCCGTCATCTATTTGATCGTGCCTCCCCTTCTTATCTTAGGCTCGCCCACGTGGTTCTATGAATATCTGTTGAAGCCGAAATTTTTGCGGAGCATCATTCGCTTTTTTACGAAACCGTTGCTGGCCCTTCTCTGGTTTAACGGACTCTTCTCCATTTATCATTTGCCTGCTGTCCTGGATGCCCTGAACGCGGATGTGAACCTAAATGCATTGTATGGGATCCTTCTCTTCCTGGCCGCCATCTTCATGTGGTGGCCGATCTTGAATCCCTTAGGGGAAACGGACCAGTTAAGTGAACTTCGGAAGATCGCCTACATTGTGGCCAACGGGGTTCTCATCACCCCGGCTTGCGCGTTAATCACTTTTGCAGACAGTGAATTGTACCGGAGTTACACCAATCCCCAGGCTTGGGCGGCGATGATCGGTTTCTGCCTTCCCACCGGGGTTACGGTGGATATGTCCATCGTGACGGCCA
The DNA here is from genome assembly GCF_000510645.1 of Thermicanus aegyptius DSM 12793. NCBI lineage: Bacteria > Bacillati > Bacillota > Bacilli > Thermicanales > Thermicanaceae > Thermicanus > Thermicanus aegyptius. The sequence continues at coordinate 2,971,839 of NZ_KI783301.1, read as the reverse complement.
AATTCTTCCGCATTCTACCCCCCTTGCAAGATCAGCAATTGGGGGGAGTCGTCATGAAAATCATGCAGGAGATTATATATGGTATCTTTTTGGGGTATGTTTTTTATCAATGGGTAAAAAAGGAGAGGGAAAAAGATCGCCTTCCCCTTCCTCCTTTCACGGAACCCAATAAAAAATAGGGCAGGGTAAGGAAATTCACAAAAATGTCACCACTCAGCCCTTGAAAGGCCTATCAAAAATATGGAGAACTGATTAATCTAAAAGTGGTTGAACTTTTGAAGATTTTTTGTGCAAGAGAAGAGGATATTTTAAAGATTATGTTTTATTGCCATGGAGATTATGAGGAGATCTTTTCGGACAGCCGCAACGTACAAGACGGATTGGACAATACCGAAAGAAAGGGTTATCATCCGTGAGACATCGATTTGCTCTATTCACAGTCGGGTTTACTTTTTTTGTACTGTTCATGGGCGTCCTGGTTACAGCGACCCAGTCGCAGGATGCGTGCGGGACGGACTGGCCGGGATGTAACGGCCGTCTCTTTCCCGACATCACCGATTATAAACAAGTGATTGAATATACCCATCGTCTCGTGGTGGGACTTTTAGGCTTCATCTTACTCATTAACGCGATTTTCGCATGGATTAAGAAGTATCCGGGTGAACGGGCGGTATCCATCCTCTCTCCCCTCTCTCTATTTCTCCTTTTCTTACAAGTTCTGGTGGGAGGCTTTAACGTGATGCTGGGGACTCCTCCCGGTTTTACCACCCTCGATGTTGCGGTGAGCCTCGCCCTCTTTAGCAGCTTGGTTTTTTTGACGACCGCCTTAATGAGAAGAGGAACAGAGGAGAAGAAATCTCCCGAACCGATAGGCGGTGAGAGGGGGTCAAAGCTTTTTGGACCGGCGCTCACCTTACTTCTCCTTTTTTATGCGGAAACCATCTTGGGAGCCTTTTTCAAGCATAGTGCCGCTGCCGATGTATATATGGGGATCACCCCCCATCAACAGCTGATTCAATCCCCGTACTGGGCTCATTTCCTCTTCTTTACCCACTGGATTTTCGCCTTTGTTGTCCTCATTTTCTTGCTTCGCCTTCTCTTTCGGTCCTGGCGGATGAAGAAGGAGAAGAATGCGGTTCTCTTCTTAACGTTGGTTGTTCTTTTGGAGATGGGAATGGGATTTATTACCGTCTTTACCCGCTTATCCGCCTTTTCCGTCTCCTTGCATATGATCTTAGCCAGTGCGGGGATCGGTCTTTCTTCCTATATCGTGGGGAAATCTCTCTTTGGGGATGATTACTCGATCCTACAACCGGAAAGGGGGAGCGTGTATGGAACGGTCCATGGCCGTTGAACTTCAATCGGATTCTATGGAACGGACGGGGGAGAGGGCCTCACTGGGGGTTTATTATCGGTTAACGAAACCGGGAATCGTGTTTGCCAACCTCCTGGGAACCGTTGCCGGGTTTCTGTTGGCGATGAAAGGGGCGCCGTTCACTCCTGATCTCATGGTTACTTTTTTCTTCAGTCTGCTCGGGATTGCCCTCGTCATTGCCGGGGGGACTACCTTAAATAATGTGATTGACCGGGATATAGACGGCTATATGGAGAGGACAAAAGACCGTCCCATTCATTCGGGAAGAGTATCGGTTAAGGCCGCTACCTTTTTCGGCTTATCTCTGGCCGTGACAGGAGAGGCGGTGCTCGCCTTCGGGGTGCATCCTCAAGCTGCCTTGCTTGCCTTGATCGGCTTTGTGGTTTACGTGATCATTTATACCTTGTGGTTAAAGAGGATTACCACCCTAAACACGGTGATCGGAGGGATTTCCGGGGCGGTGCCTACGGTGATGGGATACGTGGCGGTGACCGGAAGGATGGACCTGACCGCCTGGATCCTCTTCTCCATCCTGTTTCTCTGGCAGCCTCCCCATTTCTTAGCGCTGGCGATGCGCCGCCATACCGATTACAAGAATGCCTGCGTTCCGATGCTTCCCAACGTAAAAGGGTTTGGAGAGGCGAAGAAACAGATTTTTTATTACACCGTAAGCCTGTTTCCCGTCAGTTTAATGCTTTATCCTCTTCGAGCGGTGGGCTGGCTCTATTTGGTCGGAGCTCTTCTTTTAGGGACGGTCTATCTCATTAAGGCTTATCAAGGGCTTCACCGGCGAGGGGAAGAAGAAAAAAGATGGGCTTCATTCATGTTCCGCTATTCCATCATCTATCTGACGCTTCTCTATCTATTGATGATGGTCGATGCGGCGTAAGCGTACAAGAGGAAATGAATTTTAAGGATTAAGGTGGTTTTAACTGATGCGTAATCCATTGCTTCGCCTGTTCCTCCTCCTCAGCGCGATGATTTTAATCCTCGTTGGCTGTGGGAAAGATAAGCTTCCTGTTTTAATGCCTGCCCCTGATTTTCATCTGGAAGATGCAGACGGAAAACCTGTTTCATTTTCAGATCAGAATGGAAAGGTCCGCCTCGTTTCCTTTATTTATACCAATTGCACCACGGTATGTCCGGCTACGGTTCACTGGATGGTGAAGCTCCAGGATGAGCTGAAAAAGGAGAACTTGTTCGGAAGCAAGGTCTACCTCTATAACATCACCTTTGATCCGGAGAACGATACCGGCGAAGTGATAAAAGCATATATGAAAAAGTGGAAAATGGACCCCACAGGATGGGCCTTCCTCCGCGGCAGCGTGGAGGATACCGGAAAGGCTGCGGCCGATTTCGGTGTGTTGGTTCAAAAGGTGGAGAACGACTTCATTCATACCGACCGCATCTTTTTAGTCGATGGGAAGGGTGAAGTGAGGAAAACCTATGTGGGAAGTCGGTTAAACCTGCCTGAGGTCCTAAAGGATATGAAGGACTTGGTTAACGAATAGCTTCTCTCCCTCCGAGTGGAAAACGAGCCGGAGGGAAATGAATGGCCATTTAAATCGGAATGGGAAATAAAGGAGAGGTCCAACAGGACTTCTCCTTCTTTCGTGTGGTTTTTTATGCCATTTCCTTAATGTTTCAAAGTGGGATGCGGTTGCTTCATAATTTTTTAGATTTATTCCCTCGTTTTTTGCTATACTTAAAGCGAAAGGGATTTTGAATAGAAAAGGGTGGAGGGATTTTCGTGTCGCATATTTCATTTCAGGATCAACAAGTACGTCCTTTTGTGCGGGAGGAAGAGTTGCGCCAATTGGCGCCGGCGGTTTCTTTTTACCATGATGCACTGCATGAGAAGAAAGGAACGGGCCGCGACTTTTTGGGTTGGGTTACCTTACCCTCTTCTTACGATAAGGAAGAGTTTGCTCGCTTGTTAAAGACCGCGGAGAAAATAAAGGAAGAGGCGGATGCCCTGGTCGTCGTGGGGATTGGGGGATCTTACCTTGGGGCCCGTGCAGCCATCGAGATGTTAAACCATACCTTTTATAACACGGTTGCTGCGCGGCAGAAGAAACCGGAGATTTATTATGCGGGGAATCAGCTAAGCCCTTCGTATATGAAACATCTCCTTGAGGTTCTGGAAGGAAAGAAATTTTATATTAACGTGATCTCCAAATCGGGGACCACAACTGAACCGGCCATTGCTTTCCGCATATTAAAACAGTGGTTAGAAAAACAGGTGGGAAAAGAGGAAGCGGCAAAACGAATCATCGCGACTACCGACCGGGCCAAAGGGGCGTTAAGGACGATGGCCGAACAGGAAGGGTATGAGACCTTTATTATACCGGACGATGTAGGAGGGCGTTACAGCGTTCTCACGCCTGTGGGTCTTCTTCCCATCGCGGTCTCCGGGCTTGATGTGGAGGAGATGTTGGCGGGAGCCCAAGATGCCATGCAGCGTTATGGGAATCGGGATTTAATGGAGAATGAAGCCTACCGTTATGCGGCAACCCGATATGCCCTTTACCAGAAAGGGTATGAGATTGAGCTTTTGGTGAACTATGAACCCCGGCTCCACATGTTTAACGAGTGGTGGAAACAGCTTTATGGAGAGAGTGAAGGGAAGGATCATAAAGGAATTTATCCTGCCGCCGTCGATTTTACCACAGACCTCCATTCGATGGGCCAATATATCCAAGAGGGAAGAAGGCATCTTTTCGAGACCGTTCTTGTGGTACAGGAAAGCGAAGAGGAGGTTCTCATTCCGGAAGAGGAGGAGAATCTGGACGGGCTGAATTACCTGGCGGGGAAAAGCCTGCAATTTGTCAACCATAAGGCATTTGAGGGGACCCTGCTCGCCCATACGGATGGTGGAGTTCCTAACCTGGTCCTTGAGATCCCTCACCTCAAAGAATATACCTTTGGAGAGATGGTTTATTTCTTTGAAAAGGCGTGTGGGATGAGCGGTTACTTGCTGGGTGTAAACCCATTCGACCAGCCGGGCGTGGAGGCCTACAAGAAAAACATGTTTGCTCTCCTGGGAAAACCGGGATATGAAGAGGAGAGGGAGCGCCTTAACAAACGCTTCAACCGGTAATCCTGAGGTAGGTCTGCCATGAAATCCTCTACGGGTTGTTCACTCAGGAGAAGAGGGCGTCTATAAGGGAAAGGATCGGTGAATCGTTTGGCGAAACGGATGCGTCTCGATAAAATGCTTGCCCATCTTGGATTTGGAACCAGAAGCCAATTAAAAAAGCTGGTGAGGGAAGGGGTGGTCATGGTAAACGGAGAAGTGGTTACCGATTCTTCCATCCATGTGGATCCTGAGGAGGACGTGATCCAGGTTTGGGAGGAAGAAGTAAAATATATCCAACATCTCTATCTCATGTTGAATAAGCCGGCAGGTTACATCTCCGCGACCTATGACCCCGTAGATTCAACCGTACTGGATCTGGTTCCTAAGGAGTACGCGCACTTTAATCTCTTTCCCGTCGGAAGGTTGGATAAAGATGCCGTGGGACTTCTCCTGCTTACCAATGACGGAAAGTTGGCTCATCGGCTCACCTCCCCCAGGCATCATGTGCCGAAACGATATTTTGTTCGCGTAGAAGGGCGCGTTACGGAAAGGGAAGCAAGAAAGTTTGCGGAAGGGTTCCGCCTCGATGGAGAGGAAGATATAACCTTGCCGGCCCAGCTTGTGATTTTATCCCAAGGGGACGTATCGGAGGCTGAGGTGACCATAACGGAGGGGAAGTACCATCAAATTAAGCGGATGTTCCAAGCCTGTGGGATGAAAGTTTTGTATCTGAAACGGATTTCGATGGGTCCATTGCGCCTTGATCCCCATCTTGAGGAGGGGGAGATTCGCCCTCTCACCGAGGATGAGATGAACGACCTACGGGAAGCGGCATCAGGGGGATAACGCGATATAATACAGGAGGAGGGAGAGGTTTTTCATGAATGTATCGAAAGCCATGCAGAAATATATCTTGGAGAAAATTGAAGGGGCAAAACTTCAGTTTGAGCGAACCATCGAATGTAAACACACGGAATTTGACGATCTTTATCCCTATATGGGCGATCATCCTCAATTTTTCTGGTATAAGCGGTATGTGGCTTGGACGGAATTAATCACTTATCTTCAGATCGCCCGGGAATTGGAGATCGATTGGGAAGGGCTCTTTACCGACGAACAGCGGGCTTTCCTGGAGAAAAAGGTGCTGGAAGGGAAGGTATTGAACGACTGGTTTGGTTCTCCCCCTCCAGGTTCAGGGGATACTCCGGAGACGATTAAAGATCGTTCGTGAGTGAATCGCATGATCAAGCAAAACCTCTTTATGACCAGACTACGATTTGCCGAGGTGTCATACCGGTGCGATTGCGGAAGAAACAGTGGGCCCTCCCCACTTTAGAAAAATCCCCCTTGGTCGCAACCGATCCCCTTCTCTACCGGGGGCGCTGGTTTTCCTTTTTCGGCAGGGAGGGTCCCCTCCATGTGGAAATTGGGACGGGAAAGGGGAAATTTCTGAACACGTTAGCCTCCCTTCATCCGGAAAACCTTTTTCTAGGCATCGAGATGAAGCCGGAGGCTTTGGTATATGCCGTATTAAAGGCGGAAGAAATCCAGCCCCCTGTAAATATTGGTTTTCTCCTATTAAACGCCGATCGGTTGGAGGAGGTTTTTGAGGAGGGGGAGTTAACTCGCATTTACCTGAATTTCACAGACCCTTGGCCAAAAGCACGCCATGCCAAGCGGAGACTTACCCACCCCCGTTACCTTGAGATGTACAAGAAACTGCTGAAACCGGGCGGGGAGATCCATTTAAAAACCGATCACATCGCGTATTTTCAGTACTCTCTGAAGACCCTGTCCGAAGCGGGCTTTCAGTTGCGCCATGTTACCCTTGATTTGCATCGCTCTTCCTACCGTGAAGAGAATGTGATGACCGAATATGAAGAGAAGTTTTGGCAGCAGGGAGTACCCGTATGCCGGGCCGAGGCTTTCCTTCCTTGAGATTCAACGGCACCTCCTCCCTCTTTCTCTTATCCCTTCATGTCTTTTTCGATCTTTTTTAATTCTTTTTTCTGGTTACAGGACTCCTCTTTACTTCCGGGAGTTCCTTTTTTTTGTAACGTTTCGATCTCCTTATATACCTTCGCATCCGTACTTACATGAATCTCCCCATCCTTATACTTCGCTTCTAGGTCATCGTAAATCTCTTTCCGAATTCCCTTCATGCGCAATCGATTAAAATTGCTCACTTTAACTCCTACAACAATCTTCCGTTTCGTATTCTCCTTCAATACCACCGCCGCCGCATCATCAACCCCCGAGACCTTTTTAGCCAGAGAGATGGCTTCCTTCTCCACTTCCTCTTCCCTGATGTAAAATTGATCGCATTTCAGCTTTTGGGCGGCTTCGATTTTCCCGCCCGGCTTTGGATTGCAACCTGTTAACAGGAGGAGAAGACTCAGGGTTAAGAAGAGAATGCGCATCACAAGGCCTCCTTACGAGAGAAGTTCTTTATCTTTAATTTTTCACATGGAAGGAAGCATTATGGGGAAAAATATTGGAAGGCAAGGATAGATAAGGCAGGGATAGAAGGGAAGGGTAATGAGGAAGGAGGATAAGGCATGACGGTAGGAAGTAATGTGAAGAAGACCTTGGCCACGATCAAAGGGATCGCATCGCAACTGGAACAATATGCGGAACTTACCCGGCATCCTGACGCGAAAAAGGTTTGGCAACAGCAGGTCCCACGAGCGTGGTCGGTCGTGCATCTTCTTGAAAACAGGATTATGAAGTTGGAATTTGAAGAGCCGCAATATAAAGGGTTATAGGGGGAATGGGAATGCCTGTTGCACTTCAAGTGATCGTGAAGTCTTTTTTCCTATTTATCGGCCTGGTCTTTCTCGTCAGGATCTTGGGACGACGCTGGGTTCATGGGAGAACCGGTTGGGAACGGCTAAGCGGGATCGTCTTAGCGTTCCTCATTGCAGGGACCGCAGTGAATCTTTTTTCTCTCCAAGCGGGGATCTTTTCAATCCTCACCTGGTTCTTTCTCCTCCTTCTCACCAATTTTCTCATGGAACGGAGTAAAGCAATCCGGGACCTTCTGGTAGGCAAGGAGGTCGTGGTGGTGCAGCATGGGAAGGTATTGGAGGATCATTTAAAGGAAACAGGGATGACGCCGGAAGACTTCCTCCGTGAGCTTAGAACCAAGCAGATCTTTCAAGTGGCGGATGTGGAATTTGCTGTAATGGAGTCCGATGGGGAGATTAACGTCCTCCTGAAATCGGATAAACGACCCATCACCCCCATCGATTTAGGCGTTCATGCCGAAGCGGCTACGGCTCCCCAAACCGTCCTCCTCGATGGGAAGGTCCTGGATGAAGGGTTGGGGAATTTAGGCTTAAGCAGGGATTGGCTGAAAACGGAGTTAGAGAAGATCGGTGTGCTCCCTGAGAATGTCCTGATCGGACAGGTGGATGCGTCGGGAGATCTTTATGTCGATCTATTTGATGATGCGGTACAGATTCCGGCCCCTTCTACCCGCAGGCTGCTCGAAGCCCAGCTTCAATCCGTAGAGGCGGACCTATTAACCTATGAACTGGAGACAAAGGATCAAAAGGCGAAAGACCTGTATAAACGGGGGAGGGAGGAGATAAAAACCATTCTAAAGGAACTAAAACCATATTTGAAATGAAAGTGAAATAAAATGGACGGAAAGGAAGGGAGTGTTGCCCTCCGAAAACGATGGGGATGGCTGAACCATGGATATTGGATTCCCATGGTGAACAAGATTCAACGGAAAGGAAGAGAAACATGGCGCAGAAAAAGAAGAAGATAACCACGACCCAGGATAAATACCAGAAGTTTGCCAAGGAGAGGGAACCGAAACGTCCCGTATTGGCCAATGTGATCAAAGCCTTTTTGGTAGGGGGAATCATCTCCCTCGTAGGACAGTTTATCTCCCTCTTTTACATGACTTACTTTGACTTTACCGAAAAGACGGTTGGCAATCCGACGGTAAGTACCCTCATCTTGATTTCTGCAATGCTGACGGGGTTTGGTGTATATGATCACATTGGACAGTGGGGGGGAGCGGGAGCGGCTATACCCGTAACCGGTTTTGCCAATACGATCACATCCGCAGCCATAGATTACCGGAGCGAAGGCTATGTATTGGGGGTAGGGGGAAATATGTTTAAAATCGCGGGGCCTGTTATTGTTTTTGGGGTTTTTTCGGCTTTTGTCGTCGCCATCTTGAAAACCTTGTGGCTTATGTTTACCCAAGGGGGAATGTAAGGATGAGGGAGGGAAGAACATGGATCTTTCCGAATCGGCCTGTCCTCCTCGCTTCAGCCGCCGTTGGAGGGCCTTTTGAAGCCCAAGGCCCTTTAGCCCAAGATTTTGATCGCCTTCACGAAGATTTCTGGTTAGGCCAGGATAGCTATGAGAAGGCGGAGAAAAAATTTTTGGAAGAAGCAAGCGAAATTGCCGTCGAAAAAGCGGAAATGAAGAAAGAGGAGATCGACTTTTTCCTAGCCGGGGACTTGATGAATCAGATTGTTACCTCCAGCTTTGCAGCCAGGACGCTCGCGGCGCCTTATTTGGGCCTTTTTGGTGCCTGTTCCACCTCCATGGAGGGGCTTGCCTTAGCGGCACTATTGGTTGATGCCGGCAAGGCGGATTATGTCCTTACAGGGACGGCAAGCCATAACTTGGCGGCGGAACGCCAATTTCGCTACCCCACCGAATATGGCGCCCAGAAACCTCCCACTTCCCAGTGGACCGTTACCGGATCGGGGGTTGGGATCGTGGCGAAAAATGGGGGAAACATCCATATTACTTCCGCCACCATAGGCAGAGTTGTTGATATGGGGATCAAGGATCCCTTTAATATGGGAGCCGCCATGGCACCGGCCGCAGTGGATACCATCACGAATCACCTCAAGGATCTTCGGATAGATCCTGATGATTATGACCTGATTCTGACCGGCGACTTGGGCAGGGTGGGCCATAAAATCTCCCTCGACCTCTTTCAAGAGCATGGAATCCCCATAAAGGAGGAGAAGTATGCCGATTCGGGGATCATGATATATCGGGAAGACCAACCCGTATTTGCGGGAGGGAGCGGTGCCGCCTGCTCTGCCACCGTCTTTTACGGCCATATTTTGAAGGAAATGAGACAGGGAAGGTTGAAGAAGGTTTTAATGGTGGCGACGGGGGCCCTCCTTTCTCCCGTCACCTATCAACAGAAAGAGTCCGTTCCCGGGATCGCCCATGCCGTTGCAGTAGAAAGGATGGATGAGAAATGATCTTTTTCTGGGCTTTCGTCGTAGGGGGGCTTATTTGTGTCGTCGGCCAATTGATGATGGACGTACTCAAACTGACGCCTGCTCATACCACGGCCACATTGGTGGTGCTGGGTGCGATCCTGGATGGTTTTGATCTTTATGAGCCTCTCATCGATTTTGCCGGGGCGGGGGCAACGGTTCCCATCACCAGCTTTGGCAATTCTCTCGTTCACGGTGCCATGGCGGAAGCGGAGAAACATGGGTTGATCGGCGTGGTAACCGGTATGTTCGAGGTAACGAGCGCCGGGATCTCCTCAGCCATCATTTTTGGTTTCCTGGCTGCATTAATCTTCCGTTCGAGAGGATAATGAGGGAAAAGAAGGATGTGATTTCCTCGTGTAAACGAACCGGGTTGGGTCACAATAATGAACGTGAAACGGAGGTGAGTAAAGATGACAGTAGCGACTCAATTACAACAAACCATTGCCAGCATTCAAAGTGCCGCTGCCACCCTGAAAAACTTTTCTCTCCAAACCCAAGATCAACAGGCCAAGCAGCAGTTTCAACAATTAGCCAAGGAGATGGACAATGCCGTCCAATCCTTGCAACAACGCCAGCAATATATCGAAGGACAGGAACCCCAATATCGCCAAAGCTAATCATCCGAAAGCCTCTATCCGAAAAACCGATTCTGAAAACCGATTCTAAAAACCGAAAGCCTTTCTAGATGGTTTCATCCGGAAAGGCTTTCTGCCTTGATTCGTCCCGTTTCATGAGGATTCAACGTTCCCGGAGCTCATTCCTATCCTCTCACTCCACGATCCCAAGGGAGACTAAATCGATGAAATGAATCTGTCCCGTCACGTTGAGTCCGTTTTCTTTCTGGTATCGTTTTACCGCCTGTTCAGTGGCATAATCAAAGATCCCGTGGGGGGGACCGGCGTAATACCCTCCTGCCGAAAGGCGGTTTTGGACCAGTTGGACCAGGGATCCCATCGACCCGCGTACCAAGATCCGATAATTCAACTCTTCTTTTCCAAGTATGGGACCGTCCACGCGCACCGGCGTATTTAGACTCACCCGATCATACAGGTCCTCCACATCCCGGTTACGCATTCGAATGCAGCCATGGCTTACATATCTCCCAATCAGATGGGGCTTGTTTGTCCCGTGAATGCCATAGATGCCGAAAGGGACATTAAGGCCCAACCAGCGGGAACCGAATCCGCTCCCCCACTCCGCCGATTTCTGAACGATACGGAAATCTCCGATCGGGGTGGGTGTGTCGGAAGTACCTGCGGAAATAGGGTATCTCTTGATCACGGTTCCGTCCCTCATTAGAAGGAGTTCCTTTTTCCAAAGATTCACATAGATCTCCATCTTGGAGGGTTCCGGGGGAACCCATGTTTCTTCCGCGGGGAAAAATATGAGGAGAAAAAGCAGAAAAAAACGCCGCATGGTCCTATCCCTCGTTTTAAAATGTGTCACTTCTATACATTTACTATCTTTTATAAAAGGGAGGCGGCCTATGCGGCGTTTTTAGATTACCACCATAATAAGGAAAGAACGAGCAATACATAAAGAGGCAAGGCAATAAATGCGCCGGACCAAGGCGCAAAAGGACGCACCCCTGCCAAGGGGTACCCCAGAAATGCGGCTGTCTCCACATCAACTTGCTGTTCATGGGTTTCTCCTCCTAAGGGGAGAATATCCGGATGATCCTCGCGATTTTTCATAGGAGCAAGATAACCGGATGGGAAGGGACGGAGAATTAAATGGGTGGGGGTTACATGGTGAACCAATCCCATATAACGTCGTCCATCCGAGGTGACGGCGATGACAGGCTTTCCAACATAATTCATCGCATGAGCGTAAGCGAAGGCCAAAGCTTTCACTTCCTTTCTCGCAGGGTACTACATCATATGGCACGAAGGAGAGAATCGATGTCCGCAGAAGCGCATTTTCTTGATCGTATGAAAAATAGTTGAGGCAAAGCGGTTTGAAATGGTCTAAAATAGAGGGAGGTTAGAGTATCACGACGTAGGAAGGAGAGCAGTATGGGCATCTCAGGTGAAGGTGAGAAAACGGGAAGGATATTTAAGTCATGGGGAAAGTGGGGGGGTGTCCTTGCCTTTTTATCCTTTTTAGGATCGAAATTAAAACTTCTTCTCCCATTTCTAAAGCTGGGCCAGGCGGGCGGTACCCTCTGGAGCATGCTCCTGATGATTTGGGCTTATACGCTCATCTACCCGCTGGAGTTCTCTATCGGGGTGGTCCTCATGATTTTTCTTCACGAAATGGGGCATGTTTGGGCTGCTCATATGAAAAAAGTGCCTGTTTCCGCTCCGGCTTTTATCCCTTTTCTCGGGGCATTGATTACCCTAAAAAAACAGCCGCAGAATGCCGCTACGGAGGCCTTCATCGCCCTGGGCGGACCATTATTGGGCAGCATCGGAGCTTTCATTGTATTGTTGTTGGCCCTAGGAATCAATCACCCTCCCTTTTATCTCATCGCATTGGTCGGTTTTTCCATCAATCTCATCAATCTCTTGCCGATTCACCCCCTCGATGGGGGACGAATCGTTGTCGCCATTTCCAGGTGGCTCTGGCTTCTGGGGTTAATCGGAGGTTTAGGCGTCATCCTCTATCTTCGTTCTTTTCTCTTCTTATTCATTTGGATTCTCTTTGCATGGCAATTATTTCATTCTTATATCGGCAAGAATAAGAGCAATGAACGGAGAGCCGTAGAGTACCTGAAAATAAACCGTCAGGTTTTCGAAGAGAGGATTCTCCTCATGCCGGGGACCGAGCATGAACGGGTCTTAGATTTTTCCCATTACTCCTCTTTAGAGGATCGGAGCGAGAAGGTAGAAATCTTTTATCCGGGGGCTGGCTCACTCGGAGAGATCTCTTTTCCCCATGGGGAAATTGTTGAAGTGAAAATGAAGGGGATCAAGCAGGCAAATGAGGAAGCCCTATATATTCCGTTAATGATCCGGTATATTCCGAATGAGGATTCTTACTTCCTCAAGAAACCGGAATATTATAAGGTGCCGGCATTACAACGCCTTTTTTACGGGATCAGTTACTTTGGTTTGGCCGGAGCCCTAGGATGGCTGATTTATTTGACGTATCAATGGAGCCCGCCCATTTCATTTCTTGATTAAACGAATCTATGCACAAGGAGGGATTTCCCCTGGCAAGAGGGAAGGAGAGTCTCACCCAGTTTAAAGAAGGGGAGATCTTAACGGTGCCCGTTAAGAGAATCGGGATTAACGGAGAAGGCATCGGATACGACAGGCGACAGGTTCTCTTTATTCCGGGAGCCCTTCCCAACGAGTTGGTGAAGGTGAAGGTAACCAAGGTGGAGAGGCGGTTCGCCCATGCGGAACTTCTTCAGGTGATCAAACCCTCTCCGGAAAGGCGCACGCCACCATGTCCCATTTCTGCGGAATGTGGAGGCTGTCAGCTTCAGCATCTTTCCTATCCGGCCCAATTAAAGGCAAAGGAGGATCAGGTGCGTGAAGCTTTTGTCCGGTACACTTCATTGAAGCATCCTCCCATTCGGCCGATCATCGGCATGGAAGAGCCGTGGGGATATCGGAATAAGGGACAGCTGCAGGTGGGCATGGCGAAGGGGAAAGTGATCGCCGGTCTATATGCGGCGGGTTCCCATCGGTTGGTGGACCTCTCCGATTGCCCGATCCAACATCCAAAGGTAAATGAAGCCATCCGTAAGGCGAAGGAAGTGATCACGGAGTGGCGCTTGCCCATTTATGATGAAAGGAAGAATAAGGGATTGATCCGCACCTTGGTGGCGAGGGTGAGCTTTGCCACGGGAGAGATCCAGCTCACCCTGGTCGCCACAGAACCCAGGCTCCCCCATGAGGAGGAAGTGGTCGAAGAATTAAGACGGCGGATTCCCCACCTGGCGAGCATAAGTCTCAACGTAAATCCGGGGAAGACCTCCCTTGTCTTTGGCCCCACCACCCTTCTCCTCTGGGGAAAGGAGAAGATGATGGAGAGATTGGGGGAGGTGGAGTACCGTCTCTCCCCCAGGGCGTTCTTTCAGCTAAATCCGGTGCAGACGGTGAAGCTTTACCGGGTGGTGGCGGAGGCTGCCTCCCTTACGGGTTCGGAACGGGTGATCGACGCTTATTCCGGCGTAGGGAGCATCGCCCTCTGGCTCGCCCCGGATGCGAAGGAGATCCGAGGGATCGAAGAGGTTCCTGAGGCGGTGGCGGATGCCCGGGAGAACGCGAAAGTAGCCGGATTTTCCCATGTTCATTTTACGGCGGGCAGGGCAGAGGAGATCATGCCCCGCTGGGTGAAGGAGGGCTTTCGCCCCGATGTGGTGGTGGTGGATCCGCCCCGCACCGGAATGGGACAGGGAATGATGGATGCCATCGTTAGGGTACGCCCTGCACGCCTCGTCTATGTTTCCTGCAATCCCTCCACACTGGCGAAGAACACCGCCTATCTCATGGAGAAGGGCTACGAGGTGAAGTGGATCCAGCCGGTCGATATGTTCCCGCAGACGGCGCATGTGGAGTGCGTTGCCTTGATGTCAAGGGTAAAAGGGATGACCAACAAAAATTGCCTGAAGTAAAGACTTTTCGGAAGTCTGAGCGTAAGCGCCGCAGGAGGAGGCTTGCTTTGAACGTGAGAATCGAACTATCACTCTAAGAAAACTTATCTACACTTTTCTTCGGAGGGTTTGAGTAGCCGATTGGGATGTTTTTGCGTTAGGATTGAGTTAGTGATTTGGATAACATCGAGCTCGGGCTGTGATTTAGATGTCTGAGCAGAAAATAGAGAAATATAGCAATTAGACAAGGTTGTCTATAGGCATTAACAGGGCATTTCTCGCTTTGTGTCGTGTTAAAAAATGCCTGCTGGTAGTAATCTGGCAGAGAAAAGGAGGTCATCCATATGGATCAAATCAAAATCGGAGTGTTCCTAAAAGAGCTTCGAAAAGAAAAAGATTTGACGCAGGAGCAATTGGCTGAAAAGCTGAATGTCTCTGGCAGAACAGTATCAAGATGGGAGACCGGCAGGAATATGCCAGATATAGGTCTGCTCATCGAGATAGCAGATTTTTATGATGTTAGTATTCCTGAGATTGTCAATGGAGAAAGGAAAAGCGAGAATATGAATCAAGAGACAAGAGATACTGCTATTAAAATGGCAGAATATGGACAAAACGAGATAAAGTACGGAAAACAAAAAGTGATTAGTTATCTGATGTCATTATTCGGTATATTCATCATTATTTCGGCCTTAGCGATATTCCCCAATGATAGCAGCTGGGGAAGTATTTATTCAATTATCGGAAGTATCATTTTAATAATTGGAGCTTACTTCATGATTAAATCTGTATTCGTAAAGAGAAGCTTACGTATATTGAGTGTTGTCGGATGTGCCATTCTATTATTTGCAATTTTTACTATTTCAGATTATCTTGCAGTCACTCAATTCAACCAGGTGCCCAGATTTAGTTATGAGAAATCATACAGTTCACTGAATCCAGATGAAATTGTTCATAAGACTTTATTTTTTAAAGCTGTTCAGAAAAATCCCGGAACGGAGTATGAACGAATTGAAATTGTAAAATAAGTTCAAAAAAAGATAAATCCCAGTTTGTATTAGACAAACCAAGGCTCCTCAACTACCATTATGGCGGCGAGGAGCCTTTTTATGCTTCGATTTTTGTATGGGAGACTTTAATATAAAGAAAAATTAAAGTAAAATACACACGAATTGATACTTCAAATATCATATACATAAAAGCAGTTGATATCGTAAAAAGTCTATACTATCTGCTTTTTCGTTTGTGAAAATACCATTCAGGACTGATTTTCGTTAAAATATACATGGCGATTTTCATAAATGATCCATATTCAAATATACTAGTGTATGATAGTAAGTTAGGAAACATGATGTTAGTGTAAAAAAAGCGGTTTTATCCCGCATTAATGGGTTGTAATGCTTCTACCTCAAAATTTAGCGAAAGCAAAGAAGTTAGGAAAGGAATCAATTGCCCATAAAAACCCAATTGGTTCAGGCTAATAAGATGTTGGTTCTTCAGGTGTCATAGGACATGGCGCCTTTAACCTGAGTTTCTCTAGTTCGGTGGAGGATGAAGAAACCCCAGTGATTAAAAGTTTCACTTTATATTTTTGACTGACAGATAGTTTAAAGTTGTATCAGTAATGAGAGGATTTGAGTTTGCAATGATTGATAATTTTTGGCGTGATTTACCACGACCATTTTTTATACTTGCGCCAATGGAAGATGTGACGGATGTTGTTTTTCGCCATGTAGTAAGTAAAGCAGGTCGACCGGATGTATTTTTTACAGAGTTTACAAACTCGGATAGCTATTGTCATCCTGAGGGAAAGAACAGTGTTCGGGGTCGTTTGTTGTTTACAGAAGATGAACAGCCAATGGTGGCACATATTTGGGGAGATAAGCCCGAATATTTCCGACAAATGAGTATTGGGATGAAAGAGCTAGGATTTAAAGGCCTTGATATTAATATGGGCTGCCCTGTACCGAATGTGGTATCGAGAGGGAAAGGTAGTGGACTTATTCTGCGTCCAGAAGTCGCAGCAGAACTTATTGAAGCAGCAAAAGCGGGTGGACTGCCTGTCAGTGTGAAAACACGACTTGGCTATTCGGATGTAAATGAATGGGAGGAGTGGCTAACGCATATTTTAAAACAGGATATCGCAAATCTTTCTATTCATTTACGTACAAGAAAGGAAATGAGCAAAGTAGAGGCACACTGGGAGCTGATTCCAGAAATCAAGAAATTACGTGATCGTGTGGCACCGAATACGCTACTAACCATCAACGGGGACATTCCTGATCGTGAAACAGGACTGAAACTTGTTCGTCAATATGGTGTGGATGGGGTTATGATTGGGCGCGGAATTTTTAAAAACCCATTTGCCTTTGAAAAAGAGCCGAAAGAGCATAGTAGTATGGAGTATCTCAATCTTCTAAGATATCATCTTGATCTTTATGACTACTATTTAGAAAAACTGCCACGTCCAATTACTGGGCTCCATCGTTTTTTCAAAATATATGTCAAAGGATTTCCTGGAGCAAGCATGTTAAGAAATCAATTGATGAACACAAAGTCAACGGATGAAGTACGTCAATTACTTGATCATTTTGAAAAAAAGTGTTGACAGGACAGGGACAGTAGAATGAGGTAATGCATAAAAATTAGAGGGAAAATGAATCCTATCAACTCATGTGTATTTATAATTTTACTATTAAATCGAAAAGGTAAAGTTAATTGATTCATGTTAAGAATCCTTCATTCCATATGATTAGGTAGAAAAATTCATTTTATCAGAAATAATCTTTATTTTATTTTGAAAAATGAAAAGCCAGTGAAATTTTACGACGAGTAAAACCTCACTGGCTTTTTTAATGTTTTAAAGGAGGGTTTTGTCCTAGCTGCAATTAAATTTTTTCATATTTAAAGAATATTAATTTATTGGTTTGTTTGTATTCTGTGGTTTTAACATAACTTAGCTTTTCGTAGAAATGGTGATTACGATAACTTAGATAAGGCGCATGCAAAGTAAATAATTCACTTTAATGCAAACTGTTTCAATGTACTTTATAGCTTATGAGTCTAAGCCGGAATTTTGTACATTTTAATTGAGAAACAATTCATCTTATTAAAATAGATTATCACAGGTTAATGGAGCAACAGATGAGTTGCTTCAAATTTTATTTGCATGTCACTAAATAATGATTTTAACGTTCAAAGAATAAAACGATACCTTGTAATAGCTTGGGATAAAGCCGATTATAGTGCTTACCAATCTGACATTTGCCATAATCTCTATGAAAAGCTATTAGAAATTGATACTATTGCTATAGGGGTAGATGTAATAGTTACTTTAAGATATTAGCCTTCTTAATATTACATTGGCTTAATTCTCTTGTATGGCTTTCATTTTTTTTAATGAGTAAGGATATGGAACTTTTCTGTGATGAAAGCGTATTAAAAGTATGCATGAAAACACAAAAAACTTATGTTAATCCATTGCTGTTGCTTGCTATCGGAAAGCGTATTTTAAGAGGAACTTCTCTAGCTTTTGACAAGGGAAATGTAAAGGGGAGGATTAAAAACGTGTTAAATTATAGAAAGCCAAAATTTTGGGTGATTGCTGTTACTTTAGTTGCAATTGTAGTACTTGTGGTTGCTCTAGTTACCAATTTAATTACAACTAAATCAGGTGATGACCCTCTTGTTTCTCAGTTTTTAAAAAATAAAACCGAGTATGTAGGCAATAACTCAAAAGTTGGAGGTATCATCTTTTTATTAACGTTCCCTAAAAACATCGATTACGATTACTTTGAGCTTTCTACTGATAGTGAGCCTTTTGCAATAACTGTAAATTTACAAACGGATACAGAGACTAGAAATTTTTATAGTGATGAAGCAAATCAACAACAGTTTGAAGTTAATGCTATCATTATGTTTGCCTTGATTGGAAACGTAGAATATATCAATTTTAACCTAAATGACGGGCTAACCTCCTATAATATGCAGTACACACGAGAATGGGCAAATGATCAATATGGAAAAGATGTGCGTGATTTTGCCATAAGCGAAGAAGAATTTAGTAAGCTGATTAAGGGTACATCTTATAATGGAAAATATAGAGATTAAAATGATATAGCACAACTTGTGGAAGAAAATCTTGCTATTATAATGTTGCAAAATTCGAATCAAGACATCTACACTTGGATTTTATAGTCCACTCTTATAGTAGTGATGTAAAATCGCGCCGAGCTTTTATAAATAGAATTTCATTTTTAAATCTTTTGCGCAGGAGTGTATCTGACGGTCATCTTGATTTTTGAGAGAGGTTATGAATGTTCTTGTTAATTCATTATTGGAAGTTGTGGCAGCGTCCCAGGTTGATACAAACGAAGTCCGGAACGCGCCACGCAAAGAAATGGTTATCATCATGAATTGGACACATGGCTAGGTACACTAGATTTGAAGATTCGAAAACCTCACAAAGGCAGTTACTATCCAAGTATGCCAAAACCCCGAAAACGTATAGAAAAACATTGCTCTCTGTTATCTAAGAAGCATATTTCATTGTATTTTGAATCAGTTAAATAATCCATTCGTTGGAATCACCGGGATCAAGTGATGGGAGGGTTCCAATAACGCCGAATACGCTGTCGGTTACTTCAATATTGGTAAGCGTCACATCACCAGTATTTGTTACGATGAATTTAAATTGCGGTGTTACTCCGTCTGGAAGCAACGGTCCTGGAGACGTATCGGCTTCCTGCCATGTTGCTCCATTATCTACCGAAACATATTTCTCAATGGTGATGGAAGGGATGACGCCAAACCAATATGTCGAATTGGTGTCAGAGAGAGTATTGCCGTCATATTCACCAGTTACCGTTGCGGCATTCACGTTTTGTCCAAGCACCCAGGTACCGACAATAATCCAACTAGCTGAATCTCCCGGTGGCAGAACGGGCATGGTCCCAACAAAACCGTATATATCGTCCGTTACTTGGACATTGGTTAAGGTTACGTCTCCCACATTAGTAACTGTAACTCTAAACAAAGGATTGGTCCCTATGGCAACATTTAATCCTGGAGGTGTATCCGCGTCATACCAGGTAATCCCGTTATCGTTAGATACCTCTTTTATTATATTAATTTCTGGCTGTGGAGCTTCTTCGCCGAACCAATATGCGACATCAGCATCGGATACTCCTTCGTCAGATGTTGCTGTTGCAATATTCATTTGATTCCCAAGTGCCCATGTACCAACAACTATTGTGGATGATGATTCACCGGGGGCTAAACTTGCGATTGGTCCAAGCACTAAGCCATAAACATTGTCATTTACTATAACATTGGTCAACGTGATATTGCCCGTATTAACAACTGTGAATTGAAATTGTGGATCTGTGCCTTGTGGTACAGGTGGGCCTACAGGAGCATTTGCTTCAAACCATGTGACCCCATTATCTGGTGAAACGTATTTGTCTACTTCAATGGACGGTGCGGCCGCTTCAACCCCAAACCAAAATGCCGTGTTCTCATGGGTAACCCCCTGATCACATGTTGCCGTCGCAATATTGGACTGCTGGCCAAGTGCCCATGTGCCGTTAATTGTTACTGTTTCCGATTCGCCGGGGTTCAAATCCGTTGGACCGATAACCGTTAAATAAACATTATCCGTCACGGTAACATTGGTCAACGTAACATTTCCTGTGTTTGTAACTGTAAATCGAAACTGCGGATTGTTGGGAAAAACTACATTCGGGCCTGGAAGCTTGTTTGCATCGAACCATGTAACCCCATTGTCTGGCGATACTTCCTTTTTCACGGTAATCGCCGGAAGTGCCGCTTCCACACCTACCCAATATGTCGAATTGGTGTCAGAGAAGGTATTGCCGTCATATTCACCAGTTGCCGTCGCGGTATTCACGTTTTGACCAAGTACCCATGTTCCATCGAAAATGAATTGGTCCGAAGCGGACTTCTCCAGTGTAGCTATTGTTCCAATTAAACCGTAAACATCGTCCGTAACTATAACATTGGTTAGTGTAGCAGTTCCATTATTTGTAACAGTGAAACGAAAACGCGGATTTGTGTTAGAAGGCACATCCGGTCCTGGGGCAGTATCTGCCGAGAACCATGTTACACCATTATCAGGCGAAACCTCTTTTTCTATCGAGATGGAAGCGATTTCAGTTAAGCATGACTGCGGATCAGGCAGAGTTCCTTCAAACAATTCATTATGACTTTCGGAAGTTCCCGTAAGAGAGTTAAAAATAATATTGCCATTAATTTGGCTAGATACGGTAGTTGCATCTGCAAATGGGGCCAATACCGAGCCATATATTGCGGTCGTACTATTAGTCCATGTTGCTGCTTGAGGAAAATTCCAAAGGATTAATCGTGCATCGCTTCGAGTTGCGGTTACTCCATTTCTAAAAATTTGGTAACTACCAAATGCAATGTTTGTTCCTATGACATTGATTAAAACTGTAGAACTTAGTGGAGCTACAATATTGATGCCATTCAACTGATTCAGTGACAATCCTGACCCTGCTACATCATTTGCATTTATTTCAAATATATTCAAATCTGGCTCGGTACCGGTTAGAGTTAATCCCCCAAAGCTTACACTTGCAGTACCAGTTGCCGTCAGATTGCCCCAAAAGGTACTTGCGCATTTTAAATAAGTTGCTTTCTCTGTAAAATTGATTGGATTCCCAGTTACAAAAGTACCGTTTGGGTTTCCCATAGTATAATTGATTACTGAACTAGATGCTCTTCTGATAGTATTGCCACTAAAATTCGAACCACTTGTAACATTTACATTACCGCCAATTACAAAAGAGGCATCCGTTCCAAAGGGTGGTAATGGTGAGATGGAAGCGCCTATTCCGTAGTTTTGCAAGGTAACATTACCTCCTACGGCTACTCTTCCTTCGGCATCTGTATTGCTCATATTCATATCTTGTATCACAAACACATTGTAAATGCCTATTGGTCCAAGGTTTACTGCCATTTTTCCATTCCCTCCTTTTCAACGAAAATCGAGCCAATAATCGTCATATTACGAACATCGTTGAGGTTATAGTGAAACCTTTTCTGAATGTTACTCCATTTAACAGGAGTGTTAATGCAGTTTAAATTCGTTGACATTATTACATTCCTCCCGTTGTATGATAATATGCACTGTCGCTGGCGTAGTAGGTGTTGCCTTCGAATACGGCCGTTACGCTTGCAGTATTAACGTGTATGCCAAGCTGTTCATAATTGATGAGATCCTCGAGTTGGAACTGAAGAAGTATCTGGGTTTTAATAGTATCTTTGAGCGTCTGATTCACCGAATTGTTGATTTTCAATAAATCATCAATTGTAGCGGGCTCTGGTGGGGTTTGCCCGTCAAGTGTTCCAAGGACATACTGAATCTTTTCAGCTTCGGCGTTGATGATATGAGACAATCCTAATTCTTCCAATGCTATGGACGCCAACAAAAGATTGATGACGCTATCTCGGTTAATATTGATATGTGGAGTTACATTAGGCATGTTTGGAAATGACATAATTGGACTCCTTTCTATTTGGTTTTTATATCACAAGATGTTTTTTCGACATTGGTTCAACGCTCAAAACTAAATGAATAACAAGGCGGTGCATATGTGTCTGCTTATCTACTCATTAAAATTTGCAATTACAAAGTTATGGCGTCCCGGTAGTCGTCGTTGTGGATGTCGAAATGGATAGCGTATCTTTCAACTTAAAATGAAGAAGCATTTGGTTTTTAATGACGTTTCTCAATGTTTGACTAACCGACTCATTGATTCCTAGAAGTTCATCAATCGTCGGGGGCGTAGTGGGGGGATTCTGTCCTCTGAGCGTTCCAAGGGCATACTGAATCTTTTCAGCTTCGGCGTTGATGATATGAGAAAGCCCCAGTTCCTCAAAGGCCACGGAAGCAAGCAAAAGATTGACAGAATCTTCAAGAGTGATACTGATGGTTGCATTTATGTTAGGTATATTGGGCATTGACATAGAGTAAATTCCTCCTTTCAAGTATTAATGCTTAATGATATCTCACGCTTTCAAACATAGAATCAAATCTATAACGATTATTAAAGCAGATGAGATATATGACACTCAGTGAAAGTGTTTATGCTATATTATGTCAATGTTGACTATGTGATTGTGCTGTCGTCTATCATGTAACAGTTTGACAAGTAAAGAAGTTTAATGATTAAAGGCATACTAGATTTAGATAAGAACTATTTATCAGAAAAAATAGTAAGTGATATGGCAAAAGGAAATGATGATTTTACTGATCTGTTTCATAATGAATTTAAGATGTTGACGGACATTGGAAATAAATATCGTATACGACATCATGAGATTGAAATAACTAAATTCCGTTATTATGACTATCTTTTTAATTGTTGTTTAGCACTAATTACACGAGCTATAAAATAGTTGAAGGACTATGTAATATTTTTAATAAAGAAAAATTCCGCAAAATCATAGATGTATCGTGAGGCTGAAATAAAAATCAAACTACATATTCTTGCATTTACAATGTGATGACATTACGAAAGATTTGGAAAGGAAATTCTTTAGATCAATTCCAATTTGTCAAGGAACTTATGAGCACAATGCATTTTGTTACAGATATAGTGGATATGTTTCTGGAAACGGATTCAAATGACATTCATTCTAAACTTCCGAAATATGATAAATGGTTTCCAAGAATGTGTGAGTATGGATTTGTGGAGGGTACGGACTTTTCGACATTTCTGTCGGAAAGTACAGGTGGAAGACCAGCTGTTGACCACCAAATAACAATTGATATGGCAAAAGAGCTATGCATGATACAGCGTACTCCAAAAGGAAAACAATGCCGCGGGTACTTTCTTGAAATTGAAAGACGATGGAACTCTCCAGAAGCAATCATGGCAAGGGCACTTCAGATTGCCAATCAACAGCTAACACAAGTAAGGAAACAAAATAAAGTGCTTGAAGGTACAGTTGCTGTTCAGAATCAGCAAATTGCAGAAATGAAACCGAAAGTGTCTTATTACGATGTGGTTTTAAATTGCAAAGACCTCATTTCCACATCAGCAATCGCCAAAGATTATGGTAAGTCAGCTATTTGGATGAACCGCTATCTTAATAAAAAGGGCATCCAATTTAAACAAGGCGGCATTTGGCTTTTATATCAGAAGTATGCGGAAAAAGGATACACCAGTACTAAGACACATAACTACCTTGGCAGTAACGGGCAACAGCATACAAAGGTCCATACATATTGGACACAAAAAGGCAGACTCTTCATTTACGAACTGATGAAGGCAGACGGTATTTTGCCTCAAATAGAAATGGAGGGTGTGTAATGGGAATCAACAAATTTAACCATGAAGGATACCATGACCCAACTCCCCATGAAGCACTGACCAACATAATGAGAAAGGAAAAGGCAGAGAAAAAATCTGCCTTTAAGCCGCTTGTATATATCTGTTCTCCCTATTCCGGTGATGTAGAAGAAAACGTTAAAAAGGCTCGTAGTTTTTGCAGGTTTGCCTTGGAAAGTAACTGTATTCCAATTGCTCCCCACCTTATGTTTCCACAGTTTATGGATGATGAAAATCCAGAGGAACGGGAGCTTGCCATATTTATGGACATTGTGCTCATGGGCAAATGTTCCGAGGTGTGGGTGCTGGGCAATACCATCTCAAACGGTATGGAGAGGGAAATTGAAGTCGCCAAGAAACGCAGACAAACGGTTAGATATTTTAGTCCGGAGCATGAGGAGGTCGAAAGTTTATGAAAATTGCAGTAGGCAATAGCCGGATGGATAGAAAATGGAAAAACAAAGATATATCCTGGGAGGATTTTTGCTCCCGTGTAAAGACAACACAACGTACTACAGAAACGGTAGAGGAATATCGGAAACTTAAAAAAGGTCAACAAGATGATATCAAAGACGTGGGTGGCTTTGTCGGAGGACATTTAAAAGAAGGAAGGCGAAAGAAGGGCAATGTTCTATGTCGCTCTTTGCTTACCCTTGATATGGATTACGGTAGACCGGATATTTGGGAACAAATCTCAATACTTTTCGATTTCAAATGTTGTGTTTACTCCACCCATAAGCACACACCGGAAAATCCGAGACTCAGACTTATCGTTCCTCTTGCTCGTGAGATCAGTGAAGAAGAATATGCAGCCGTTGGACGTATGGTGGCAAAAGAAATTGGTATGGACCTTTTCGATGATACGACATATGAAGCACATCGCCTTATGTATTGGCCATCCACTTCCTCTAATGGTGAATTTGTCTACGAAGAGCAGGATGGAGCATTACTTGACCCGGATGTTTATCTTTCAAAATATCAAAACTGGCGGGATACATCAACTTGGCCGGTATCAAGCAGGCAGTCTGAAGTGATTAATCGAAGTCTGAAAGAACAAGCAGATCCGCTTTTAAAGGAAGGTGTGGTAGGAACATTCTGTCGTGCCTATTTCGTTCGTGAAGCTATAGAAAAATTCTTAGGTGCTGTTTATGCCCCCTCTGCTATGGAAGGACGGTACGATTATATTCCAGCTGACAGCAGTGCGGGTGTGATTATCTATGATGATAAATTTGCATACAGCCACCATGCCACAGACCCAGCAAGCAGCCTGCTCCTCAATGCTTTTGATCTTGTTCGTATTCATAAATTTGGTTCTTTAGATGATAAAGCTTCTACCACCACGGTTCCTGGTAAGATGCCATCTTTTGTGGCAATGTGCGAGTTTGCTATAAAAGATGAAGCGGTAAAAGCTGAGTTCGCAAAGGAAAGACAGGCTCAGGCTGAAGAGGAGTTTAGTGATGAGGATTGGCAGACAGCTTTGGAATTGGATAAGCAAGGCCGAATAAAAGACACATTGGATAACATCGTTCTGATTATTCGGCATGATGAGAATTTACAGCATATCGCTTTCAACTGCCACCGTGATGGGATTGATGCCAAAGGTGGTCTGCCTTGGGAACAGATCAAGGCTGGTTGGAATGATTCGGATAACGCGCTTCTTAAGGTGTACTTAAGCAGTAAATACGGAGTCTATTCCCCTACCAAGACCAAAGATGCTGTGTTAGCTGTAGCGTCAGAACGAGCCTACCATCCTGTTAAGGAATATCTGGACTCCCTGCCAAAATGGGATGGTATTAGCCGAGTAGATAATCTATTAATTGATTATTTCGGTGCAACAGATAATTCCTATACAAAAGCAGTCATACGCAAAACGATGGTTGCAGCGGTAGCCCGTATTTATAGACCAGGTACAAAGTTTGATAGTGTTCTTATCTTAAACGGTCCTCAAGGAATCGGTAAATCAACCTTCTTTGCTAAGCTTGCTGGAGACTGGTTTTCAGACAGTTTGACTATTACAGATATGAAGGATAAATCCGGGGCTGAGAAACTTCAGGGATATTGGTTGCTGGAACTAGGAGAGCTTGCTGGAATGCGTAAGACGGATGTGGAGGTTGTGAAGTCCTTTATTTCAAGGGCAGATGATAAGTACCGTGCAAGTTATGGGGTCAACGTCGAAAGCCATCCCCGTCAATGCGTGATTGTAGGTTCTACCAATGCGGAAAGCGGTTTTCTTCGTGATATTACGGGCAACCGCAGATTTTGGCCAGTCCGCATTAGTGGTAACAGTAGAAAGAAAGCTTGGCAGATGACTAAAGAAGAAGTACAGCAGATTTGGGCAGAGGCACTAGTATTATATGAGAAGGGCGAAAAACTCTACCTTGAAGGTGATGATGTATCCATGGCAACTAGTGAACAGGCAGATGCTATGGAAACAGATGAACGAGAAGGACTGGTTCGTACTTACTTGGATACGCTCTTGCCGGATGATTGGGACACGATGTCTTTGTACGAGCGTAGAAATTTTCTCGGCGGTAGCGAATTTGGCGGCGGCACCCGTGTTGGAACCGTAAAAAGGACCCTTGTCTGTAATATGGAAATTTGGTGTGAGTGTTTCGGTAAAGAGGCATCCATGCTAAAGCCTTCAGATTCCTATGCCATCGGTGCCATTATGAGAAAGATCAGTGAGTGGAACAAGTACACTGGGAACAAGAATGGTGTTGTGACGTTTCCTGTCTACGGAAAGCAACGAGCTTATTCCCGAGTCGAGGAACAACGCTAAGTTGTACCTTACCTTGTTCCCATACTCTTTCTTTCCCTAAAGCTAGTAATGATAAGGAAAATCAACGGTTCGGAACAAGTGGAACAAGAAGTATCCTATTTATTTATAAATAGTAAAAAGAAGTAATAGTAGCCTGTGCATACACGCATACGCGCGCGTATAGGAAAATTGGGTCAAAGTTGTTTTCTTGTTCCGAGCCTTTTTATATGGGAGGTATTTATGCTTGAAAAATATATCGAAAAGAAACTGGTGGCTGAGGTAAAAAAGATAGGAGGTATTGCGGCGAAGTTTGTTAGTCCAGGTTTAGATGGAATGCCAGACCGTCTTGTGCTTTTACCATATGGGAAGATGGCTTTTGTGGAATTAAAGGCTCCCGGAAAGAAACCTCGTCCGTTACAGATTAGAAGAATAAAGCAATTACAGAAGTTAGGCTTTACCTGCTATGTCATTGATGATGTTAAGCAGATTGGAGGGATACTGGGTGAAATACAATCCTCATAAATATCAGACCTATGCAACGAACTTCATACTTGAGCATCCCATCGCTGCGGTGTTTTTAGAAATGGGTCTTGGCAAAAGCGTCATTACTCTAACAGCTATATTTGATTTATGTCTTGATAGTTTTGAAATTGGAAAGGTTCTGGTCATTGCTCCACTTCGGGTAGCAAGGGATACTTGGCCAGCTGAGATAAATAAGTGGGAGCATTTAAAAAGGGTGGAGTTTTCGGTAGCGATTGGAACAGAGCAGGAGCGATTGGCGGCTCTTAGAAAACCTGCAAGTGTCTACCTTATAAATAGAGAAAATGTGGACTGGTTGGTAAACAAAAGTGGCATCCCTTTTGACTATGACATGGTGGTAATCGATGAGCTATCATCCTTTAAATCCTATGGTGCAAAAAGATTTAAAAGTTTACTAAAAGTAAGGCCGAGGGCAAAACGGATCGTGGGTCTTACGGGTACACCCTCCAGTAATGGGTTAATGGATTTGTGGGCAGAGTTTCGTATTCTCGACATGGGTAAAAGACTCGGCAGATACATAACTCACTACCGCAATTCCTTTTTTACACCGGATAAACGTAATCAGCAAATCGTATTTTCATATAAACCATTGCCAGGTGCTGAAGATGCCATATATCGGCTCATTTCGGATATCACCATTTCCATGAAATCAGTCGATTTTCTGAAAATGCCAGAGTGCGTTATCAATGAAGTGCCCGTGTATCTGAATGACAAAGAACAATCCGTATATGATCACTTTCGTGAAGAGATGGTTCTTGAGCTTGCCAATGAGGAGATTGATGCCATGAATGCAGCAGTCCTTTCTGGCAAACTCCTGCAAATGGCAAACGGTGCTGTCTATGATGATGATAAAAATACTCATATTATCCATGACCGCAAGCTGGATGCTCTTGAAGATTTAATCGAAGGTGCAAACGGCAAACCTGTTCTTATTGCATATTGGTATAATCACGATTTAGAGCGTATTAAAGCAAGATTTAATGTTAGAGAAATTAAAACATCCAAGGATATCAAGGATTGGAACAACGGCGATATTTCTGTGGCGGTTATCCATCCTGCATCAGCAGGACACGGCCTTAACTTACAAAGTGGTGGTTCAACACTTATTTGGTTTGGTCTTACCTGGAGTCTAGAACTCTATCAGCAAACCAATGCAAGACTTTGGAGACAAGGACAAAATGAAACGGTGGTTATCCATCACATTATTACTAAAGGAACGATTGATGAAGATGTGATGAGGGCCTTGAAACGAAAGGAAAAGACACAATCTGATCTTATCAATGCGGTCAAAGCAAATCTTGGGAAAGCGAGGGGTGTTGTATGATAGATGCATTTGAAAAACTGGCGAATGCCATTATTCTACAGGCGGTCAAGGATTATCGTTTTGCACTGAAAAGATTAGCAAAACACCCTCGCAATGATTCTGCTTTATATACAAAACGTGAGGTTGAGTGCTTCTTTCATTCTGGATTGTTTAATGTCCTCACATCCCTAAACCCTGACATATTAATTCAACAGCTACAAGAGGAGGCGGTGCGATGATGACAGCTAAGGAATTCTTAAAACAGGCTTACCGTTTGAATGAATTGATTAATTCCGACCTTGAAGAGCTACAAAACTTAAGAGATCTATCACGAAGTGTTTCATCACCCGTTCTTGAGGAAAAAGTCAGTAAAACAAAAAGTACTGATCCACCTTTTGAAAAATATGTGATAAGAATAGTAGATTTGGAGCAACAGATACAACAAGAGGTTGAGCGATTAATAAAGCTGAAATCAGATATCCGTGAAGCGATTAATCAGATGGAAAACGTGGATGAGAAGCTACTTCTTCGCTACCGATACATTAACTTTCTTAACTGGGAAGAAATCTGTGTCAATCTTAATGTTTCTATGAGAACCGTGCATAGACTTCATTCATCCGCTTTACAACATTTGAAGGTACCTAAATAAAAATTGGCACACTTTGGCACAGTTTGGCATACGATGACACTGTTTGTCCGTGGTGAAAGTTATATAATGGTAGTATGGAATATTAATAAACAGTAGCCTTCACGGGAGCATTTCTCCTGCGAGGGCTTTTTCTATGGGCAAAAGGAGGTGCAAGTATGCCAAAGAAACCTAAGCGACCGTGCTCTGTAAGCGTCAAATACGGACCACATGCCGCCAAAATTAAAAGCTCCGTCACCAAGAAGGAGACGAAGCTTCGTTTCGTTAAATTTACTTTTGGTTTACCCGGCAATTTGAAGGCAAGGCGGCCGACCAAGGAAGGAGCTGATCGATCATGTCTTTATCCTTCAAATCGATATTCGGTAGCCGCTCAAAGAGATAGGTGAGGTAGTTGTACGGATTAAGGTTATTCTCTTTCGCAGTCTCTATGATACTGTAGATGATCGCGCTCGCCTTCGCTCCCCTTGGTGTGTTGCTAAAGAGCCAGTTCTTCCTCCCAATGACAAATGGCTTAATAGAGCGTTCGCTTCTGTTATTATCGATTTCAAGTCTCCCATCTTTGAGATAGTTTGTGAGGCTCTCCCACTGATTAAGGCAATACTGAACCGCCTGCCCAAAGGTGCTTTTGGGTAGGACTTGATCCTTCATTTGGTGAAGCCATACGGAAAAAGCCTCCAAAATGGGCTTACTTCGTTTTAAGCGTTCTTCATACCGTTCTTCCGGGGAAGCCTCTTTTAAATCCCGTTCGACGGCATAAAGCTGGTTGCAAAACCCAAGCCCGATTTTGGCTGCTACGTTTTTATTTCGATCCGATGGAGGAAGGGCATTTAGTGCCTCATCAAATTTCCTTCTGGCATGGGCGAAACATCCTACTAGCGTAACCTCCGGTTTTAATTGGTTGTATCCGGCATATCCATCCACATGGAGGAATCCGCGGAACCCAGCTAAGAAGGCTTTGGGATGTTCTCCCGCTCTTGTCTTTTGGTAATCAAAGAGGATAATGGGCGGTCCATCTCTTCCGGTACGGTATAGCCACATGTAGGAGGTGGTTTCCGCAGCCCGATTCTCTTCCCGGAGTACTTGTACCGTCGTTTCGTCCGCATGCAGGATCTCTTGACGAATGAGGTGCTCCTTCATCCGTTCATAGAGCGGATGAAGCCATTGGTGAGCACCATAGAGCATCCAATTGGCCAAGGTTTGCCGGGATAAGGGCACTCCCAAGCGTTCTAAATGCTTCTCTTGCCGGTAGAGCGGCTGGGCATACACATATTTTTGCGACATAATGTAGGCCATTGCGGACGGAGAAGCTAAGCTCCCTGGAAATACTGGCGTAGGCATGGGTGCCGTGACGATGGGGGTGTGCGCTTCATGGTGCTCGCAGTGGCGGCAGGCATAAACGTGCCGGACATGCTTTACAACCTTCACTTGAGCAGGAATGACCTTTAACTCTTGCCGGACCTCTACGCTCATTTCATGCAGGGGATTCCCACAGGAAGAACAGGTTTGTTCGTTCTCAGGTAAGTGGTACTCGATCACTTCTACCGGCAGGTCTTTCAGCTCTTTCTCGCGCTTTCCACTTTGTTTATGACGGCTGTAAGTAATCGTTTCAAGCGTCGGCTCTTCGGCAGCAGGATCGGCGGTTTCTTCCGCTTCGTTAAAGAGGGGAAGTGTTAGTTGAGCCTCATCCGTTTTCTCGCTGGATGAGCCAAACCGCTTTTTCTGGTTTAGGAGAAGTCTCTCCTCATACCATTTCAGCTTTAACGTTAGTTCAGCAATTTGCTGATTTTGAAGTGCAATTTGCTGATTCTGTTCTTCTATTTGATTTTGAAGTTGTTCGATGGTTAGGGTCGTCGTTTTGTCCATACTTTCTTTATTCGACATTCCCCCCTTAAACCCTTTTAATAGCGAAAGAAAAGAAAAAATTCTCCCGGGATTTAAAGGATGGTACGCGCCGTAACCGGGGGATGCGCCTGTTTTTGGTCAAGGGAAAGCCCATCGAGCAGCCAGCGCAACTGACGCTTCGTCACATGCATCGTTTGGTCTGTCACGTGATCCGGCCATTGAAACCTCCCCCGTTCAAGGCGCCGGTAATAGAGCCAAAAACCATTGTTTTCCCAATAGAGGATCTTTAGTTTGTCCCGTTTCCGATTACAGAAAACAAAGAGGGCATTGGAGAAAGGATCAAGCCGAAAACTCTCTTTCACAAGTACAGCGAGTCCATCGATCGATTTACGCATATCGGTACTGCCCAAGGCAAGATAAACCTGTGCCGCACTCACGTCTGGGATCATAACGCCTTCAGCACCTTGATTACATCGGCGAGGAAGGCAAGATCAATTCCGGGCCTTACCTCGAGGGCGACATTTCCCACTTTTAAAGTCAAGGCATCATGGGATGATGGACCTTCCATTGGGAGGCGAACCCATTGAGGAGACAAGGCTTTCCCACTTGATTTAGACAGTCTGGTGGATTCAATCTTTCGAACCCAGTACCATAACTGATGTAGCTTTAATTGATGTTCGTCACACCATGCTTTCGCTGTCTTCCCACTTGCCCTAAAGTCAGCCACCCGAGCTTCCCATTCTTCACGTAAAGTGAGTTTCGTCATGAAAAAGCCTCCATTCTATTCTTTTTGGAGGATTATCTCACGAAGGCGGTGAAGATTGTAGGTGGGTTTTATTTGACGCTTACTTTTCTATGGGCAAAAGGAGGTGCAAGTATGCCAAAGAAACCTAAGCGACCGTGCTCTTACCCCGGTTGCCCAGAGCTAACTGACAAGCGCTTTTGTGAAGAGCATAGCAAGAAGGAAGCTGCACGGTATGAGAAGTATGACCGCGATCCAGCAACCCGCAAGCGTTATGGTCGTGCTTGGAAAAGGATACGTGACCGCTACATTGCAGCCCATCCTCTTTGTGAGGAATGTAAAAGACAAGGAAAGCTGACCCCAGCAGCTGAAGTGCATCACATTCTTCCTCTTGCAAGAGGAGGAACTCACGATAGAAGTAATCTGATGGCTCTTTGTACTCCTTGCCACTCTGCAATCACTGCAAGAGATGGAGACCGTTGGGGAACCCGGTAGGGGGAGTCAAATCTCTACAGCTTTTCATTTGTGTAACGGGCGTGGGGTAACGCGTGAAAATTCGCGGTTTCAAACGGGGTAATAGGTCCATCGATGAAAAGAGGTGAGTGAATGGCCAAAGACGGAACAAACCGAGGCGGCGCCCGTATAGGCTCCGGTCAAAAGAAAAAACCACTTGCTGACAAAATTGCAGAGGGAAATCCCGGTAAAAGAAAGCTTGAGGTCGTCGAGTTCAAGAATACTGCTGACCTGAAGGGGCAGGAAATGCCAAAGCCAAGGGCCATGCTCTCCGCAGTGCAAAAGGATGGGAAAACCTTAGAAGCGAGTGAAATCTATGAAATTACATGGAAATGGCTTGAGGAGCGAGAATGTGCCCATTTGGTACTTCCACAGCTTCTAGAACGGTATGCCATGAGTGCGGCCAGATGGATACAGTGTGAGGAAGCGGTAACCGAGTTTGGTTTTCTAGCAAAGCATCCAACTACCGGCAATGCAATTCAAAGTCCTTATGTAGCGATGAGCCAGAGCTTTATGAGTCAGACAAACAGGCTATGGATGGAGATATATCAAATCGTTAGGGAGAACTGTGCTACAGAGTACTCTGGTTTAAACCCACAGGACGATGTGATGGAGCGATTGCTATCTGCCCGCAGAGGAAAATAAAGATGAGGAGATACGGTGTAATGAGTAAGAGATATTTAACAGCAGAAAGTGTATGTGCTGGACATCCTGATAAACTATGCGACATTATTGCAGATAGCATTTTGGAAGCATGCCTACGTAAAGATAAGGCATCACGTGTCGCTTGTGAGGTAATGGCAACTAAGGGGAAAATTATCGTGGCGGGCGAGATCTCCTGCAGCGAGAAAGTAAATATTAGAGACATTGTAAAAACTGTACTGAAGGATGTGGGATACAATCCTCTAAAATTTTTGATTTATGTATATGTACATAATCAAAGTGTAGATATTGCGGCTGGTGTGAACACCGCACTGGAAGCACGAAATGGGATAAACGAACAGTACGGTTCTATCGGTGCTGGAGACCAGGGAACTATGTATGGTTATGCTACAAAGGAAACAAGAGAAATGCTTCCCCTACCTCTTGTGCTTTCCCACAGAATCGTAAAGAGACTGGATGATTGTCGCAAAGGAAAACTGATAAAAGGGATTCTTCCTGATGGTAAAGCACAGGTAACAGTGGAGTATGAAGATGACACTCCAGTAAGAATAAAGACGATTGTGATTTCGGTGCAGCATGATAAGAATAAAACACAGGAAGAACTTAAGGCGGATATTCTTAACAATGTCTTATGGCAATGCTTTGAGGATTTCCCTTTTGATGATGAAACAGAACTTCTCGTCAATCCATCTGGTCAGTTTGTTCTTGGTGGACCCGCTGCCGACACGGGTTTGACTGGAAGAAAAATCATGGTCGACACCTATGGAGGGCTTGCATCCCATGGGGGTGGTGCTCTTTGTGGTAAAGACCCAACCAAAGTTGACCGAAGCGGTGCTTACATGGCTCGGTATATTGCCAAGCATATTGTTTGGTGTGGTTATGCAAAGAAGTGTGAAGTGAGTATTTCCTATGCCATTGGTAAGGCAAATCCAGTAGCCTTTACTGTAAATACCCTTGGCACTGGAACTGTTTCTGATGAAATATTAACTATTGCAGCTCAGGAGACTTTCAACTTAAGACCTGCGGCCATCATTGAAAAACTACGTCTTAGAAATGTGGTTTATTCTGACACAGCGGCTTATGGTCACTTTAATAGTTGTCTGTTCCCGTGGGAGGATGTAAATAAATACAGTGAATTTAGAAAGGCGGTGGAAAAGTATGTTGATAGAGAAGATTAAAACGAAACAACTCATCCCCGCTGAATATAACCCAAGGAAGGATTTAAAACCGGGTGATCCGGAATATGAGAAACTTAAACGCTCCCTTGAGGAGTTTGGATATGTAGAACCCGTTATATGGAATAAGACCACAGGCAAAGTTATCGGAGGGCATCAACGCTTGAAAGTCCTGCTGAGTATGGGCATGGATGAAATAGAATGCGTAGTTGTCGAAATGGATGAGCAAAAGGAAAAGGCTCTAAACATTGCACTAAATAAAATAAGTGGCGATTGGAATAAAGATAAATTGGCACTTCTCATTACAGACCTAAATGCTTCTGATTTTGATGTTTCTCTTACAGGATTTGACCCAGGAGAGTTGGAGGATCTTTTCAAAGATTCCCTTAAGGATAATATAAAAGAAGATGATTTCGATGTAGACAGCGAGCTGAAAAAGCCCGCTGTTTCGAATTTAGGGGATGTTTGGATACTCGGACAGCATCGATTAGTCTGCGGAGACAGTACAAAGAAAGACACCTTTGATGTCTTAATGGATGGGAAAGCTGCAAATCTGGTAGTTACGGACCCTCCATATAACGTCAACTATGAAGGCACTGCTGGAAAAATCAAAAATGACAATATGGCGAATGAAGCGTTCTATGATTTCCTGCTTGCGGCATTTCAAAACACCGAGGCAGCGATGGCAAAGGACGCTTCTATTTATGTATTCCATGCTGATACGGAAGGACTCAATTTTAGAAGAGCATTCTCCGATGCAGGATTTTATCTTTCTGGTACTTGTATATGGAAAAAGCAGTCCCTTGTTCTCGGTCGCTCTCCTTATCAGTGGCAACATGAACCTGTACTCTTTGGATGGAAAAGGAAAGGCAAGCATCTCTGGTATTCAGACCGTAAGCAGACCACCATCTGGGAGTTTGAGAAACCGAAGAAAAACGGCGACCACCCAACCATGAAACCAGTGGCACTTGTGGCATACCCCATTATGAATTCGAGCCTTAGTAACTGTATCGTGCTTGATCCCTTCGGCGGTTCAGGAAGTACACTGATTGCCTGTGAGCAGACAAATAGAATCTGCTACACCATTGAACTGGATGAAAAGTACTGTGATGTCATTGTAAAAAGGTATATTGAGCAAGTGGGAAATTCTGATGGTGTATTTCTATTAAGAGATGGTTCGAAATTCAGATATTGTGACCTGCCAGAGGTGAATGAGGATGAGTAAATTAACACTTGGTTCCCTCTTTGATGGTAGTGGTGGCTTTCCTCTGGGTGGTTTGCTTTGTGGCATCGAACCTTTATGGGCATCTGAAATTGAGCCGTTTCCTATAAGGGTTACGACTAAACGTATCCCTCAGATGAAGCATTATGGAGATATAAACAAATTAAATGGTGCGGAGCTTCCGCCTGTAGATATCATAACCTTTGGCTCTCCATGCACGGATATGAGTGTGGCGGGTAAAAGAGCCGGTCTGGACGGAGAGCAATCAGTCCTTTTTTATGAAGCAATCCGAATTATTAAAGAAATGAGGTGTAAGACCAATGGACAATATCCAAGGTACGCAGTCTGGGAAAATGTCCCCGGCGCATTCTCGTCAAATAAAGGAGAGGACTTCAGGGCAGTCCTCGAAACGGTCATCGGTGTCAAAGAACCGAACACCTCGGTGCCTTTTCCTGAAAAAAGACGATGGCCTTACGCAGACATCTATATGGGAGACAGATGGAGTGTGGCTTACCGAACTATCGATGCGCAATATTTCGGAGTCCCCCAACGTCGTCGTAGAATCTACCTTGTCGCAGATTTTGCAGACAGATGTGCCGGAGAAATACTATTTGAGTCCGAAGGCATGCCAAGGAATTTTACGCCGAGCGGCAGCCCGTGGCAAAGAACTGCCGAGAATGCTAAAAACTGCACTGGAAAAACAGGCGATAGCATAACTTGCCTAAATGACCAAGGTGGAAGAGTGATGTCTGTTTCAAAGGATATTACTGCAACACTTCGTGCAGAGGAACATGGACATCAGCCTTGTGTAATGCAGTCAAGCGGTTTTTGCACCGAACACAGTGCCAAGAGCAGAAGTGTAGGATATGAGGAAGAACGCTCCCCTACACTTAGAGCAGGTGTTGTCCCAGGTGCAGTCATGTCCTTTGAACCGGGGGCTGCTTCTCGAGTTGGTGGCCATACTGACGAAAACTTAAGTGGATCACTTCGTGCAAACATGGGAGATAATCAAACAGCTGTTGTAATAGAAAACCATCCAACCGATAGCCGTGTGAAACTCTCGGAGGATAATAAAGTACAGACGCTAACCTCTCGGATGGGAACTGGTGGTGGAAATGTACCCCTTGTTATGAACACTCCTAAAACTTTAAAAATCCGCTCCGGCTGTGAAGGCGGTGGCAAGGGTGCATTGATACAGGATGACAAGTCTGCAACTCTTGGATGCAATAATGATCAGACCGTTTTTGTGCCCACCGCATATGGCATCTGTTCTGATAAAAGCAATTCCATGCAGTCTAGCAATCCGCATAGCGGTATATATGAAGCTGATACTTCTCGGACCATTGATGCCAATGGGGGAAATCCGGGATGTAATCAAGGTGGTATTGCAGTAGTTGCTCTGCAAGGCTCGATGATTGGAAGAGAGGATAAAAACGGTCCCCAAGGAAGCGGTATAGATGAAGATGTTTCTTTTACGCTTAATACCGCTGATCGTCATGCTGTTGCCTATGCCATGACTACCGGAGCCTATGCACAGGTTGAAGAAGATAAAGCACCTACTCTATTGTCGAGAGATTATAAGGATGCTCCTGTTGTGACTCAGCCTTCTTACGGTATTGATCGGGCGGCTTTTAATCAAGGACAGAACGCTCTTTATAAACCGACTATAGATGAAGAACAGCAACCTACGCTTACAGCAAAAGGTCCTGGAGCAGTGGCACAACCAGCATCATTTTATCCTCAGATGAAAGCTGAAAGTCAATGCTACAGACAGGACGGTACATCAAATACGATTATCAATGGCACCAATCCAGGCTATCAAAATGGATTGGTTGAACCGGACTATATTGTTCGAAGGCTTACACCAACGGAATGTGCAAGATTGCAAGGCTTCCCCGATGATTGGTGTGATGACCTTGGTACGGAAAATCCTACAGAAGATGAAATTTCATTCTGGACGGAGGTTTGGGAAACCCACCGCAAAATTATAGGTAAAAGTAAAAAACCAAAAACAAGAAATCAGATTATAAAATGGCTTAACAATCCTCATTCTGATTCAGCTGAATATAAAATGTGGGGTAATGGTGTAGCACTTCCATGCGTTTGTTTTGTGCTGACTGGCATTGTGTTATCTACACAAAATACCGCCGATTAATGGAACCGTATTTTCTACAGAAAGATGCTCTAAATGACTTGATAATAACAGCTTTTAGAGTGATATATGTACGTACCGAAAGTAGAAAGGCGGTATGAAAATGCAGATTAACTATAATGTTACAGGACCAAAAAGAAAAGCACTGGTTAACGCAATCAGCCAAGAACTAAATGCCCCTGTAAAATATCTCGGAGCACCTACATTTGCATATGAGGTGGCAGACTACAATGTTAACAAAAACGGAGTTCTAAGTGGACCAGACAATAAGGAACTGGTCGATGATCTATTGAGATTTCACGATCTCAAAGCAATTTCAGAAGAATTTGACACACCACTTCCGAAAGCAGAAGTAAATGAAAGGGAAGAATCTATCAATCTGATAATTCAAATGCCACGGGCGGATTTTACCGACACGGCAATCGAGAACCTAAAAGGATTAGTAGAAAGTAAAGCTACTCTTATAAAGAAAGCACTTGATACGGACTCCATTCCCATCATTGAAGATGAGGAATATGTTACCTTCCCTTGGTTTCAAGGTAAGTGCGCCTCAGAGGAGGTTAAGGCATACACCCATTTTGTCAAGGCACTTTGCGAAATGGCGAAAAAACAGACCCGTGTCAATTCCACCGAGAAATCAATAGAGAATGAAAAGTACGCTTTCCGTTGCTTCCTACTAAGGCTCGGCTTTATCGGACCAGAATATAAGATGGGACGAAAGATTCTCCTCTCGAAGCTTTCAGGTAGCTCCGCTTTCAAAAGCGGAACGTTCAAGCAGGAGGTGAGTGAACAATGAATATCATTCACCCTGAAATGTTAAAGCAACTAAGAAGCTATTACACTCCAGGAACTCGTGTCATGCTACTTAAAATGAACGACCCTTATACCAAACTTCAAACTGGATCTAAAGGTACGGTTACTAGTGTTGACGACATAGGAACGATTCATGTCAGTTGGGATTCCGGTGGCTCTCTTGGAGTGGCCTTTGGTGAGGATTTATGCAAGAAAATCGAAGAGTAAAACATACACAATTTAAGCCAAATGTGGCAGTAAATATGTAGATTTATATTGTAGTATTGTTTTCGAAGGAGTCAACTAATGAATGAAATAATCAAGGAACAAATCCTTTCCATCCGAGAAAGTGGAGTCACAAATATGTTTGATGTGAACCGAGTCCAGTATGAAGCAAATGAACGAGGGTTTTATGAATTGGTAGTTTATATAATAGACCATAAAACGGAATATGCTCATTTCATACTGACGGGGGAAGTGGATGAAAATAAGTAAATAAAATTAAACTAGGATAAGAAGTAGGGCTTCATCTATAGGATTGAGGCTCTTTTCTTTTGTCCTTTTTCATAAAGGGGCGGTGTTTATGCGGAAACTGAAGAAATATAAGCCGACCGCCTTTATAGCTGATGGTTCATATTACGATGAGGATGCTGCTGATTACGCTGTAGCTTTTATCGAAGCACTCTCCCATACGAAAGGTTTATGGGCAGGTAAGCCTTTTGAACTTATCGATTGGCAGGAGCAAATAGTCCGTGATTTATTCGGAATTTTAAAGCCAGATGGATATCGGCAGTTTAACACTGCTTATGTAGAGATACCTAAAAAGATGGGAAAAAGCGAGCTTGCCGCAGCAATTGCGCTTCTCCTCACTTGCGGTGATGGTGAAGAACGGGCAGAGGTGTACGGTTGTGCCGCTGACCGCCAGCAGGCATCAATTGTATTTGAAGTAGCAGCCGATATGGTGCGGATGTGTCCAGCGCTGAATAAACGAGTAAAGTTGCTTGCTTCAACTAAGCGATTGGTGTACCTGCCGACCAACAGCTTCTATCAGGTATTGTCGGCTGAAGCCTACTCCAAACACGGCTTCAATATACATGGTGTTGTTTTTGATGAACTTCATACTCAGCCAAATCGGAAACTATTTGATGTTATGACGAAAGGATCTGGGGATGCAAGGACCCAACCGCTGTATTTTCTTATCACCACTGCGGGGACGGATACTCAGAGTATCTGCTACGAAACACACCAAAAAGCGGTTGATATTATTGAGGGCAGAAAATACGATCCTACCTTTTATCCCGTAATCTATGGTGCCAAAGAAGAGGATGATTGGACAGATCCAAAAGTGTGGAAGAAAGCAAATCCAAGCTTGGGAATTACGGTGGGGATTGACAAGGTAAGGGCTGCTTGTGAAAGTGCAAAGCAGAACCCAGCTGAGGAAAATAGCTTCCGGCAATTGCGCTTGAATCAATGGGTTAAACAGTCTGTCCGTTGGATGCCAATGGCAAAATGGGATGCCTGTGCATTTCCAGTTATTCCAGAAAGTCTTGAAGGGAGGGTATGTTATGGAGGTCTTGACCTATCTTCTACAACAGACATTACAGCCTTTGTGTTGGTGTTCCCACCAGAGGATGAAACAGATAAATACATTGTTCTTCCGTATTTTTGGATGCCAGAGGACAACATTGACCTCCGAGTCCGAAGAGACCATGTGCAATACGATCTTTGGGAGAAGCAAGGGTATATTCAAACCACAGAAGGCAATGTAGTGCATTACGGCTACATTGAGCGGTTTATTGAAGAACTGGGCGAAAAGTATAACATTCGAGAAATTGCGTTTGACCGTTGGGGAGCTGTTCAAATGGTTCAGAACCTTGAAGGATTAGGCTTTACTGTCGTTCCTTTCGGTCAAGGCTTTAAAGATATGTCACCACCAACCAAAGAACTGATGAAATTGACATTAGAAGAAAGAATAGCGCACGGTGGGCATCCAGTGCTTCGTTGGATGATGGACAACATCTTTATAAAAACCGATCCGGCTGGCAACGTGAAGCCGGATAAAGAAAAAAGTACAGAAAAAATAGATGGCGCGGTGGCAACTATCATGGCACTTGATCGTGCTATTCGTTGTGGCTCAGGTAATAGTGGAGATTCGGTGTATGACGAGCGAGGTTTGATTGTCTTTTAAACCTTAATGGTTAGCACAATGTTTATATTCGGAGGTGATGCCTATGAATCTAATAAAAGGACTGTTTCGTTCAAGAGACAAACCGCAAAACCGTGTGGGTAGTGCGTTCTCCTTCCTGTTTGGCGGTACGTCATCTGGCAAAATGGTTAATGAACGTACTGCAATGCAGGCAACAGCAGTGTATGCCTGCGTAAGGATATTAGCTGAAGCGATTGCCGGACTGCCACTTCATGTATATAGATATCGTTCTGATGGAGGTAAAGAAAAGATTCCTTTCCATCCGCTGTATTACCTTCTTCATGATGAACCAAATCCAGAGATGACTTCATTCGTGTTTCGAGAAACACTGATGAGTCATCTTTTGCTTTGGGGCAATGCCTATGCACAGGTGGTCAGAAACGGTCGTGGGCAGGCAGTGGCTCTTTATCCCCTACTCCCCAACAAAATGGAAGTTAGCCGAGCAACAAATGGTGAGCTGGTCTACACCTATTACCGTGATACTGACGAAAGTGGTCTAAACCCAAAAGGTGGCTATGTCACACTCCGTAAAGATGAAGTTCTACACATCCCCGGCTTAGGTTTTGATGGACTCATTGGTTATAGCCCAATCGCTATGGCAAAAAATGCAATCGGTATGTCACTTGCTACTGAAGAATACGGTGCGGCATTCTTTGCCAATGGTGCTAATCCGGGAGGTGTGCTGGAACACCCAGGAGTAATCAAAGATATACAGAGGGTCAAAGATAGTTGGAATAGCGCCTACCAAGGCACAGGAAATGCTCACAAAATTGCTGTGTTGGAAGAAGGCATGAAGTTTCAAGCCATTGGTATCCCGCCGGAACAGGCGCAATTTCTTGAAACACGGAAATTCCAAATTAATGAGATTGCGAGGATTTTCCGAGTACCGCCTCATATGGTGGGTGATCTTGAGAAGTCTAGTTTTTCCAATATTGAGCAGCAATCGTTGGAGTTTGTAAAATACACCCTCGATCCGTGGGTGGTGCGATGGGAACAAAGTCTCCAGCAATCGCTTATTTTGCCTTCTGAGAAAACTTCACTGTTTATCAAGTTCAATTTGGACGGTTTGCTTCGTGGTGATTACCAAAGTCGTATGAATGGCTACGCTACAGGTCGACAAAATGGCTGGATGTCAGCCAACGATATCCGTGAACTGGAGGATATGAACCGGATACCGGCTGAGGAAGGTGGCGATTTATATCTGGTTAACGGAAATATGACAAAACTGGCTGACGCAGGTGCGTTTGCCAAAACCGAAGGAGGTCAGTAAATGAGGAAGTTCTGGAACTGGGTGCGAGATTCAGATGAAGTACGTACCCTCTATTTAAATGGAGTGATATCCGAAGAAACGTGGTGGGGCGATGAGGTCACACCTAAGATGTTTAAGGATGAACTGCTGGCAGGCACTGGCGATATTACGGTGTGGATTAATTCCCCTGGTGGTGATGTGTTCGCAGCAGCTCAGATTTATAACATGCTGATGGAGTATACCGGAAAAGTCACTGTAAAGATTGATGGGCTTGCGGCAAGTGCGGCATCCGTTATTGCAATGGCTGGTGGAGATGTATATATGTCTCCTGTATCTATGCTTATGATTCATAACCCCTCAACAATTGCTATCGGTGACAGTGAGGAAATGTTGCGGGCAAAGGCTCTATTGGATGAGGTCAAGGAAAGCATTATTAATGCCTATGAGTTAAAAACGGGTCTCTCTCGAACAAAACTCTCCCATCTAATGGATGCAGAGTCATGGATGAATGCAAACAAAGCGATTGAACTTGGTTTTGCAGACAAAATCATGTTCATGGAAAGTGAAACACCGGATTTGACGGATAGTCTTATTTTTAGCAGGATGGCGGTTACTAACTCGCTCATCAGCAAACTGCCAAAACAACCAAAACAGAAAACAGGTACACCCATTGAGTCGCTGGATAAGCGGCTTTCTTTAATTTCGCACTAATTTAAAGGAGGAAATAACAATGAGTAAAATTCTTGAATTGCGTGAGAAACGCGCTAAAGCTTGGGACGCAGCAAAGGCATTCCTTGATTCAAAACGTGGCGGTGATGGACTGTTATCCGCTGAGGACACGACCACCTATGAAAAAATGGAAGCCGATGTGGTGGCTCTTGGTAAGGAAATTGAACGTTTAGAACGCCAAGCATCTATCGACTTGGAACTGTCGAAAGCAACCAGTAACCCAATTACCAACGAACCTACTAGAACTGGAGAGGAAAAGACCGGTCGTGCAAGTGCTGAATACAAAAAAGCTTTCTGGAATGCGATGCGTGACAATGTTAGCTATGAAGTAAGAAACGCTCTAAAGATTGGCACTGATTCTGAAGGCGGATTTCTTGTACCAGATGAGTTTGAACGTACTCTAGTAGAAGCTCTTGAGGAAGAAAATATTTTCCGTAGATTGGCTAATGTAATCACTACATCTTCTGGTGACCGTAAGATTCCTGTTGTTGCAAGCAAAGGCACTGCAAGCTGGATCGATGAAGAAGGAGCCATTCCCGAAAGTGATGACAGCTTCGGTCAAGTATCCATCGGTGCTTATAAACTAGCAACGATGATTAAAGTCTCTGAGGAATTGCTAAATGATTCCGTATTTAATCTCGAAAGCTACATCACAAGAGAATTCGCCCGTCGCATTGGTAACAAGGAAGAGGAAGCCTTCTTTGTAGGTGATGGCACAGGTAAGCCAACAGGGATTTTAAATGCCACAGGCGGTGGTCAAGTTGGTGTTACTGCGGCAAGTGCAACTGCCATCACTTTGGATGAGGTTTTAGATTTATTCTATAGCTTGAAAGCACCTTATCGAAACAAGGCAGTTTTCGTAATGAATGATGCAACTATAAAAGCTATCCGCAAATTAAAAGACGGTAATGGACAGTACCTATGGCAACCTTCCATCCAAGCGGGAACACCTGATACGATTCTTAACCGCCCGCTGTATACCTCATCCTATGTACCTACTGCTGAAGCAGGTGCAAAGACAGTGGTATTCGGTGATTTTAGTTATTACTGGGTGGCAGACCGTCAAGGACGAGTATTCAAACGACTAAATGAACTCTATGCTGTCACAGGTCAAGTAGGATTTATTGCGACTCAACGAGTTGACGGAAAGCTTATCTTACCGGAGGCCGTTAAGGTACTCCAACAGAAAGCCTAACGGAGGTGCTTTATGAGTTATAACACGAAGAATTATACCGAACAAGGCGGAGAAAAAACTGTCATCGGTGGTGTTTTAGAAATCAAAGAGGGGGCCTCGGTTACGGGGCTTCCTGTTCTTGAAAACCAAGAAGACAGCACAGCCACCGATGTTGCTGGTCTAGTTACGGACTTCAATGCTCTGCTTGCCAAACTAAAGGCAGCGGGGCTTATGGAGACTGACTAAGGTGGAATGTAAAGGAGGTTGGTGGTATGGCAGTGGCAGATAATCTCTTGCCAAAAGTTAAAGCGAACTTAATTTTAACGCATGATCAGGATGATGCCCTCCTAATTGGATTTATTACTGCTGCAATTTCATATGCACAGAGCTATCAACACGTTCCTGAAAACTATTATGAAACACATGCCATGCCTCCAACAACAGAACAAGCAGTGATTATGTTGTCGAGTCATTTCTATGAAAGCAGGGATGGCTCAACGGCAGGTTTCTTTGCTGATAGCGTACAGGCAGGGCAACAAGTATGGAACACAGTGAACTTGCTTTTACGACTTGATCGAGAGTGGGGTGTTTAGCATGAGTTTTGGAAAGATGAACACCTTCATCGATATCATCAGCACGGTACCAATAAAGGATGAGGAAGGTTTCGCCACAAAAGGTGACAACATACTCGCAAGTGTACTTGCTTATAAGGAAGATCGGCATGGCAGTGAACGGTGGACGAATATGGCATCCTTTTCTTCTGCAACTTCCTTATTCAGGTTTAGGAAAATCTTTGGGCTTAAGGTGACGAATGAAATGGTCATCGTCTGTGATGATGGCAGATATCAAATTTTAAGTGTTGAGGATGTAAGAAATCGAGGGATGTATGTCGAGGTTTTAGCC
Source organism: Thermicanus aegyptius DSM 12793 (assembly GCF_000510645.1). Classification (NCBI taxonomy): domain Bacteria; kingdom Bacillati; phylum Bacillota; class Bacilli; order Thermicanales; family Thermicanaceae; genus Thermicanus; species Thermicanus aegyptius. Next base: position 2,927,589 of record NZ_KI783301.1, on the reverse strand, counting down.
GAAAAGCTAGAACCAACTGTGAGGTGATGGATATGGCAAAAGCGAATATAAAGATGCCAGAAGAATTCCTTTTAAAGGTATCTCGATTAGCTGACCAGACCGATGTGATTCTTCCTAAGGTTTTGGAAGTTGGCGGTGAAGTGGTGCTTGATAAAGTCAAAGGAAATCTAAGTAAGGTGGTTGGCAAGGGCACGAAATATCCATCCAAAAGCACTGGTGAGTTGCTATCTTCACTGGGTCTTTCTGGAGCAAAGCAGGATAGAAACGGTAACTTCAATGTAAAAGTTGGCTTTGCAGAGCCACGTTCTGATGGTGAGAGCAATGCTAAACTTGCCAGCATCATCGAATATGGGAAGCATGGTCAGCCTGCAAAACCCTTCCTAAAGCCTGCGAGGAATGCATCTAGGAAACCCTGTATCAACGCAATGGTTGCCAAGCTGGAGGAGGAGATCGACAAAATATGAATATCTTAGAGGAACTTAATACACTTGTGACCGCCATACCGCTCCCCGTGGAAACCGGGGTTTTTTCAGGTTTGGCACCAGATGAGTATGTCGTGATTCTCCCTCTTTCGGATATTTTTGAAGTTCATGCGGATAATCGTCCAGGCTTTGATGTGCAGGAAGCGAGGATATCACTGTTCTCAAAAAATAACTACCTAGAGCGGAAATGGCAGCTCACAACTGCTTTAATAAATGCGGATTTTACTGTGACTGAACGAAGATATATCGGTCACGAAGATGATACTGGATATCACCATTACGCCATCGATGTGGCGAAAAACTATAGAATGGAGGAATAACAAATGGCAACAATCGGTCTTGATAGACTGTACTATTCAAAAATAACCGAGGACACTAACGGTGAGGAAACTTATGCCCAACCTTCCGTACTTGCAAAAGCCATCACTGCTGAACTCTCGGTAGAACTGGTGGAAGCAATTCTGTATGCTGACGATGGTGCGGCTGAGGTTGTGAAAGACTTTAACAGTGGTACTCTCACTCTCGGTGTAGACGACATTGGTCCAACGGTCGCAGCGGATTTAACTGGCGCTTCTACTGATGACAACGGGGTACTAATCTCTGCTAGTGAAAACGTGGGTACACCTGTTGCAGTGGGGTTTCGTGCGCAAAGGGCTAATGGAACATACCGCTATTTTTGGCTGTATCGTGTTAAGTTTGGACTACCAGCTACCAACTTACAGACAAAGGCTGATTCCATTACCTTTTCTACACCCACCATTGAAGGAACCGTTATGCGCAGGAATAAGCTGGATGGATTGGGCAAGCACCCATGGAAAGCGGAAGTTACAGAAGGTGATCCTGGTGTTTCATCGACCACCATAACAGGTTGGTTCACTGAGGTCTATGAACCTGTTTATACACCTGTACCATAGGAGGAGAAATCATGGATAATGAGAGAAGTGCCACAATTAACATAGGTGACAAAGAGTATGAACTGGTTTTAACTACACGAGCTACAAAGGCCATTGCCGGTCGTTATGGTGGTCTTGAAAACCTTGGAGAAAAACTGATGAAATCAGAAAACTTCGAGATGGCACTGGACGAGATTGTTTGGTTAATCACGCTGCTTGCAAACCAGTCCATTTTGATTCGAAACCTAAAGAATAAGAATGCACCAGAAGAATTACTGACAGAGGAAGAAGTAGAGCTTCTTACCTCACCGCTTGATTTATCGGCATATAAAACTGCAATTACCGAGGCGATGTTCAAAGGTACAAAGCGAAATGTAGAAAGTGAGGAGGAAACTCCAAAAAACGTGGAAGTCGGGTAACGGACGATGAGGTCTTTACCCGGCTTCTTTATTATGGAACAGTTCAGATGGGCATGGAGACAGAGGAATTCTGGCTTATGCCAATTGGGCTGTTTTTTGATTTATGGACTTGTCATAAACAATGGCATCGTATTGAAAAGCCAAAGAAAACACGGACCATTGACGATATTATCCCACCAGGTATTTAGGAGGAGGTGAAGGCATGGCAGACAATTTTGGTTTAAAAATAGGTGTTGAAGGCGAGCGTGAATTCAAGAACGCACTGCGAGAAATCAATCAATCATTTAAAGTATTGGGCAGTGAAATGGCCCTTGTAACGAGTCAGTTTGATAAAAACGATAAATCCATTCAGTCAGTTACCGCTCGTAATGCCGTTTTGAATAAAGAAATTGACGCACAGAAAGAAAAGATTTCTACCCTTAAGGCTGCCCTTGATAATGCCTCCTCCTCTTTTGGTGAAAATGACCGCCGTACTCAGAACTGGCAGATTCAGCTGAACAGGGCACAAGCAGAACTGAACCTTATGGAGCGTGAACTTGAGGAGTCCACAGTTGAAGCCGAGAATCTTGGTGAAGAGTTAGAGGATTCCGGTAAAAGTGCAGAAGACGCAGGTGGCAGGTTTGAAAAGCTTGGCGGTGTACTAAAGGGAATTGGTGTGGCTATGGGTGCAGTTGCCGTTGCAGCTGGAGCCGCGGCTATTAAGTTAGGTAAAGAGGTAGTTACTCAGTTCGGAGAATTAGAACAAAACCTAGGTGGATCGGAGGCGGTTTTTGGAGCATACGCTGCATCGATTCAGAAAACCGGTGAGGAAGCCTATAAAAACCTCGGTATTTCCCAAAGTGAGTATCTTGCTACTGCCAATAAAATGGGGGCATTGTTACAAGGTTCTGGTATACAGCAACAGAGGAGTCTTGAGCTAACTGAAAAGGCCATGCAACGTGCGGCAGATATGGCATCTGTTATGGGTATTGATATGTCCTCGGCATTGGAGGCAGTCACTGGGGCGGCAAAGGGTAACTTTGATATGATGGATAACTTAGGTGTTGCGATGAACGCTACAAACATCGAAGCCTATGCTCTCGCAAAGGGTCTGGATTTTACTTGGAATACCGCAACACAAGCGGAAAAGGCTGAAGTGGCAATGCAGATGTTCTTTGAGAATACGGAGCAGTATGCTGGGAATTTTGCGAGAGAGTCAACCCAGACAATATCCGGTTCCATTGGATTGTTACAAGCTGCACTTGGCTCATTTACAGCCGGACTCGGCAATGCCAATGCGGATATGACAAATCTGACTGAGAATCTTGTGGATGCCTTTGAGGCGGTTGTCACCAATATCGTACCGGTTTTAGAGAATATCGTAGCCGCATTACCGACAGCGACAGGTGCAATTTTAACAGCTGTAGGTGACTTGCTTCCTATGCTTCTTGAATTAGTCACAAATATATTCACGCAAGTACTGGAAACAATTTTGAACCTTTTACCGGAACTTATTCCGGCTGCGGTCAGTGCTCTAATGACGATTGTCGGTGCATTAATTGATAACCTTCCACTGCTAATAAATGCAGCAATTGAATTAGTAACAGCACTTGTGGAGGGAATCGGCATAGCGTTACCACAACTCATCCCTGCGGCAGTTTCTGCAGTTATGCAGATTGTCCAAGGATTGATGGATAATCTACCTCTCATTTTGGATGCCGCATTGCAGTTGATTATAGGATTAGCAAAGGGATTGGTAGATGCAATACCTCAGCTTACTTCTGCGTTGCCTGTCATCATCAAAGCAATAGTGGATTTCATCATTAAATCTATTCCGCAGATTATTGAAGCGGGGATTCAATTATTGACCTCACTGGTTACAGCTTTGCCTACCATTATTACAGCAGTTGTGGAAGCAATTCCGCAAATTATCGATAGTATCATCAGTGCTGTTATTGGGTCGATTCCTTTGATTATTGATGCAGGTATCCGGCTTCTAATATCACTCATACAGGCATTGCCACAGATTATTACTACTGTTGTAGGTGCTATTCCCAAGATTGTTAGTTCACTGGTGAATGCAATTATTGGCAACATCGATAAGATTATCCTAGCGGGTGTACAACTGTTTGTGGCACTTATTGCAAATCTGCCAAGGATAATCGTGGAGATCGTTAAAGCAGTTCCTCAGATTATCTCTGGACTGGTCAGAGCCTTTACTGGTTATATCGGTCAAATGTCTCAAGTAGGCGGAAATTTAATTAAAGGATTGTGGAAGGGGATTTCAGACGCAGGTGCATGGCTATGGAGTAAAATCTCTGGATTTTTCGGAAATGTTGTTTCAAGGATTAAAGACTTCTTGGGTATCCGCTCCCCTTCAACCCTATTTGCTGGAATTGGTCACAACATGGGTGAAGGTATCGGCGTGGGTTTTGAGGATGCAATGACAGCAGTTTCAAAGGATATGCAAAATGCAGTACCAACGACCTTTGATTTTAATTACAGAGGTGTATCTGGGCAAGGCAATGCCACTGGTGCAAGTATCACTCAAAATATTTCAGTTATGACACCTAAGGCTCTATCAGAAAAAGAACTAGCACGGGAGTTTAAGAATCTATCCCGTAAACTGGCACTTGAATTGTAAGGGAGGTACGGCAATGGAGCTAACATACACCAATAGAGACGGAGAGAGCATTACGCTTAAGCAAAGCCGACCGTACTTTCTTACGAAGGTAGATGGTACTGGCAATGTGCGTCAAACCGTCAACACTTTCAAGGCGCCAGATCAGGATGGCGCTTTTTATATTTCTTCCACGCTAGATATGCGAAACATAACAATTGAAGGTACGGTTGTTGCTGATACTCCCGATGAAGCCTATAAAAGGAGACAACGATTCCTTCAAATATTTAGCCCAAAGCTACTTGGGACCCTTCAATACCGTGACCGACAGATATCCTGTGTGGTGGAGGAGGCAGGCTTTAGTGTTTCTAATCGGCAACGAATACCTAATTTCTTTATCAGCCTACTCTGCCCATCCCCTTTCTTCGAGACATTAAATGAGGTGCGAGAGGAACTGGCATCATGGATACCACTGTTTGAGTTTGAACTGGAAATTCCAACGAGTGGGATGGAGTTTGGAATGCGTCAGCCTAGCCAGATTATAACGGTGGAAAATATCGGGGATGTATCTTGCGGATGTGAAATTGTGTTTAGGGCATTAGGCACTGTGTCGAATCCTGAACTATTAAACATAGATACTGGCGAGTATATCCGACTTCTCACAACAATGAGCGCTGGGGATGAACTTCGTGTATATACCCACTTCGCTAGTAAGCGTGTGGTCCAGATTGATGGGTCAACGGTTACAAATGCATTTTCCCTGTTGGATACCAATTCGGTGTTCTTTCAACTCGCGGCGGGTCTTAATACACTGCGTTACGATGCTTCTGTCAATATGGAACTGTTAGAGGTTAGCATATACTTTCGTCCGCAGTTTTTGGGGGTGTGAAGATGGAACTGTATATCTACAATTCAAACCGAGAGCTTGTGGGCATTGTGGAGTCCTTTGAGTACTTACGCTGGACGAGACGCTATTCCCAGTGCGGCTCATTTGAGTTAAAAGCGATTGCAACTACGGAAAATACAGAGCTATTAAAGGAAGGAAATATCATCTGGAAAAATGATGATGAGGAAGTCGGGATCATCGAACATCTGGAACTTTCTCAAACCGAGCATGAAATTATTACTGCAAGTGGTCGGTTTGCAACTTCCTTCCTCTCCCGCCGCATTGTTTGGCAAACGGAGAAATTGTCTGGTGATATTTCTACTTGTGTAGAGCAACTTTTAAATAATAATCTTATCAATCCTTCTGATGTAGCAAGGAAGATTGCGAACATATCCTTTTCTGCTCCAAACTTTAATGTTCCTATCAGCACACAGGTATCGTATCGAAATTTGATGGATGCTGTGACGGAACTATGTGTTGCATCGGATGTTGGCATTAAGACTGTGTTCACTCCTGCTACAGGGGTTTTTACCGTAGCGTTATATATGGGAACGGAATCACAAGCTGTATTTTCTAAGGAATATGAAAACCTTACAGAACAGATTTATACAATAAGTGCTGGAGATTATGCCAACACCGCCCTTGTTGGTGGTGAAGGAGAAGGTCCAGACAGAACTTTTGTTGCAATTACAAGTGGCTCTGGTGAGACAAGGCACGAAATTTTTGTGGATGCTAAGGACTTACGGGCAGAAGACTTTGGTTTAGATTACATTGATACACTAATCTTTCGAGGTCAAAGTAAGCTGAGTGAGCAAGCCATACGCTATTCATTTGATACATCGGTCAATCCACACGGTAATTTGTCATATAAGATAGACTTCGATCTTGGGCAGACCGTCAAAGTCATTTCCAAAGCATGGGGTGTATCCATGACGACACGCATCACCGAAGTTGAAGAAACCTATGACGCAGATGGCCAGAGTATCAGTGTAGTATTCGGAAAAGCTGAATTGACAATAGCCCAAAAATTACACTCCGACTTGAGCGAGGTGAAAACAGCAATATCGGCTCCAACTGGCATATCTGAAATTGCACAGGCTTTAGGAGCAGTGGAGGATACGCTAGTAACAGTTGAGGAAACCTTAGGCGACTTGACGGAGGTAGATTCAAAGATTCAAGGAGACAACGTAGCATCTACTATCAACAATCTGTATGGAAAACTACCTGCGCTCGAAATCAATGTTGGCGGAGGAACTATATCGATTGGACAATATGCGTTGTATTATATGAAACCTGGAGATGCCTTTTATTTCACCTCATGGAGTGGCAATAAGTTTAGTGACCAGCCAAGTGACGACGGCCATGTCTTTTTGATAAAACATAGCGGGGACAATACGGGAAATGGATATCAGCGGGCAATGGGTTTCTTTATTTCTCGCAATACGCTGACTTTCTATGTGATTTCTGTTTTCGTATTTAATAACCCTTCTGGACAAGCAAACTGGCTTAATATCAATAATGAACCTGTAACTACTGCAAGAATTGCCAATGGAGCAGTTACAGGTTTAAAAATTGCAGACCGTACAATTACAGCTACTAAAATGGTTTCTTCTTTTAGCGACTATTCAACTACAGAACAAAACACTGGGCGACTATGGATAGATGGTAAGACAATTTATCGCAAGCAAGTGAATCTTGGGTCACTTACAAATGCGACACCGAAAAGCGTAGCTCACGGCATATCAAACCTCAGCACTATTGTCAGTTTAACAGGCTTTGCGACAAATGGGACCGTATTCTTGCCACTGCCCCTTGCCCGGTACAACAACTTCGCATCGCAAATCGGACTCTTCGCAAATAAGACCGACATTGTAGTCGAACCAGGCAATGATAGAACTGCGTATACAGGCTATGTAGTAATAGAGTATACAAAAACGGAATAGAAGGAGGAGTGATTGATGGAAAAAAGCGGATTTTTCAATTCATCCGATGGTGATAGAGTCTATGATGCAACGGACTTCGCTGCATACTTTGGAAGCCTTGTCTCGAATGGTGTGTTTTATGCGACACCAACAAACTTACTGGTATCTCCTGGGATTGGATTAGCAGTAACCATAGCACCGGGCAGTGCATGGATTAATGGTTATAGATATGAAAATACGGATGTTTTAAATAAACCCCTTGCTACAGCAGCTGGGAGCAATCCTCGCATAGACAGGGTTGTGGTTCGTTTAAGTCAAATTACGAGAAGCATTCAGCTCGCCATTGTTACTGGTACTCCAACGGCATCGCCCATAGCTCCGGAATTGACAAGAACAAGCGATGTCTATGAACTAGGTATTGCTGATGTTCTAATACCTTCAGCTGCTACATCGATTTCAGCAAATAACATTATTGATACTCGGTTGAATACTAGTCTTTGCGGGTTGGTAAACTCGCTAGTTTCTGCGGTTTATGAATAGGAGGTGAATATAAGTGGCGGATATTAACGGCATCACTCTGCAGGCGGGTTCCAGCCCGACCGTTTATTACACGATTACTTATACTAAAAGCCGACCTAATAATAGCCAGATGACATACAACTTTACCATATCCGCTGCATTGGGTTCTTCAGGTTCCTTCATCCATAATGGTTATGCATTGCTTTGTACAATGACTGTAAATGGATCTTCTTCGCAGGTGCGAATCAAAGCGGCGGACGGGGATAACTGGGATGGAACTACACCAAGACTCAGGTATGTTTCGGTGACCTGTGCTTCTACTACAGGTAATGCAACCCAGCCAGTCACATTCAAAGTGGTATCTGATGGGCGATTGCCATTATCCTCTGGTGTAATTACCAATTCGAGTTATACGGTATTAAGCTCTCCATTGCTTACTACAGCATGTGGAGCACCGACATCTTGTACGGTTTCCCCGACACTTGCGGAAGGGGATGTGACTCTTTCTTGGAGTGGTGCTTCTGGGGGCATCAATAATACGATTTCTAGTTATGAGATTCAATATAGTGATTCTGCCGATAACATCACATGGGGAGCATGGACTGCTCTGACAACTGTGACCACCACAGCATCAAGTGGCAGTGTATCAGTAGCACCGCCCTCAACGCGAGGTAATTACCGAAGATTTCGTGTACGAACCCGTGGTACAGCAGGAGCTAGTTATTACTCTAGCTGGAAAGTATCCACAAACAGCGTCCGCAGGAATACGGTACCAAAGCCAGCAACGACTGCTGTTGCCTCCCCTGCGGCATATAGTAATGAGACTATCACACTTACTTGGAGCGGAGCGTCTAGCGGTACCAGTCCAATTAAGGGGTATCAAATTGCCAGTCGCACATCCACGGATAACAGCACATGGAGTGCGTGGAATGTGTTGACCATGTTGACATTGGCAGCAAGCGGTGGTAGCTATAATCCAATTGTATCGAGGACCCCAGGAACATATACACAATTTGGTATTTGGACAATTGACACATTTGATGTTTACTCAATAGAGAAAATCAGTAATAGCATTTATTGCAACATCACTGCCTGTGCAGCACCGACTGCCTGCACGGTAAGTGCAACATTATCTGAAGGAAACGTTACTCTTTCGTGGAGTGGAGCAGCTGGTGGCGCAGGTAATCCCATCACTTCCTACGAAATACAATATAGTGATTCGCCAGATAATAGCAATTGGGGTGCTTGGTTGGCATTGGCGATAGTCAATACTTCTGCAACAAGCAGTATTTTAAATGTCAGTCCACCTGCTACACGTGGTCATTATCGTCGGTTCCGAATAAGAACCCGTGGTACAGCTGGAGAGGATTTTTACTCAGGCTGGACTATTACCAGTAATACTGTTCGTAAAAACATACTACCAATACCGCCGACTTCTTTTACCGCAAACCCTCCTATCTATGAAGTAAATACAATAAACCTTTCGTGGAGTGGAACGGTACCTGGAACCAGCTCCATCAAGCAATATGTTATTCAACAGGCCACTTCGATAGATGGACTAAATTGGTCTGCTTATGAAGCACTGACGACAGTTATTTCCAATGCGACTTCAGGCACTCTTCAGGTAAATGCCTCACAGGTTGCCGGTAGATATACTCGTTATCGAATCAGCGTCACAGATGCACTTGATGCAGTGTCTGCCTATGTTGTTAGTAACGCGGTAAAGAAAAACAGCCCGCCTGTAGCACCGATAGTGGACTGTCCAATGTCTGGCAATTTTACTTATAATGCTACACCACGTTTTATGATCACAACAGGAATTGAACCGGATGGACAAACACAAATAGTGGAGGTAAGGATTGACTCTGGTTCATGGCAAAACAGCGTAGACAATCCTGAGCGGTTTTCTGTAAGCGGCTATCTTGGTAATGGGGTCAAGACAATTTACCAAGCTGAACCGCTTTCTGCAGGTAATCATACGGTTACCTTCCGTTGTCTTGACAGTGATATCGAATCAGCAAGTATAGAAGTTGTTCGTACTTTTACGATATTGGCATTACCTTTTGAAATCATCACTCCAAATGTGACACACGTGAAGGCAGCACATATTCAGACGCTTCGAACTGCTGTAAATAGAGTGCGTAGCTATTACAATCTATCTCCTGTGACTTGGAAAGAGGAGATCATCACAGGAAAGACCACTGTTAAGAATTGGCCATTTCATATCGTTGAAATACGCAAGGCTATTGATTCAATTATTATAATGATTAATGGCTTTGATTCTTCGCAGGCATTCGATATACCACCAGTCACATGGCTACCTTTCGGTACAGGACGACCAAAGGCGGATGTAATGCAACAAATTCATGATCTAATTCAAATAATGTAAAGGTAATATTCAGCGCTCTTGTCATCTGCAAGGGCGCTTTTATATATGGAAATACACGAAATGGAGGTGTCTATTAATGAAAGAGATTTGGAATTGGATACAGCTGGCTATTGCCGCAGTCGGTGGATTTCTTGGATGGTTTCTCGGAGGTTATGACGGATTTCTCTATGCACTGGTAGCCTTTGTGATCATTGACTACCTGACAGGTGTCTTTTGTGCAATTGTAAACAAAAAACTGTATAGCGAAATCGGTGCTAAGGGAATTTTCAAAAAGGTACTCATCTTTATAATGGTAGGCATCGCTCATATTATCGATACACAAATTTTGGTTAGTATTGGAGAAAACAGTGGCATTTTACGAACAGCAGTAATCTTTTTCTACCTAAGTAATGAAGGAGTATCCATTTTAGAGAACGCTGGACATATTGGACTGCCTATTCCAGAAAACCTAAAATCGGTTTTACAGCAACTACATGGACGTGATGGGGAACCGCCTAAGCCTGGTGGTGGAAGATGATTGACTTAATATTTGATTAGAGGTGATTTTAATGAAGTTACGCAAACTATTACTTACGAACAATGCCTGCTTCAAAGCGGGTAAAACCATAACGCCAAAGGGTATTATGGTTCACTCGACCGGAGCCAATAACCCGTGGCTCAAGCGATATGTTGGCCCAGACGACGGTTTGCTTGGAAAGAACCAGTACAACAACCATTGGAATCAAGATAAACCTGGAGGTCGTCAAGTTTGTGTTCATGCCTTTATTGGTAAATTAGCAGATGGCTCTATTGCCACCTATCAAACATTGCCTTGGAATCACCGAGGTTGGCATGCTGGCGGAGCTGCGAACAATACTCATATAGGATTTGAAATCTGCGAGGACAGTCTAACCGATGCCTCGTATTTTTCTGCCGTTTATAAGGAATCTGTAGAGCTTTGTGTATATCTCTGCAAACTCTATAGGTTTAGTGAGAAGGATATCATCTGCCATAGCGAAGGTTATAAACGAGGCATTGCCAGCAATCATGGGGATGTGATGCACTGGTTTCCTAAACATGGGAAGAGTATGGACACCTTTCGAGTGGATGTGAAGAAACTATTAAGTGCTGAAAATAAAACAGTTGAGCTGGTGAATAAGAAATATTACCGTGTGCAAATTGGTGCATATTCGGACAAAGCAAATGCTGAGGCACAGCTTGCCAAGGCTAAAAAGGCAGGCTTTACGGATGCATTTATTAAGTATGATTAACAAATTGAGCGAGTTAAAAATCATCGAGATTCCTAAATAAAATATTAAACTATTAATTTATCTAGCCTGCGGGGGTTCTTCCCTTGCAGGCTCTTTTTTTATGCCTTGATTTAATTAAATTCTACAAATCCTCAACTTCGACCTGTTCCCACGGCTATTAGGTAGGAGGTGATTCCTAGTGAATCAGCACGAGGATAAAAAAGTTACGAAGATCTCGGATGAGGTTATAGACAAAAACACCACCGCACTTAAGAGAGTGTCACAGGAACAGTTACAACGTGAGTTTGATTATATTCAGGCAGAAAAATTGCTGAGAAAGATGCTCGAAAAAGGCTTAATAACTGAAGTAGAATTCAACAAGATAGATGCACTCAATCGCCAAACATTCTCCCCCTTTTTAGCTGAGATAATGCCCTGAAACCGTTGATATATAAGGGTTTCAGAGGTAATATGTGACCTACCAAGAAGGAGGTGAGAGGATGAAAAAGATAACGAAAATAGAAGGGAATCTAGCCAACTCTTTTATTAAGCCAAAAACACGAGTAGTTGCCTACTGCCGAGTTTCAACAGATAGTAATGAACAGCTAGTCAGCTTGCAAGCGCAAAAGGCTCATTATGAGACTTATATAAAGGCGAATCCAGAATGGGAATATGCAGGCTTATATTATGACGAGGGAATCAGTGGCACGAAAAAGGAAAACCGCTCTGACCTGCTTAGAATGTTATCAGACTGTGAAACTGGAAGGATTGACTTAATTATTACAAAGTCCATCAGCCGATTTGCGAGAAATACTACAGACTGCTTGGAGATGGTTCGAAAACTGATAGACCTTGGGGTTCATATCTATTTTGAGAAGGAAAATATCAATACGGGTTCAATGGAAAGTGAATTGATGCTCTCCATTTTAAGTGGGCTTGCAGAAAGTGAGTCAATTTCCATTTCAGAAAATACTAAGTGGGCAATTCAAAGACGATTTCAAAACGGAACCTTTAAAATTTCCTACCCACCATATGGGTATCAAAATATTGACGGTCAGATGATAGTAAACCCCAAGCAGGCTGAAGTTGTGAAGTATATTTTTGCAGAGGTATTATCGGGAAAAGGTACACAGAAAGTTGCAAATGATCTTAATCAAAAGGGTATCCCTTCAAAAAGACGCGGTCGTTGGACAGCTACTACGATTCGAGGGATTCTGACCAATGAAAAATATACTGGCGATGTTATTTTACAAAAGACTTATACTGACAGCCATTTTAACAGGCACACTAATTATGGTGAGAAAAATATGTATCTAGTAGAAAACCATCATGAGGCAATTATCAGCCATGAGGATTTTCAAGCAGTAGATGCCATTCTTAATCAGAGAGCAAAAGAAAAAAGCATCGAAAAACGCAACAGCAAATATCTAAATCGATATTCTTTCTCCAGTAAAATTATTGTTTTTGTCAACAATAAATTGAGCCAGGTCGATCACTTAAAAATTGAGCCATTTTCGAATCGCTTACTTCCATAAATGGATGAATATAGGTGGC